>DASYAX010000357.1:0-7212 GCA_036501045.1 Bryobacteraceae bacterium
GCTCGCCCAGGGTTTTCAGCTCGGCAAATTGCGCCGCATCGCTCGCGTCAGCCACGCAGCCGGGCCGCAATCCATCGCCCAGAGAAAAGCTGACGTCGTGCTTCTGGAAAATCTTGCAGATGTCGTCGAACCGCTCGTAGAGCATGTTCTGTTTGTGGTTCTTCACCATCCATTCGGCCAGAATCGCGCCGCCACGGCTTACGATGCCGGTAATGCGGTTCGTCGCCAACGGCACATACTGCACCAGCACGCCCGCATGGATGGTCATGTAGTCCACGCCCTGCTCGGCCTGCTCTTCGATAACCTCGAGCATCACGTTGATGTTCAGATCCTCGACGCGGCGGACTCGATTCAGCGCCTCATATATAGGTACGGTTCCGATCGGCACCGGCGAGTTCGCGATGATGGCCTTGCGGATCTCGGGTATGTCGCCGCCCGTGGAAAGATCCATCACAGTGTCGGCGCCGAACTTCACTGAGTAGCGCAGCTTCTCGAGCTCTTCTTCGATATTCGATGTCGTCGCCGAGTTCCCGATGTTGGCGTTGATCTTGCATTTCGACTCGACGCCGATCGCCATCGGTTCCAGATTGGTGTGCCGGATGTTGGCGGGGATGATCATGCGGCCCCGCGCCACTTCGGCGCGAATCAACTCCGCCGCGACCTTCTCGATCCGGGCGACGTATTCCATCTCCTCGGTGATCAGGCCCTGGCGGGCGTAGTGCATCTGCGTCCGGACTGTATCGGACATTCGTTTTTCAACCCATGGCGTACGCATCTTAAAGTCAGTGTATATCGGTTGGCCTTTTTATGGAGACACGCGATCCGCGTGATTATTTATCATTCACAATCCGAAGGCCTCAGAACCCAAAACGCCGGCTTCGGCGTCTGTAGTAGTGGAAGAAAAAGGACCTCCGTCATGCTCCCCCTCACAACGCTCGCCAACTTCGCAACTTCACGTAGACTTGTATCTCATTTTGCAATTGCGGCGTTTGTCGTCGGCACTTTGGCATTACCCTCGGTCGGCTTCGCCCGCGGCGGGGGCGGTCATGGTGGAGGTGGCGGCCACGCCGGCGGTAGCGGAGGTCATTTCAGCGGAGGAGGCGGCAGCCATTTCAGCGGCGGCGGGAGCAGCCATGCCTTCGCAGGTCGGAGTGGCGGCTTCAGCGGAGGCGGATCGCGCGCTTTTTCCGGCGGCAGAACATTCACCGCGCCACGCGGCGGCTATTCGACCGGTCAGACCTATGGGCGCGGCGGCTACGGGTATGGTCGCCCCGGCTATCGCGGATATTACGGTGGAGGTGGACTCTACTTCGGTTTGGGCGTTGGTGGCGCTTATCCTTATTACCCATATCCCTACTACGGCGGCGGCTACGCGTACGATCCGGGCTACGACCCCAGCTATGGTCCGGCCTATGCGCCGTCGGCTCCCGCGCCGCAAGCCTGCGCCACGGATCAATACGGCAACCCCGATCCAAATTGCTACACCAATCAGCAGGGCTATCCACCGCCACAACAAAACTACAATTACAACCAGGGCTATCCCCAGCAGGGCTATCCCCAGCAGGGCTACCCCCAGCAAAGCTACCCTCAGCAAGGTTACCCGGCGACCCCGCAGCAGAATTACAACTATAATCGGGCGCCCTATCAGCCGCAGCAGCAATACAATCCGCAGCAGCAATACGGCCGCTGATCTTTTTCCCCGATCTCAGGCTGTCCGGAGGTTTCTAAAACTTCCAGACAGCCATCGCGTACGGATACGTGTAGGGGCTGCCCTTCGTCGTATTTTTCAGAAACTCGCCCGGCAGGATATGTCCCAGTCCCGCGCCTAACAGCAACGGCTTGGACACTGTCCATGTGCCGTATCCGTCGAACTCCTGCCCGACGTGCGTTCCCGCCGTGCCCGCTGTGTTCCGCGCGATCG
The DNA here is from genome assembly GCA_036501045.1 of Bryobacteraceae bacterium. Lineage (GTDB taxonomy): Bacteria > Acidobacteriota > Terriglobia > Bryobacterales > Bryobacteraceae > Bog-105. The sequence goes on from DASYAX010000357.1 coordinate 1,922, forward strand.
TCGCTCCGGCCGTATTGTAGAGCGCATCAGTGGCGCTCGCCAGATAAAAGTTGTTGTATTCGACATTGACGGTGACGTTCAAACGCGGCTTGATCCCGATTCCGGCCCTTGTGTCCTTGATGTTGCGCCAACCGACCTGATCCGCCACCCCGTAGAGATCGTGTCCCGACGGGTAAAGCTGATCGAACGTTTCGCGCACTCCATCCTTCGGGTTCTTGTCGCCGCTCGCAAAGTTGTATTCGAAAAACGCGCGGGGAGTCAGGCGCATTGCAAAGGTCTTGCCCGTTTCCCAGTGTCCCGCCCAGGACTGGATGTTGTCTGTGGCGAGCGAGCCGAATTCGCGCACCATTTCCACGCCGTAGTCCACTCCGTGCGGCAGCTTGCCTGCAGCACGCGCTCCGCTCACTTTCTCGTCCAGATTCGCCACCACTCCCTCTTCATTCTTCACGCTCGGCTGCAGACGCCAGAGAATGTAAGGCTCAACTGTGATGTAGGGTGCGAATTTATCGATTCCGCCATACAGACCGTGCAGATTGTTGCCCTGCTGGTGGTGGTCCCATGCGCCCGTGACCGGGTTGACGACCGACGAAGCGAACAGATCGAGCCGGTAGCCATGATAATGCACCGTGCCCCGAACGGCGTCGAAGGAGTGCTCCGTGTTGGTCCAAGCCGCATTGCCGACCAGCCTTTGATCGCCGAGCATGATCTCCTGACGCCCGACGCGCAAGCCGAACATCGATTTCTCCATATCGCCGAGTTCAACGTAAGCCAGCCGAATGTCCCAGGTATTTTGGAACGGCGGCACGGCTGGCGATTTTTCGAACGAGCGCGCATCCATGCCCTGCACAAAGAACCGGAGCCAGGGCGTGGGATGGATCGACAGATTGAGCTGCAATTGGCTGAGCAGGTATGCGTCGGATGAAGTCGGCGAATAGCCGCCGCCCATGTATCCTTCGGCCCGCATGCGGTACTGGCCGCTGAAGGTCAGCCAGGAGGGAAGACTCTTATCGATTTCCGTCGACGGCGTCAACCACTGCGGAACGTCGGGCGGAACGCTGGAAGCCGCAGGGACTTGCGCGCCCTGCGTCTGACCAAAAGCCGCATTTACGCAGCAAAAAAGAAGAGAGGCGAAACAGGGCCTGAATCTCATATTGGGTAATTCAGTCTAAGTTCGGGCCTCGAACGGGTCAATAGTATGAATCTGTTAGAAGGCCGGGGCGAGCGGCAATATTCCGGCCCGAATCGGCACGTCCGGCAATCGTGGCGATCTATGAACCTGTAGTACCCGTCTGGTACCTTCTTTCGCGATCGCCTGTTGAAAGCGATTGCCGGACTGCGTAAAGTTTGGAATGCGGTTCCGGATTTCCAACCTGTTTTTGCAGGCGGCTTGGTCGTGGCGGGAACCGCACGAACTGAATGATGTCTGCACCAGCTGAGAAACTGCGGCCTGAAAAGCTGCAGAATGGATACGCCATCATCAAGACGGCGAACACGCTCCACCCCGACTCCGGCGCGTGGGCGATCTTCATGCGCGAAATCGTGGGACTGCCGCACGAAATGACACCCGCGGTTTCCCAGGTGATTCGCCTCGAACAGTGGAAGTTCGCGCCCGATCCCGTGGAAGCGATCCGTTCGGACGCGCTCGAGGCATATCGGCGCGCCTGGGTAAAATCCAAAATCTGAAGAGCCAGGATCGAAATTCTGACGTTCAGTCAGCCGCCGCGGAAATCGATACCATCGAGGTATGCCGCAGCAAATTGAGTTGAGCCCGGTCGGCGTAGTGCACAGCCCGGTTGTGGAACCCGTCAACGATGTTTGGGGCGGCGTTCAATCGAGGATCGATCTGGACCCTACGCGATTTACGCCGGACTGTCTCCTGGGTCTCACTGATTTTTCGCACGTCGAGATCGTTTTTTTCTTTCATCGTGTGCCGGACTCCGCTGTCGAGACGGGATCCCGCCACCCACGCCGGCGGCCGGATTTTCCCCGTGTCGGCATCTTTGCGCAGCGGGGGAAGGATCGTCCGAACCGAGTTGGGGTCACGATTTGCCGGCTGATGTCCGTCAACGGTTTGTCTTTGGAAGTCGTCGGCCTCGATGCGGTCGACGGCACGCCCGTGCTCGACATCAAGCCGTATATGCGCGAGTTCGCCGCGCGCGGTGAGATACGCCAACCCAAATGGGTCGATGAGATCATGCGCGGCTATTGGGAAAACACGTACTTCGGCTGAACTGCCATGTTCTTGAGGAGCATGCTTCGTGGACGGTTCACACAGGCGGGCGCGGACTCCGAAGCAGTTACTGAACTGCGCACGTCAGTACGCGGCAACGAAAAGAGGTTTTCACCAGTGTCCTCTGCTACTGGATTCCGCCTATGCTGATGTGGTCCAGCACAGCCTGCGCAACCGTCCTCTTCCCTCCGAGATCCTGATTGTGCCGCTTTCCGTATACAAAATCGCCGATAAACCATCCCGTGGCTGCGCCTGCCACCACGTCGCCCGGAAAATGCTGGCGCGCTCCCACCCGGCCCGCTGCCACCGCCGCGGCCAGCGCGTAGGCCGCTATCGGAATGATCAGGGGATGGGGATACTCATGCGCGATGATTGACGCCAGCGCCCAACTGCTGATCGCGTGTCCCGACGGGAATCCGGAGCCCCATCTGCCGGATGGATTGTCTTCGAAACGGCCCTTGGCGTCGTCCTGATAGGGTCTGCTGCGGTCCGCGACAAGCTTCAGCGCTTCTACCACCAGGCTCGTGTCGATCAGCGTTTCAAAGGAGAGCAGGCCCGTTTCCCTGAATTTCTCATCGTGTGTCCCCGTTCCGATCAAATAGAATGCCGCGCTGACAGGGATCAATGTATAGGGCGACCCCACGTCCGATATGCGGTTGCTGACGGTCACGAACTCGCTGGATGCCGGCGGCACGCTCTTTTCTATCGACTTATCGGCCGCGATCAGCGCCCCGGTGGCGCCGCCGAAGAGGATCCACCACTTAATGTCTCGTTTGGTTGTATGAAATGGGCTCGTCCAGATGGACTTCTGATCTCTCAATACGTACTGCGGCATCCGGACGAACGGATGAGCGAATCCTGTCTGGTCGTATAAATCCTTTTCCTTAAGAACAGGCGACCCGGGCTTCACTCCGAGTGTGGAATCTCCCGTTGCTGCGCTCGCGCTGGTATCGGCTGCCGGCTTCTGAGTTGCTTCCTGAGCGTATACAGGTCTTTGGGCATATTCCAGGGCGAGTAGTGCAAAAAGGACCAGCCAAGTCCGCCTGATCGTCATGATGACTTTTGGCGGGCAATTGCGAAGCCGTTGAACGCAAACTGACAAAAACACGCGCTGCTTCCACGACGTGGCCATCGGCACGGCAACTTTGCCGCGCGCGTTGAAATACGTCAACCCAAAGGGTCGATGAGATCATGCGCGGCTACTGGGAAAACACGTACTTCGGCTGATTTGTGGAGCGAGCATTCCTGCCAGCAGCGGCCTTTCAGGCGGCTTGTCGCCGGTCAAAATCAACTCTCTGGTAATGCCAGCCTCAGTTCGAGACGGCGAGCATCGTTCATGCCGAGCACCTGAACCGTAGCGCGCCCGATATCGCTCAATCCGTTTATGTATGCGCCATTGAAAACGAAGTGGTCAGCCCACCGGTCACGTCGCGGATGAAACAGCGCTACTGCGGTACCTGTGGCAGGATCGATTCCCGCGAGGTTCGGACCCTTATGAAGATTGCAGCGGTGGCAGGCCAGCGCGAGATTGTCGGTATCGTCGCGACCGCCATGTTGCCTTGCGATGACGTGTTCGATGTGATGAAGTAACTCACTGTGCCGTTGGTCGAGCCGGCATATTCACAGCACTCGCCGGCCCGCTCACGGACCAATCGCTGTGTTCCGACATCCATATCTTGTCTGAGGGCTACTGAGGTATCCGGTCCAGATGCCGCCGGGCTTTAAGCTTGAGTATCGAGATAAAATCCGCCGCGTTGAGCAACGCTTCGTACTCGTCCCGTTCGGCAGCGCTTAAATTGCCTTCGTTGGCTTGCTCAGCAAGTCGATCGATCCGCTCCTGTACCGGCCGATCAATCCGGAAGTCGACCAGACGCCGCGCGGACTCGGCGTCGAGGCAACGGCTCAAGGGGTCCAAGAGACCGTCAAGCCCGATTGCAGCATCCATGTCCTCACATTAGCACGCAAAAAAAGCCGTTTCCCTCCCGCGGAAATTTATCGTCTGAACCTCTTCAATAACTTAAGCCGCTCTTGGCCCTCCAGCCTCCCAAACAAGTGCTACTCTCAGTCAGGCGGACTTGGCAGAGGTAAGCCGCTGATGAAATCCAAAGCGGTTATCTGAAAAATGGGTTCGAATTTGCGAATAACTTTTAAAGGCCAATACGCCACCGGAACTAGATGTTCGTTCTCTAATTAACTAGACATTTTTGGGCAAGAATGTTTCAATGAGGCATGCCCGTTGGCCGGAAGCGTGCGCCCCTCGTACTGTCTGCCGAAGATCGTACCTCGCTGGAAACCATCCGCCGCTCGCGGACGGAAGAGCGGCGGCGCACCGTGCGCGCGGCCATCCTGCTGGATGCGGCAGACGGAATGACGGACAAAGCGAACGCCGCGGCGCGACAGGTCAATCGCAACACGGTGGTTCTCTGCATTCGAAAGTATCTGGGTTTCGGCCTGGAAGCGGCGCTGGGGGAGTTGCCTCGGTCGGGCAAACCCCGGCAGGTTTCCGATGACGCCATTGCATGGATACAGAACGTCGCGTGCCAGAAACCGAAGGATCTCGGGTATGCCCTGGAACTGTGGACCTACCAGTTGCTCACCGCGCATGTTCGTCGGGAGGCGCTGGCGGCCGGCCATCGGGAACTGTCACGCTTGAGCCGATCCAAACTGCACAAGGTTCTGACCCAAGGTGAACTCAAGCCGCATAAGGTCCGCTACTATGTGGAGCGACGGGACCCGGAGTTCGACCAGAAAATGGCGGCAGTTCTGCACGTGTACAAAGAAGTGGAGATCGTCAACCAGGGATTGGTGAGGGGCGCCATTGGTGAACCGGCGCCCGTAACGGTTTCCTATGACGAGAAGCCGGGAATCCAGGCTCTGGGTGTGACGACTCCGGACCGGCCTCCAGTCCCCGGAACCTATGCCAGTCATCTCCGGGATTACGAATACAAGCGGCTCGGCACGGTATCTCTGCTGGCTGGCCTTGACCTGCACACTGGCAAAGTGACAGAGATTGTGAATAACACGCACAAAAGCAGCGACTTCATCGAGTTCCTGACAAAGC
>DASYAX010000358.1:0-4692 GCA_036501045.1 Bryobacteraceae bacterium
CCAGATCAATCAATATGCGGCGCAGATTGCGACCATCAACGGCGAGATCCGGCAAGGCGGCGCGGGCGACGCGGGCTTACAGACGCAGCTTTACAACACGCTCGAACAGCTCTCGAACCTGGCGCCGATTTCGGTGCGCACGGAGAGCGACGGTACGGCGACCGTGCTGCTGGGCGGCCAAGCGCCGCTGGTGCTCGGCCAGACGGCCAACACCCTCGCGCTTAGCTACGCGGCGGACCCTAGTCCCACTTATCCCGGCGGCGCGCCCGCCGCGCAGCTCCTCACGAGCGATGGCCAGGATGTTACCGCGCTCGCTACCGCCGGCCAGCTCGGGGCGCTCCTCCAGTTCCGGAACGCCACCTTGCCTTCGGTGATTGGCAGCGGCGAGCAGCAAGGCAGTTTGAACCAGCTCGCGCAAGGGATCGCCGACCGGGTGAATACGCTACTAACCAGCGGACAAACAAGCAGCGGAGCCGCGGGCGTCGCACTCTTCAGCTATAACGCGAGCTCATTGACCGCGGCCGCCTCTTCGCTGGCGGTAAGTCCCTCGATCAGCGCGTCGCAACTCGCCGCGAGCGACCCCGGGCCGCCGGTCGCGGCCAATGGCATCGCGAGCGAGTTGGCGCAGTTGGCCTCGCCGCAATCTCCGGCCGACGAGCTGAGCGGTCTCAGCTATACGGATTTTTATAGCAACCTCGCTGCCGGTATCGGGCAGCAGGCGTCCAGCGCGACGACGGCGCAACAAACGCAAAGCCAATTGCTGACGCAAGCGCAGAGCGCGCGCGCGCAGTCTTCCGGTGTTTCGCTGAACGACCAGGCGACGCAACTGCTGGAATTCCAGCAAGGCTATCAGGCGGCGGCGCAGGTCATCTCGGTGATCAATAACATCACTCAATCGCTGCTCACCACTATGCAGGATCTGCAGGGATAGTATGGGCACGCCTGGAACGTCTTTCGATAGGGAGAATAAATGCTAGCCGGACTGGATGCCTTCAACGGGAGTTTTCTCGCCGACCTGGACAATACTGAAAATCGCATCAGCCAGGTAAACAAGCAACTCACCTCGGGCTTTCGGGTGAATGAAGCGTCCGACGATCCGGCGGCGATTGCGTCCATTCTCAGCTATCAGAACCAGATCGAGCAAACGACCCAGGTTGCGACCAATCTGAATCTGGCCGGGACAGTGGCGAGCAGCGCCGATGGAGCGCTTGCCAGCGCCTCGACCTTGCTCGATCAACTGATTTCGATTGCCTCCCAGGGCGCCAGCAGCACCGCCACAGCGGCGACGCGCGCCACCTTGGGCCAGCAGGTCGAAAACATCGCCCAGCAGTTGGTGGGCATCGCGAACACCAGCGTCCAGGGCCAATATATCTTTGGCGGCGACGATCCCGGCACCCAGCCGTACACCTTTAGCTGGAGCACTCCGGGTAGCGCCAGCTTGCCAGGCGGGGTCGTGCAGAACAACACCGCCGGGAGCACGGCGACGATTGCGAACGCGGCCGGCTCGACCATCGTTCCCGGCCAGACCGCCCAGCAGATTTTCGACGCCCGAAACCCGGACGGCACGCTCGCCGCGGGCAACATTTTCCAAAACGTCTACGCCTTGGGCCAGGCACTCGCCAACAACGACCAAACCGCCACCCAGACGGCCGCCCTGTCCTTACAGGCGTCGGTGAACACGCTGGGTTTGGCGACCACCAATAACGGCAACACCGAGGCCTGGATTCAGCAGGCGAAAACGGACGCTAGCGCCACCCTTACGAACCTGCAGGCGGAACTCGGCTCGCTGCGCGATACCGACGTGGCGCAGGCGGCCACCCAACTCACCACCGATCAGACCGCGCTCGAGGCGGCGCTAGCGGCACACGCCAGCCTGGACGTGAAATCGCTGTTTAGCTACCTGGGCTAAGGTGTCCGGCCCGGCTGGGTTCTCTGCCGGTCTGTAGCTTTTGCCCACAAATTTTTATTTAACGTACGGTTTTTCTGAAAAAGTCCGGCGCTTTTGCGATACAGGCAGCAGAGGAGATTGCGTCCGATGAATGTCGCGCAACACGCCGAAAAGATCTTAAAAGCCTGGAACGTGGCCGATCCGGCCGGCTTTGAACGCGAACTGGAAAGCGCGCTGCGCTCCTGCCGCCGGCAGATGCCGCTCGATCACCTGGAAGACGAACAACGGGAAGTACTCGAAAGCGTAATCGAACGCCTGCGCGCGGAAGCGGGGGGGGCTGGCCGGGCTTCGGACTGGCAGCCGTGGACGCAGCGCGAACTGGCGCCCTCGCAGGGCCTCAACGCGGGCTTTTCTTTACTCGAACACCTGAGCCAGCGCGCCGCCTAAGCGCAGAAAGCGGCCGGATTTTTTCTCCCCTCGGGCGCGGCAGCGGCTGGCTGCCACGCGCAGAGGTATTCCCGCGAGCGGATCTGCCGAATAGATAGATATGATCCGTTTGACGCGCCTGAACCAAACGCCGGTAGTTGTTAATTCGGATCTCATCGAGCATATCGAGAGTACGCCTGACACGGTCATCGCTCTCACGACCGGTCAGAAAATCCTGGTGCTTGAAACCGCCGATGAGGTAATCGGACGGGTGGTCGAATTCCGGCGCGCGGTCTTGGACGGCGTTTCGGCCTGCCTGTGTCTGGGCCGCGGCCAGGGGATTCGGGCGAGCCCGGAAGTCCGCTTGCCGGGGGAGCGCGATGGCGAGAGCTAACGGGCGCGCCCGTAAGAAAGCGGATTTCGCCACCTTCGCCGGTCTACTGCTGTCGGCGGCGGGCATCCTGGGCGGCTTGTACCTCGAAGGGGGTAAGGTCACCGACGTTCTGCAATTCACCGCTGCCCTGATTGTGGTGTTGGGCACGGCCGGGGCGGTTATGGTGACCACGCCGACGCCGCTGCTGTGGGCGGCCGGCAGGCGCGTCAAGGACCTATTTTGGGAGAGTACCCCTTCCTCGGCGGCCGTCATCGCGCGGCTACTCGAACTCGCGCGGCAGGCGCGCCGCACCGGTATTGTCTCGCTCGAGCAGGCGGCCGAAGAGCTATCCGATCCGTTCCTCCGCAAGGCGTTGTCGCTCGCCGTAGACGGCGCTGATCTGCAGGATCTGCGGCGCATCATGGAACTCGAAATCGGCGTTGCCGAACGGCGCGGGGAAGCGGAGGCGAAGGTATTTGAGACGGCGGGGGGCTACGCGCCGACCATCGGCATCATCGGCGCGGTGCTGGGTTTGATCCAGGTCATGAAGCACCTCGAAGACATCGAGCGGGTCGGGCACGGCATCGCGGTAGCCTTCGTCGCCACCGTCTATGGGGTGTCGCTCGCCAACCTGGTGTTGCTGCCGGCGGCCAACAAACTCAAAGCGCGGCTGGAGCAAACGCTGCACTTCCAGGAGCTCACGCTTGAGGGCGTAATCGGCATCGCCGAGGGAATGAATCCACGGCTGCTCGAGAGCAAACTCGAGGCTTTTCTGGAGAAGGCGGCTGACGGCGCCCGGGAAGCCGGCCCCGCCGCGCAACGTTCGCGAGCGGCAAGCAGCGCGGCTGCCGCCCGGTAAGACGGCATGGCACGACGAAAAAGCGCCGCCAGGGAAAACCACGACCGCTGGCTGGTTTCCTATGCCGATTTGGTCACGCTGCTGTTTGCCTTCTTCGTCGTCATGTTCGCCTCGACGCAAACCGATAAGACGCGCGCCAAACAGATTTCCGAGGCGGTGCAAAAGGCTCTGCACGAAGGCAGCACACCGCCGAAAGTCGCGGCCATCCTGGGAGGAACGGTGGACGATAAAGGACGCGGCAACGCCATGCTGCGCGGACCGGCTCTATCCCAGCCCGAAAAAACGCCCGAACTGGCCGCTTTTCCGCACGCGCTCAATTTAGCTGCGGCGGGCGAGCTGTTGCGCAGCAAGCTTGCCCGCGAAATCGAGCAGGGCTCCGTCGAAGTTCACGTCGAGGAGCGGGGCATCATTATCGGGCTCAATGCGGCGGTATTTTTCCCCTCGGGCGGCGACACGATCGACGAGCGCGTGTATCCCACCACCGCGAAAGTCGCGGCGGTGCTGAACCAACTGCCGAATGCGCTGCGGCTCGAGGGGCATACCGATTCGCTACCCATTAATAATGCGCGCTTCCGCAGCAATTGGGAACTCTCGGCGGCGCGTAGCATCGCGATGCTGCGGCTGCTCAACGAGCGTTATGGCGTGGATCGCCGGCGCATGGCAGTGGTGGGTTATGCCGACACGCTGTCGGCCGATTCGAACGACACCGAGGCGGGCCGGCGAAAAAACCGGCGCGTCGATATTGTCATCGTCAGCGACTTCGGCATGCGGGCCGAGCCGGGCCAGCCGCCGCCTGCGCCCACAGCGGACAAGGGCGGCCCTTGACGTATCCCATGGCGTAGTCCCTAAGGGGACGGGAGACGGTACGGAAAAAAACTAAACTTTCGGCCCGAGACGTGCGACAAGGTTTGTGAAGGCCGACAAGGAGCCGTGAGGCAAGGCCAGAAAAGGAAATAGGAACGTAATGATTTCACTCCAAACCAACATCGACTCGCTGATCGCGCAGGAAAATCTAAACATCAACAATCAGTCCCAAAGCAATACCATTCAACAACTCACCTCCGGCTACCGCATTAATAAAAGCGGTGACGACGCAGCCGGCCTGGCGGTGGCAAACGGTTACCGCAGCAGCGTGGCGGAGCTCAC
>DASYAX010000359.1:0-6324 GCA_036501045.1 Bryobacteraceae bacterium
TACTTCGGCAACAGCGACGGATGGTATTGAATCGTGCCGTGCTTCGGAATGCTCACAAATTCCTCCGGCGCGAACTGCAGCACGAAAGCCATGATGCCGATGTCGGCACCCGCCGCGCGCATGATCCGTGACGCTTCCGGATCGCGAAGGGACTGGATTTGGTGGACCGGGAGACTTTTTTCTTTCGCGGCGACGCGGAGGGCGTCCGGTCTGGCGCCTTCTTTTTCCGGCGCGCAGAATACGGCTGCGATTTCATCGCCGCGAGAGAGAAAGGCTTCGAGGACCGCCTTGCCGAAATCCTGTTGCCCGACGATTGCGATTTTCATAGTTGTCCTCGAAATGGCGCGATTACCAATCGCGCGCAGGTTATCAACCTGCCCCACAAGAAAGCAAAACACACAGGCTGAAGGCTGTGTTACCTCATTTCTTCGGGGGGGCGGAGAAGGCGCCGGCCTGCTTTTTGGCATCGATTTCGGCGTCGCTCAAGCCGAGTACTTCCTTCAGGATTTCATCTGTGTGCTCGCCGAGCGTGGGCGACCGTTTGACTTTAGCGGGCGATGCCGAGAGCTTAATCGGCATGCCGACGTTGTACCAGGCGCCGCGCTGCGGATGATCGAGTTCGACATACATGTCGCGTCCGCGAACATGCTCGTCATTGGCCAGATCCTCGGTAGACATGATGGGCCCGCAGGGAACGTCGAGCTCGTTCATAACGGCCATCAACTCGCGCTTGGTGTAATTCTTCGCGAACTCTTCGAGCAGGTTCCAGACTTCATTCTGGTTTTTACGACGGTCGCCGATTTTGGCGAAGCGCGGATCGGCCGCCAACCCGGGATGGCCGACATCGGGACCGATGCGTTTGGCCAACGGTTCCCATACGGCCTCCTGGACGACTACATAAAGATAGTCGTTGGGTCCGCCGGGCCTGCACTTGATGGCGTTGCCGAGCTGGCCGCCGCCGGAATCGTTGCCTGCGCGTGGGGCGGTGGTGAGGCCGGCGGTCGGCACTGAGTACTCGGACAATTCCTGCCGCGAGAGGCGCTGATGATCGCGGAATTTCACGCGGCACAGATTCATCACGCCGTCCATCATGGCCACTTCGACATACTGGCCTTCGCCGGTGCGGTCACGCTGGTGGAGCGCGGCGAGCAGGCCGATGGCGAGATGGAGCCCGGTGCCGGAATCGCCAATCTGCGCGCCGGTAACGTAGGGCGGACCGTCAATCGAACCAGTGGTGCTCATCGCGCCGCCCATTGCCTGGGCGACATTTTCATAAGCCTTGAAATCGGAGTAGGGGCCGGACGAGCCGAAGCCTTTGATCGAACCCATCACGACGCGCGGAGCGATGGCGTGAACCTGCTCCCAACCGAAGCCGAAGCGGTCGAGCACGCCGGGGCCGAAGTTCTCCATGAGGATGTCGCTTTTTTTCAGCAGCTCGGTAAAAACGGCCTTGCCTTCGGGCGACTTCATGTTGATGACGATGGAACGCTTGTTGCAGTTCAGCATCGTGAAGTAAAGGCTGTCGGCATTGGGCACGTCGCGCAACTGACCGCGGGTGGCATCGCCGACGGGCGACTCGAGCTTGATCACGTCCGCACCCATCCAGGCAAGCAACTGCGAGCACGTCGGCCCGGCCTGCACGTGGGTCATATCGAGAATGCGGACTCCCTTTAAGGCTTCCATTTATAGATATAGTTCTCCTTGTTTCCTTAATGAGTTTACTGTGCGACCGATTACGCGGCGCATGGCAAGGAGGGCTGGGAGGGGGAAGAGTCGGTTTGAGGGAGAGCGAAGGCGGCGTCTGGGGCGATTGGGGCGGATTCGAGGGGGTCTGAAGGAGTGGATTGTAAGGCTGTTTCAGGGCTCGCATAAACGAACCCATTTCCGGCGGTGGGAGTGGGCAAGTCTTTCGTTTGTGGGATGTTAGGTTCTTCTTTATCCTTCACGCTCTCGCGCTCAATCTCTTCACGCTCCGCGTTCGCGCGACGCTCCGCCTGCAGTTCTTTGAGTTGGCGAAAGGTTTCCTTGATCGTGCGGTGCAGGCGCTGCTCGTAGATGCTCAGGTTGACGAAGGCTTTCGAATGGTCGCGGAACGCGCGGGCTGCGGTCATCACACCACGGACTTCGGGATTGGAAATGTCGAGATCGTTGGTATCTTCGTAACGGCCGAGGCCGAGCATGCCATCTTCGATGGAACGGATGCGGTTGATGCGCCATTGATTGTCGGCGATGGTCTGAGCGAATTGGCGCTCGACGGGAGTCTGAGCGTCAAGGCTGTCGACGATTTCCTGGGAGAAAGCCTCATATGCGCCCATGTCTTCAGTAGGAAGCACGACGACGCGTGCGGTTAGGCCGTGGCGAAGGGAGTTCATGGCAGAACGGGATTTGCCCAACGGCGTGACAGGACCTTGGGATTTCTGTGCGTTGAGACGATTTGCTGCGAGTTGAGATGGTGACGTCATAAGGTTCTCCGGCTACGTTATAGCAGGAGGAAAGAGAGCTGGAGTGTTAAGTGGTTGATTCGGTTGAGCGAGATGGCTGTCACCGGCTCTTCACTTCCTTCGGGAAGAACCTAAAATCGGGATTTTCAGCCATGTAATAGCGACCAGTTCGGCGCGCCTTTACCGACGCGAGCGTTAAGCTTTTGAAGTTGCCACGGACCCGGTTTTTCGGTACCCTGTGGCGTTACCCTGAGATTCGGAGCGCAGGTTATGAATGTGACCATTGATTTGTCGGAGCAAAACGCCGCTGCCCTCGAAGCGCAGGCGCGGGCGGCACACATGCCACCGGAACGCTATCTCAGCAAGATCGTCGCGCGAGCGCTCCATAGCCAGCACCCCGGCGAAATGCCTGAACAGTCCGCAGGGGAATCTCTGAAGCCGAAGAAATCCGCTTACGGTCTGCTTGCCCAATACGGCCCCGGCCCTACGGAAGAAGAGATCGACGAGAACCGGCGGGAGATGTTTAGCGGTTTTGGCGAGCTTGCCCCGTGATTGCGGGTGTTGCCGACACGCACGCTGCCCTTTGGTATCTACTAAGAAATCCCACGCTCTCAGCCACAGCGCGGCTTTTCATGGATGACGCCGCCGCAACCGGTCAGGATATCGTGATTTCGCCGATCAGTCTGGCGGAGATCGTCTATTTGATCGAAAAGAACCGGCTGCCCGCATCGGCATACGAGGACTTGAAAAGCGCGCTGGCCGATCCGGAATATGTGATCGAAGAAGCGCCGTTCAACGGCGAGATTGTGGAAGCCATGCTGAAGGTCTCCCGCGCCGATGTGCCGGATATGCCCGACCGGATCGTAGCTGCTACCGCGATGCATTTTGGCGTACCGGTGATAAGCCGTGATGGCCGGATACGGTCGTCATCGGTGAAGACGATCTGATAAGCGCCAGCCATGCTTCTCTGCGGACGAAGCGCCGCCGAAATTCCCGGCCCCAGTCTTTGCGCTCGCTGCTCGTCTGCCATCAGAGTCCGCAGGAGTGCCGGTTCAGGAGCCTTTCTTCTTTCTGATGTGGGCCGCTACTTCGTTCCGTTTTTTTTGTGTACTTGGAGACGGCCTGTTTATTGTCCAGATCAAAGTCTGCATCGACGCTGAGGACGTAGCCGCTCACCCCCGCGGTTTCCGGCGCTCGGCGGATTTGCGCTGCAGCCGGGCGCGGGATTCGACCGGGTCGACGGTCTCGCCGCGACCGAGGGATACAAGGCGGCGGCCAAGTTCGCCGTTGAATTCCGCCAACTGGGCGGCGCGGGCAGAATCGTGTTCCTCCAGAGGCCGGAGCGCTTCGCGGACGACTTCACTCGCCGAGTTGTAGCGGCCCGATCCGACCTTGGCACTGACGAATTCTTCCAGCTCCGGGGTGAGCGATACGTTCATCGACAGTTCTCCCTGCCGTTACCCCAGCGTCGATAGCTAAGATTGTCGATGTTTGTTATTAACAAATGGCACCCGGCGAAACGGATTAAACTAAAGGAACGGCACTCGAATGAGACCAGAACACTTGGCCCGAATTACGTTCAATCCGAACCAATGTAGTGGCCAGCCAGCCCTGTATTCGTGGCTTGCGAATCCGCGTTACGGATATTCTGGAACTGCTTGGTTCCGGAGCAAGTAATGACGAGATTCTCGCAGACTATCCTTAATCTTGCGGGCGAAGACATTATCTTGCGGGCGAAGACATTCGGGGTGTGATTGAATACGCGGCCAGACAGACCGATCATGCCGTCCTGCTCTCGGCGTGACATTTCTGGTCAATAACCAGCTTTCACTCGCGTTGGCCCGGCGGATTGCAAGTGCTCGGTATTCTGCCGAAAGTCCGAAGCCGAGGAAAACAATACTGAAGTCTGCTTACCAAGCCGCTTTCACGACATCGGTCTTCTCGAAATCGGCGCCCTTATACAGGAGGGGCTCGTCTTCGATTTTTGATGCGGCGTAAGCACAGCAATCGCCCAGGTTGAGAGCCGCCGGGTGACGGCCTTTTCCATATCGACGCCACGCTTCGTGAGCTTCCTGCATGTGGGACGCATCGAATGCAACGATCCCGATCGTCAGTTGCTGAAGCATGAGCAGGGTATCGTCGGCGGCTGACGCGCCGAATCTGGCTTCGACAACCATCATTGTCTCGAGCCAATTCAAAGCCGACATCTGACGACGGTCCGATTCGAGAATCGCAGCGGCAAAACGCAAGGCTTCCGGCTCCTGAAAAGCAATCGCAAGAATCGCGGAGGAATCGATAATCATTCCGGAACGCCGATGCTGTTATATCCGAGAATTTCATCCGGGCTTCGAGCGTCGAGGATCGGCAGCGAAGCGATACGTGATGCAATCCTCATTACCCTCTCGACCTGGCGCTCGGTAGTCCGGGGGGAGCTTTGACGCGAGAGGCTCTCACGGAGGGAATCTCTGACGGCTTCTGTGAGGGATTTATGCGTGCGACGCGCGAGTTCCTCGGCCAGAGCGTGAACCTGGGTGTCCTTTATATTCAGTGCCGGCATACTTCTTCCTAAATTCTACCATGGTGGAAAATCGGAGCGAAATGATTGGCGATCTGGCCGCCTATCAGGATCCCGATGGAATGTCGGAAAAATAGAATGTGAAAGAAGATGGACGAATCACGCAGATTGGATAACCACGTATCCTCATCGACCCCATCCTGAGCACTGCCGCGCTTCACTTTTAGAGTGGACCGTGCCACAAAACCATAGACGCCGCGCAGAACCCCCTGACCCGCGGCTGTCACGTCGTGGGGGAATAAGGCCTGCCCACTACTCTGCGAATGAACACTGGAAAGGCTGCCCCCCACATTGGTTAATTAATTTCCGGAAGGTTTGGCGATCTGGTCCACGATCAGAATCTCGATGGGATCTTTCGCAGGCTCCAGCTTCAGCCCGAGTTGATCGATCACGGCATAGATGATTTCCCGATTGACGTCATCCGGGCTCTTACTCGCCGGTGGCGTGATCAGAATGTCATAGTCGATGTCACCGGTAAGGCCTGTCTTGTCGACCACCGGCCGGTCTGCGGAAACTCCGACGAGCCGGACGAAGTCCCCGATCGATTCTTTGGTGGCCTTGCTTCGCAGCGTCCCTCCCGGTGTCTGTGATAGGTTCCAACTGAAACTTTCGTCAGGCGTGGCCTCCTTCAGCAGATTGCTCTTTTTTCGCTGCGTCAGGTGATATACGGGCAATTCTTTGGTATCGGTGTGAAGCTTCAACTGGAATCGGTCCGCCAGGAGAGACTTCAGCATTGGCCGGACCTGATCCTGCGTAGCGACGGCATCGCCGGGAGTAGCGGCCGTGATGGCGTACATCAGCGCGTCGGCCCAACCTGGCGCGGCTGTGACCTGGTAGTCTTTGACGGCATAAGCGTCGGCAATCAGCGTGCGCGCGGTGCCTCTTACGGTAACGCGGTGACCCTCAATCTTAAATGGCTTGCCCGACGTCCCGACGAATGAAAGGTCGGGGGTCCCCGGCCGCAGGGACTCATCGAGCTGCTTGACCGAAGCCACTTCAAATTCGGGAGTGGTTTGCGCATATGCGGCGCCGCATGCGGGGATCAGCAGACAGGCGAGGACCGTAATTCGCATTATTTGATTCTCTTTCTAAACGATATACGAGGGAGCGCTGCGTTCGTTCCTGAGAAAATGCAAAATCGGGCCGGCCGGAAGGCCAGCCCGCAGCGCCGAAGCGCTGCCCCACAAAATCTAAGCGGGCTGATGCGCGCGGAGGAACGAATGAATCTGGCGCACTGCCAGCGGGATTCGCTCTTTGGGTTCTTTCCAGGGGAACATGCTCACTTCGGCTTTTGGCGCAAGCATCGCG
>DASYAX010000360.1:0-7819 GCA_036501045.1 Bryobacteraceae bacterium
TAGCGATTTGATCTCGCGGCATGGCGTGGATGTGGTGCAGCCGGATGGGCGGCGCGCGGGCGGTGTTTCCGAGTGGATGGAAATTGCGGCGATTGCGGATGCATTCGGGCTGCCGGTGGCGAGTCACGGCGGCGGTCCCACCGACATGCATATGCTGCTCGCTATGCCGAATGCTATTTACATGGAGAGCGGAAGCTTGAAAGGAACTTCGTCGACCATTGAGAAACTGCGGATGGTAGACAGCGCGGTGCTAGCTCCGCAGATGCCGGGGATTGGTAGCGAATTGCGGCCCGAGTATGTCCAAAAATATAAAGTTTAAGCAATTCGTAGCCCCGTACGGCCGCGCCCGAAGTATGCGACGATAACGACTTGACACCACGGCTTTCCGTCGTGCTACTGGTCTGCTTATTGATCCCGGTTGCATCGCCGCATTTGAATGACCGTCCCAGTCTCGCTATCAAGGTGGATCAAGCCGGTTACCGGCTGGGCGCGAGCAAGGTTGCTTTTTTAGTTGGAGCGCCGGCCGGTCATGATCATTCGTACGTGCTGCGGCGGGAAGACGGGAAGAAAGTTATCGAGGGGCACTGGACCGCGCCGGTGTTCGATGCGGATTCGGGAGACCAGGTACAAACGGCGGACTTCAGCACGTGGAATACTCCGGGAACTTACTATCTGGATGTTCCCGGGGTGGGAAGAAGCTGGACATTTCGCATTGCGGCGGATGTTTATCGGCGCGCGTATTATTTGACGGCGCGCAGTTTCTACGGGCAACGCTGCGGGACGGCGGTCGACCTGGGACCGGAATTTCCGGGCTACCGGCATGATGTTTGTCATCAGTTAGGCGCCTACGATCCTTCGAGCGGGCGCGAAGGCAGCCACGTATCGAGTAGAGGCTGGCACGACGCGGGCGACTACGGGCGCTATGTGGTGAATTCGGGTATTGCTACGGCTACGCTGCTATGGGCGGTGGAGCTATGGGGCAAAGGCGGGATGCGCGGCGTCCGTTTAGACCTGCCTGAATCCGGCAACGGCACACCGGACTTGCTGAACGAAGCACGCTGGAACATCGATTGGATGCTTACCATGCAGGACGCGGACGGAGGGGTCTGGCACAAACAGACGAGCGCTCATTTCTGCGGGTTTATTCCGCCCGATCAGGACACCTTGCCGAGCCTGGTGATCGGGTCAGGCAGCGCGCCGTTCAAGACGTCATGCGCCACGGCGGATTTTGCCGCGGTGACGGCGATAGCGGCGCGTTTGTTTACTCCTTACGACGCCGACTACGCCAAGCAGTGTTTGACGGCGGCCAGAAAAGCGTGGCAATGGCTCGAGACACACGGAGACGTTGTGTTTCACAATCCGGCGGGTATTACGACCGGCGAGTATGGGGACTTGCACTGCGGAGACGAACAATTGTGGGCGGCGGCGGAGTTAGCGCGTACGACCCGGGAAGCCGTGTTTGAATCGTACTTCGACAAGCACTACGGTGAATATCTCGACGGACTTGCGGTGGACGATCCGCCCAGCTATTCGAATATGAGCGCGTTTGCGCTGTGGAGTTACGCGCTTGGAGCTGGTCCGGACGAGGCGGCGGTTCGGGACATCGAGCGCCGTTCGATTGCGGCGGCGAATGTCATCGTGGAGCGGACCAAGAACCATCCATACCGCACCAGCATGATTCCGGCGAATTACGTTTGGGGTTCTAACGGAGTTGCGGCGAATTATAGCCTGCAGCTTCTGATTGCGAACCAGTTTCAGAGCGATCCGAGATATGTGGAGGCGGCCGAGGGCAACGTGCATTACTTGCTGGGGCGCAATCCATTTTCGCTTTCCTATGTAACGCAGCTTGGCGCTCATCCGGTGCAGCATATTCATCATCGTCCGAGCGCGGACCCGAAGCTCAGCCAACCGTGGCCCGGGCTGTTGAGCGGAGGACCTGATGCGGCACGCGAGGATCCGGAACTGCAAGCGCACATACCGGCGGGAACGCCGCCGGCACGAGCGTTCCTGGACTTGCAAGGCTCGTTCGCTTCGAACGAAGTCGCCATCAACTGGAATGCGCCGCTGGTGTTCGTGTTGGCCGGATTGCTGCCCCAGTAACCGAATTAATACAGCAAGAAGGGCTGCTGACCGCGCCAATCCGGCACCGAAGGCAGGGCGTTGTCGAAGCTCATTGGGCGTTCCTCAAAGGTGTACTTGGCGAAGACGCCGGCGGATGCGGCGGTGTAATTGCGAGCATTGTTGGCGGTGGCAAATGCGCCGAGAATCCAGTGGGGCGCCATTTGATAATCCAGGCGCGCGTTGAAATTGAAGTTTGCTCCGGTGCTGACGAGAGCCTGATAGCGATATCCAGTGGCGGCCTGCAAGGCAGCGTCAGTCGGATAAAAATCGGAGGCGTCTTCGACGAAGTGCTGCGCGCCTAAGCTGCCATTGATGATGTATTGGACCCGGCGGCCGTATGTTCCGGTCCAGCGAACAGGAGCGCTGAACAGAAAGTATTGTTGCGGGCTGAAGTATCCGCCCTGTCCGAAGGTGAAGTAGCGCAAATTGTTTTCGTAGTGCATGGCGGAGAAGTTCATTCCGACCGTCAAGCTTCCTGAGGGAAGAGCGGCCACTTTCCACCAGGTTCCGAGATTCGCGTTTACGCCGGTGTTGCGTAATACATTGCGCCCTTCGACAACCTGGTAGCCGCCACTTACGTAGACGCCCGAGCGTTCATTGCCCCAGCGCCCTTGGATGGACGCCGTGTTGGCCATGACGCCACCCCAAATTTCATTGGTTATTGGATCGCGCGCGCCTGCGTAAGCCAATAGAGTGTCCTTGACGCTGTCACGCTCGAGCAAGATCGTAATCGGACCGTTTTTGGGTTGTAGGCGAAAGCCGCCGATCCAATTGTGCGTCAGGAACCCTTGCGGGCTGATGCCGAGACGGATGCCGACCGATTGCGAAGAAAGCTGCGCTTCGGCGGAGACACCATTAGCGTTCTGTGGTCCGAAGGACGCGGCGGAGGTTTGCCGTCCGAAGAGCGAAACGCCGGAACCGCTGGCCGTGCCGCCGGACAAATATGTCGGCAAGAGCAGGAACGAAACGCGCAGAGAGTCAGAAAGGGTTCTACTCGCCTCGAATTGAGACTGCTGAATCAGCAAGCGGCTAAAGCCGGCCTCGCCATCGCGTCCCCAGACGGACATGCCAGAGCCGAGGTACGGAGTGTTGACGCTTTCGACCGCTGCCAGCTTATCGGCGAGAGAATCAACCGGGGCAGCGGGGGCCACCATGGCATTTGCGAGATAGCTCGTGTGAAGACTGGGTTGCGTACGCGCTTCGGCCACGAACGTGCTACTGGGACGGACGAAGTCTTCCTGGGGCTGCGGTGCGTTCACGCCGTGGAAACTCGAGAGCTGAAGCTGCGGCGATGGCTGATCAGGCGAGGGCGAAAAAGTTTGCGCTGCGCCGGGGTTCCCAGGGGCCGGGGAGCTTCCGACGAGCAGCGTCTTTAAAGACGATTCGCCGGGGTTCCCGCTGGCGGTGGCCTGGTCTTTCGATTGCGATTGCCTTTGCGCGAGGGCTTCCTTCCAGTACTTCTCGGCTCTTTTCAGGTCGCCATGCGATTGCGCGCCCTCGCCAGCGAGCTCGAGGACCTTCGGGTCGTGGGGCCACAGACCAAGAGCGCGATCGATCCAGGCATCGGCATACTGGGTGTTGTGTTCTGCCAGAGCGGCGGCGATGGCGCCGGCGTAATCGGCGGCCTGGGCTCCGGCGAGCCCCCAATTGGAGTAAGCGGCAAAGGCCGCTTTGGTTTTACCGGCAGCCAGTAGATTGCCGGCCAAGCCACGCTCGAGATCGAGGTTGTTTGGAAACATGCTGGAGCCTTGCTGCAGCAAGCTGAGCGCGCGCGCTTCGTCACCGCTCTGACGTGCGGTTTCGGCACTACGCAAGATCCAGGTGGTCCATAGATTGGTCACTTCTTTGCGCTGCGCGGTATTCAGGTCTTTGCGGGCCTGCAAGTCATCGAGAACCGCATAGAGACGCGAGCCTCCGGTGGGCGAGTTCAATAGCAGCCAGCCGAGTTGAATGCGTTCGGGCAGGCTATCCGGCGAGTTGGAGAAGTTGTCGCGGGCGAGATAGGCTTCGAGCATTTTTATGCCGAGCTCGGGGTCGCCGGCGGAGGCCTGAGCGCGTGCGAGCAAGGTAACCATGTCGCCATCCGCGGCCAATTGAGGGGCGACGGAGTGCGGGATGCTTGCGGAAACGCTCACGATATCGTTTTGACGATCGAGAGTCTGCAAAATCAGGAGACGAGCCCGCCAAGCGGCCACGTTTTGCGGATGCATTTCGGTGAGGGCGGCAACTGCCGTCGCAGCCTCCGCTCCCCGGCCTTGCTTAGCGAGTAATTGGGCGAGGTGCAGTTTGATGGAGATTTGCTCCGTTTGCCGCGGCGAGGTGGCGGCGAGTGCGATGGATTGTTCGAGGAGTTTGCGGGCGCCGTCGAGATCACCGCCTGCTTCCGTCAGCGATGCCAGTGTTTCGAGGAACGACGCATGGGTCATGGCAACTTTCTGGGCCTGGGCTGGCATGAGAGTGTAGACGCGCTCGGCTTCCTGCGACCTGCCGGCGGCCAATAGGGCGGGTAGCAAGACTTCCCAAGCGCCCGGCTGATCGCCCGCGGCTTCCACGGCTTTCCGTGCATAGAGCAGAGCCTGATCAGGGTCGTGGAAATGAAGCGCCAAACCCGCGAGTTGGATCTGCTCCTTGGGGGTGAGGCTGGCCTGTTGATCCGCGATGAGTTGACGATAGAGCTCGCGGGCACGCCCGTCATCGACGCCATCGGCATAAGCCGCCGCTTCGAGAGCCCTCCACTCGATGCTCCGATTCAGGGTCGCGGCCAGCGCCTCGGGCGCCGAGTGCATAAAAGCCAAGGCGGATGCGCCTCCTTCGGCGTTCAGTTTGGAGGAGGCGAGCGCGCACCAGGAATCGTCATCGTGCGGTTTGGCTCGCACCACCTTCGTCAGATAGGGAATTGCCTCGTTTGGTGAGCCGGCCGCGAGCAACGCGCCCCCGAGAGCGCGGTTAGCGTCCAGGTCGTTGGGCCGGAGGGCGATCGCGACGCGGTAGTGAGCCACGGCATCGGTCCAGGCATCCTCTTCGGCGGATTTTGCGCCGAGGCGCATGGCCTGCCAGAACTTTGCGGCTTCGAGCGAATTGCGGATCGTGACATCCTGCGAGGCAGACTGGTGAGCAGCTTCAAACTGCCGGACCGCGTCGTCGAAATCGCCGGTCTTCATGCGCACGAATCCGAGACCGGCGTGGGCACGCTCGCTAGCCGGGTTTTTTTCGAGTGCGGCCTTGAATTCATGCTCGGCGTCCGCCAGGCTGCCGTTTTTCAGGGCCTGATAACCGAGCTGCTCTTCGCGCGAATCGGAGCTGAGCGGCTCCAGGCGGGCCGTTTGACCCCTTAAGGCCGTGCTTGCGGCGAGTAATTCGGGATCGGCATAACGGGCGAGATAGGCTTCGAAGAACGGCAGGTAAGCCGGGTTCGATTTTTCCCAAATAAGAGCTTGACGCCAAGCTTCGCGGGCTTGTGAGGCCGCACCGGTGGAGCCTGAAACGGAAGATAACAGCTCGATACCGGGGCGACGGCTGGCCGGCCGGTAGGTCATGAGTTTGCCCGCGGCTACCTGATAGGCGGGAACGTCGGGATACAGCGCGGCGAGCTTCTTCAAGGCGGAGACAGCCGGCTCAAATCCGCCGGCCGTGTTGGCGAGAGTTTGATAGTAGGCGACCGCCCAGCCACCTGACGGCGGCGCCGTGCCGAAGACCTCGCGATAGATTTTCATGGCCTCTTCGAAATGGCTATTCGCGGCGAGGATGGCGGCTTCATCGAGTTTCCCGCTGGCCTTGTGGGCGGTATCAATGGCATCCGATTGGACGAGCGCCGGGGAATCGGGCGCAACGCGCCGCAAGCGGCTGAGGTAGGCGTTCGCTTCTTCATTCCGGCCACTACGCTTGGCCCAGCGGGCGAGACCGGCCAGCGCATCAGGCTGGTTCGGATCGGTGACCAAGAGCTGCTGCCAAACTTGCGCGGCGAGGTCTTGGCGGTCACGAGCCTCGAGCGACCGTGCTTTCTGAATCAATAAATTCACTGCCGCCGATGGCGGGCGAAGATCGTCAGCCGGGAAGACTTGCGCGGTGAAGAGAACGGCCGTGAGACCAATTCGTAAAAAATTGCAAAGGAAGATAAGAAACTTCATATGAATTCCCCGGAAAAGACGGAGTCGCATCATTCAATCGCTTGAAGCCGCAGTTCCACTTGGCGCTCCAACAGGCGCTCCCACCAGCCGGCCAAGACCATGGCGGCGCCGAGCAGCAGCAAAGGAAGGATCCAGAGATGGAAGCGAAGCCAACCGTAAACGCCGGTTAATGAGGCGAGCCGGCCGAGCGCGTAGGAGCTAGAGCTTAACTGGAAGGAGCGAAAACCGCTGTCTGCCGCCACGGTGAGGCCGCCGCTGACAAAGCCGCCGCGGGAGGCTTCGGACAAGCGGTCAAAGTACGGCTGGTCGTCGGCTTCAGAACGGGTGGCGAGCAGGACCACCGAGCGATCGGCGCGGAAAGGGCTGGCGAATTGTTCGATCAGGAATTTAGGGCCGCCGTCACGCTCCAACAGGGCGAGGAGGCTTTGCCGCTCTTCTTTTCGCCCAAGCCAAGCGCGCGAAAACCACTCCTGCCAGGGAAGAGGTCTTTCGCTGAGCTCAAAGTTTCCATCAGCGGGAATGACGACCATGCCGCGTTCGAAGCGCCGGAATGTGCTTTCGTCGTTGCTGCTTCCCAGCACCAGAAAATTGCGATCCTGGTCAGCCGCCAGATTTTTGGCATTCAAGACTTCGAAGTTCACGGCGCCCACGCCCGTCTGGGCACTCAAGAATCCCATGGCGCCGAGGAACAAGCCAACCTGGGCGGCGGACGGGTACTCGGGAAGGAGCACGGCCGTTTCGCTGCCATCGATTTTCGAAGTAAACGGATAACCGGCGGCGGCAAAAAGATCAAGGCGCGGCATGCGGACGTAGTGGACGGGGTTTTCCAGATCCAGATCGGTCGCGGGCAAGATCTGAAGGTCGACGCCAGCAGGATCGGAGACGGTGGTGTCGGAGCGATCGGTATTAATTTCGACGTTCAGGGTGTTGCTCGCATAGAGCAGAGAAACCGGGATCGGATAGCTCTGCGTCTGGGAATTCAAGCAATCGGCGCTGCTGAGCCGGCGTTTTGCCACGAATGTGTTATTGAGGCGGATCGCGATCCAGATATGGTCGTCTCCACTGAGACCGGAAAGGCGAAAAGCGAGGCGCAGCGGCACGGTAATCTTCGTTCCGTAATCGAGATCGGGTGCGATGCGGAAGTAAAGGCTGGTGGGATAGCCGATTTTCGCGTGCAGCAGATTGCCGCTCAGGTCTCTCGTAAGCCGAAGAGGCTGCGAGGTCTCCGGCCAAGAGGGAGCAAGTGAGGAAGGAGGCGGATCGGCCAGACGTTCGGCACTGATCGAGAGACGATCGCTATCCTCGACAAACCGGTTGCGGGCGACAAACTGCGCAAGGCGCACGAGGTTACCGCTGGAGCTGGCAACGAGCGCGAGCACCTTGCCGTAGCGGTCGGAAGGATTGTCACAGACGGCGACCTGGGCATCCACGCCATTCGAGCCAGCCAGACCGAGGGTCGAGGCAAGCGCGCTTTCCGATTGCGCGAGCAGAATCACATTGCCTTTCGGGAATTGGCCCACCGATGCGGAAAAGTGACTGCCGCGATAGCCCGCGAGGGCGCCATACCAGGA
>DASYAX010000361.1:0-5241 GCA_036501045.1 Bryobacteraceae bacterium
CGTCGAAACCGAATCTGGCCGTCTTGTGATGCGGCTCCAGCGTGTTTCGAGATCATGATTTTGTCTAGGCAGTGGCGAAGGTCGAAAACAAATTCAAATCAGGTGTTGCAGCGTTGCTGCACTTTGGACCGGCTCCGGGTCGATCTGGACGGCGAAAAGGTATCAAACTGGAACAGGTTAACGATTTGCTAAGGGATCGCTGCAGACGCAGGAATCGCGGCGCGCCGCAAAAAAGCCCCGTGGTTTCACGGGGCTTTCTGGTGCGCGCGCAAGGGCGGTACGGCCCTAAAGCGGGCAACCACTCTGATTAGTCGTGTTCCTTGATGATCGTCTTGTGCGTGGGCTCCTCACGCTCCTTCTTGATCACCGTGGTGTGCTCGGCCGGCTCACGCTCCTTGATTACGGTGGTGCGGTCACGGTCACGGTGCTCGCCGACGGTCACGCCGGCGCCAACCGGGCCCACGGGTCTCGTCCGCGTTCGCCGCAGGGATCGCCAGCGCGATGCCGGCGACAGCGGCCAGTGCAATTGCCAATTTCATGTCTCATCCTCCAGTGTCTGCCCACTATTCCGATAATTCGGACGGCGATGTTCCTGTTCCCGGAACAATTGCAGACACGAGCCGGAACAATTTTGTAGGATCGGCTTCGCCTTTTTCCCGCCGGCCGCGCTCCATGAACCGACATTTGCTGAGATCGCTCGCAGCGATGCTGGGCTCGCCTCCGGGGCGAGCGCGGCTTCCGCCGAGACCATCACGATTAATGGCGTAAAGCGCACCTTCAGCGCGCAGCTTGCCGCCGCCAGGCCCGCACCGCTGGTGATCGTGCTTCACGGCAACACCCAGACCGGCGCCGACATGGCCTCGCGCACGTCGTGGCCAGCCGTGGCAAAGCGCGAACATTTCACCATCGTCTTTCCCGACGGGCTCCGGCGCGCCTGGGCGGATTTGCGATCGAGCCAGATGCGCGCCGGCCACACGCCGCCCGAAGGCACCGACGACGTCGTCTTTGTCGCGGCACTGATTGAAAAATATGTTGCCGACGGCACGGCCGATCCCAGGCACGTCTATGTCACCGGCCTTTCCAACGGGAGCGCCATGACCATGACGCTCGCCTGCAAGCGCGCCGACCTGTTCGCAGCGGCGGCCAGCGTGATCATGAATTTCACCGACGAGTTCGCGAATGCCTGCCAGCCGTCGCAGCCGGTGCCGATGCTCATGATGAACGGCACCGCCGATCCGCTGATTCCCTATAAAGGCGGACGCGGCACCAGCCGCTTCGCGGTCGACGGCTTCTGGTCGGCGGAGAAAACCATTGCGTTCTGGCGCAAGGTCAACGGCTGCGAGGAAGGCGACGCGGGCCACGACCGATCTGGCGGCCACCGCATGCCGGGCAGCTTTCCCGACTCACGGTTCTCACGGCTGGTCAACTTCATCTTCGGCCCGCAGAATCACGATATCGACGGTGCCGAGACAATCTGGACGTTTTTTAAGCGGTTTCCGTGAGCTGCGACGCGCGGACCCATTGTCAAGGAGCCGAACCCACCCGCTCACCGACCAATCGTTGACGCGAAAACCAACCGACCGGGACATCGTTCACTTCGGCAGGCACTCCAGTATCTCCTTGCTCTTTTGTGCGACCTCCGTCGCTTCCGAGCCCCCGCCGGAGACGGTTGCCCGCGCCTCAATCCATTTCGCATCCTGACCTTCGACGAAATAGGAATCGAGCGAGCGATTCTTGAGAAAATGAGAGAAAAGCACGCGCGTTGCGACGTCGTTGTTGTACATCAAGTCCGGATCGTCCACCAATGGTTCCCCCACCATCGCTTGATGGTTCCTGTAGTCTTCCTTTCCGGTCAACGGGAGGATTCCACGTCCGCGATAACGCCACCCATCACCCGGCTCGTCGTTGCCCAGTGACCTCCGACTATAGACCCGATTGGCGAGCTTCTCCGGTTGCATCACGTATTGGGCCGCATCCGCAAGGGCAGCAGTTCTGTCCGTCGGGTTGAACCGAGCGCCGAAGATCTGAAGGATCCGCTCTGACGTCTTGAACGAAAGGTTCTCCGAAAAGACCCTCAAATCACTGGTTTCGTGCAAAGCAGTGCCAAGGACGTAAGCCAGCATTCGTTGATCTTTGATTTTAGGATAATAGTCCCACTCCTTCAGCAGTCGAATCAGAAGATAGGCTTGCGGAAGCCGAATGGACGAATTGGAGTTCGCGAAGCAGCGGACTACGGCAGGCTTCCCAGTGATCCTTGTTTGCGCCGGCGGGCGCGCTTTCATGATCTTCGCATAGTGTAGCTGAGCGGCTAGCTGATCAAGCGCCGGACCGAGCGTGCCGTTCAGCTCGTGTCCGACGAGCAGTTGAACGCAATCGGCGCTCGATCCGCTGCCCGCGTCGCTTTGCGTGAATTCGTTCGAGGGGTCGCAGTCCCAGAAACGGCCGCTTTGATTCTCGATGATCTCTCGTGTTTTCAGCGACATGGCCCAGCCGAGCGGAAGATCATATATGTGCTTCTTCAGACTGACGATCCGCATGTGCTTTACAGTCACCTGCTCGGCGCCACCCCGAAAATCACGAACAAAAGGCTGGTCACGCAATTGCGGAATCCGGGACGCCTTGTTGATCGCAATGTAGGCGCGGGATTCCCGGGTGCTGAGCAGAGCCCTAATTGGCTCCAGCGTCTCACCGAGCGCAAATGAATCCCGCACCGGATATTGCCCGCCGCCCAAAACGATCAGTTTCAACGCTATTTTTGATTGACCGGGGGTTTTGTTGAGTTCGGCGACCTTGTCTTCAAGAGACTGGAGGAGGTCCACCGCCGTTTCGACACCGGAATTGTCGAAATAGCCGCCATCGACCAGCCGTGTCTTCTTGAGGGAAGAACTGAAGTCATCCTTGGCTGGTACAGTGGCGGCAGGAGACACCCACGGAAACCGGGCGCTGACAAAGGCTGCTGTGCTCAACCTCAGATTCAGGGATTGCCCGGTCTCTGTTGGAATGAGAGTCTGAAATGGAACGAGCGAGTCGCTTTGTATTGCGACGCTCTTCGTCCTGAAGGTAAACGGTGAAAAAACGACCCGCTTTCCGCTTGCTGAATCGGTGGCGTTAAACACGAGAGCCGGAAGCTTTCCGCTTGCCCAATGCGTCATGTATTCCTGCGAGAGCAGGCTTTGCTCCTTGTCGCCGGCTCCGGCCTTTTCAAGAGCAAATTCGAGAGCGCGGGCCCTGTCGAAAATTCCAACTTTGAAGAAGAGAAAACGTTGCGTGAAGTCTCCGAAGAGGGTGGCCCCGATCAGCGGCGAGAGCAGGTCGTTCTTTGGCGACAGTACGCCGCGGACATAGCCTTCCGTGAGGCCCGACTCGTAACTCTGTTTGCCAAGGACGCTAGATCGCTCGAAATAGCGCGACATGCTCGGGCAAGCCACATCGGATTTCTCGACTGGCATCGTGTCCAGAACGGATGCGAAAACTGCAGCTCCGACGCTTCCTCCCGAAACGCCACTGATCGCAAACAGGTGCTTTCGAAACGCCGGACACTGGTCCTGCATCCGTGCGAGGAAGATTGCGGCCTCGTAGGCGGCATAGATCCCTCCGCCCTGCGCGGCCACGAGGTAAACAGGATATTCGTCCTTGTACTGCTTGATATCGTCTCTCGACCCGAACCATTTGGCGAATTCGGTCGCGACATCGCTTTGCATCGAAAGCAACGGTGGATGATCGAGAAGGCGTATTTCATGATTGTCGTTCAAATCCGCCCAAGAAAACACCAGCACAAGGAAGAAAACGAGGGGGAAGAAGGGAATGCGGAAATGGATAGTCGCCAGACTGACATGTATGCAGAAGGAGACGACGAGCAGGGCAAACAGAGCAATGAGTGCGAAGGTTCCGATTCGCTCCGGGATCGTAACCGGAAAGGACAAGAACAGCGCCGTGACAGCCGCAATCGCCGCAACCGTGAAACCGAGCCATCGCCAGCGTATGAAGTATTTGCGATTGGCCGCGGATAAAACGCTTTCAAGCAGAAACGCGATCACCGCCAAGATCCCGGCAACCGCGAGCGCCCCAACCAGAGTGAAGATCGAGCTGTATTTCAGCCCGTCACCGACCAGCTTCACTAGCGTCTCGTCAAACCCGTAAAATGCCGACCCCGGCAGCAACCCATCATCCAGGTTACCGATCGCATTCTCCGGAATCGATTGATATTGCCCGATCGCGCTCGCAAGAAGCGGCAGCACGCCGAGTATCACAGGCCAGAGCCATGTTACGATAACCAGCTTTCCAGAATGAGGGACAGGCTGTCGCGCCGTGCTCTCCAACGCTATTTGGTTGGCACCGAACCATACAAAAACACCGATCGCAAAAAGCGGTGCGTAAAATAGAATTAGGGTTACAAGGTCGCGGTCGGCCATTATCGCCCGATACAACTCGCAAATCTGCGGCGGAAAGTAGAGCAGCAGGGACAGGGCCAGACTGATCGCCGTAATCCATTTTGTCTCGCGAAAGAGCGTGAACAGTTGCTGCATCACAAACCCCCTTTGTCGAAATTTGGGCCACGCGGTCTTCGAACACCGGAGGGTCGCGACCGCGTCCCAAGCAATCAAAGTCATCAAATATTGGTACGTATCAGAACAGCCACTCGCCGGATATGAGGCGGCCGCGGTGCAAGATCGTAGATACGAAACTAATACAACCTGAGTTTGCATTCCAGCTGATTAATGCGCTCGGCCAGAGCCGTTTTGACGCAGACCTAGCGCGGTCGCGATGAAACCGAGTAGCGCCCGGCCGGGCGGTAGGCTAGGAAGGGCCGGCAATTTCAGCCGGAGAACCCAATGAGCATTCAGCGTTTTGAAACCGGGCCGCGCATGAGCCAGGTCGTCGTCAACGGCAACACCGTCTATTTGGCGGGCGTCGTCGCCAAAAATGCCAAAGGCAAAAGCACGACCGAACAGACCCAGGAGATCCTGTCGATCATCGACGGCCATCTAGCCAAGGCCGGCACCGACAAGTCGAAGCTGTTGTCGACCAACATCTACATCACCGACATGAAGAATTTCGCGGAGATGAACGCGGTGTGGGACAAGTGGGTGTCGCCCGGCGACACGCCAGCCCGCGCCACCGTCCAGGCCGGTCTCGCCGCGCCGGATTATCTGGTCGAGATCATGGTGGTCGCGGCAAAGTAACTCTTCGTCATTGCGAGCGCAGCGAAGCAATCCATTCCTCAGCTTGTCGAAACGTGGA
>DASYAX010000362.1:0-2866 GCA_036501045.1 Bryobacteraceae bacterium
GGCGGCGACATCACTTACTACGTCAATCTCACCCAGGGCGTTGTGATGAATACGCAGGGCGGCTACGGCAACTCGTCTGCTTTCGGACTGCCCGCCACTTCGAATAACTTCACCGTCAATGGCGCGCAGGATAACGACCCGTTCCTGAACCTGAACAACTCCGGCCCCAGCAACCTGCTGCTTGGCTCCAACGACATTGATCAGGTCAACGTAGTGGCCAACGCCTATAGTGCGCAATATGGCGGCCTGGGAGCCATCCAGGAGAACATCATCACACGGTCTGGATCCAATCAATTCCACGGCAATGCCACCTATTACTGGACCAACAGCGACCTGAACGCCAACGACTGGTTTAACGACAATAGCGGCGCGGCGCAACCGTTCGCGAATGCGAATCAGTGGGGCGCTGCCGGCGGCGGCCCGATTATCAAGGACAAGGCGTTTTTCTTTGTGGACTACGAAGGCCTGCGGTTCGTCACGTCCCCGGCGGACTTTGTCGTCATTCCGAGCCTGGGTTATCAGGCTTCGGTTCTGACCAATCTGGCTACAAACGGAAATGCTGCGGAAATTCCCTTTTATCAGAAGATATTCTCGCTCTATAACAGTGCCCCCGGGGCTTCGACGGCCAAGCCTTTTTCGACCACGCCGGGCGGGTTCACCTGGGCCAACTCCTTTGAATCGAACCCTAGAAATAAGCTGACTGAAACGCTGGTTACGGCCCGCTACGACCAGAAGCTGGGCGCGAACGACAACATGTGGGTCCATTTCAAGCGGGACCATGGCCTGCAGCCGACCTTTGTCGATCCGATCAACCCAGCCTTCAACGCGGACAGCGACCAGCCGGACTACGAAGGTCAGTTGGAAGAGACCCACTCATTCTCCCCGAATGTTGTGAATCAATTCCTGCTTTCCGGCGCCTGGTATAGCGCGCTATTCGTCGCTACTAACCAGAATCTGGAGTTGTCCACGTTCCCATATACGCTCGGCTTCGGCTTTGGCGACGGCTCGTTTACCGACCTCGGCGGCGAAAGCTACCTCTGGCCCGAAGGGCGCAACGTAACCCAATATCAGGTGAACGATGACTTGAGCTGGACCAAAGGCAGGCACACCATGAGCTTTGGGTACATCTTCAAGAGGGACGACGTCACCGACCACGACCTCGGCATATTCAGCACCGCGCTGGGCGTGGAACTTGGGCCGGCGTCCGGGACGCCTTCCGCTACGACAATTGACCCCGGCGATACATTCGGCAATGGCAATCTTTTCGTTGGAATCCAGAATTTCCCCCAGCGCCCGAGCGCGCCGATTGCGGTCTACAACACTGGCGGATATGCTCAGGACTCGTGGAAAGTCACGCCGAATCTGCAGCTCAGCTACGGCATCCGCGTGGAGCACAACTCCAACCCGGTTTGTGAGGTAAGCTGCTTTGCGCATTTCCCTGACAGCAACACCGCCGTTACCGCGGGCCCCACTACCCCTTACAACTCGGTTCTGCTGTCGGGTCTCTCCAATTCATTTCTCAGCCTTCAGAAATACGCGGTAGACCCGCGGATCGGCTTTACCTTCTCGCCGCCTAATCACCCCAACACGCTGTTCCGCGGCGGCTTTGGTATTTTTACCGATATCTTCCCGGCGACTGTCGCCGACGACCTGTTGAGCAATGCTCCGCTGAACCCGCAATTTTCAGCGCCTGGCGATCTGGCCGATCCTTCGCAGCCGGGTAGCTTCGAAACAGCGCTCGCGTCTGTGAATCAATCGTTCAAGACCGGCTACGCGTCGGGCGGAAGCCTCACCAGCATCACCGCGACCAACCCGCTCTTCCTTCCGCCGAACGTCTTCAACATCGACAGAAAGATTCATTATCCGACCTATGACGAGTGGAGCCTGCAATGGCAGCAACAGCTGGGCAGAAACATCGCTTTCCAAATTGCCTACGTGGGCAATCGCGGCTATCACGAGCCGGTTGTGAACGAGGGCGCCAACGTCTCCCTGGCTCCGAGCGCTGCGTTCCCTAACGGCTTTTTTGGAGCGCCGGCGGCTCCGGGCCTGCCGGCATTTGGCCAGGTAACTGAGATTCAGAGCACGGCCGTCTCCAACTATAACGGGCTCGTCACCAGCATCAAGGCACAGTCGAAATACTTTACCGGGATGCTGAACTATACCTACAGCCACGCGCTCGACGAAATCTCAAACGGAGGATTCCTGCCCTTGGGCAATCCTTCATTTGCCAACACAATTCAGCCGATCGATCCCTTTGACCTTGCGCTCAACTACGGCAATGCCGATTACGACATTCGCCACAACTTGACCGGGGACTACCTCATCACGATCCCTCGCTTCGGCCATCCGGCTGTGTTGACCGATGGCTGGGTCCTGGGGGGCACGATTTTCCGTCACACCGGCTTCCCGTTCAGTGTGACTGACAGCACATCCACCAGCGCCCTGGGTGCCCTCGGCACATACGGCAGTGCGAGTACGGTGCTGGCTGACGTCGTCAATCCGAGTGTGCCTCACCACTGCGGCAAGAACATTACGACCGGATGCTTCGGCGGGAACATGGCAACCGGTACGCCGAGTCCGGACTTTGCCGACCCGACCTCCTTCTTCGGCGAGTCACACCGGAACCAGTTCTTCGGGCCCGGCTACTTCAATACGGATTTCACTCTGATGAAGGACTTCAAAGTTCCTCGTCTGGAGAGAGGCAAGCTTGAGGTTGGCGCTCAGGCATACAACGTCCTGAACCATCCCAACTTCGCAAACCCGGTCTTCAATTTTGATAACCCGGCTTTTGGTGAAGTCCAAAGAACCGTAAGCGATCCAACCAGCGTTTTCGGATCGTTCCTGGGCGGCGACGCTTCACCGCGCA
>DASYAX010000363.1:0-33242 GCA_036501045.1 Bryobacteraceae bacterium
GAGTTGAATGAAGCGGAGCGCTTGCGTTGGTACCGCAGCCAAACCAACGCCAGGGCCGTAGAGATCGGCGCCGATTACCGGCAGCGCAAGAACCTCCTGCGGTTCGTCGTTGGCCAGCCGGGGCATTTTCTGGCGGGCTTAGACTCCGGAAAAGAGATCGCCGCCATCCTGGCCGAAAGAAGCGCGGCATCGGCCGGCGTAGCGGAGCGTCTTCGCGGCCTGGCGCGCGAACAATCGCTCACTCAGCCGATCGAGACGCTCTGCGGGTCGTTTGTGCATTTGCACCTCAACCGCATGTCCATTCCGGAGTCGCCCTCTGAGCGCCATCTCCTGAGCCTCCTCCTCCGTACTCGCGAGAGTCTGGAGAAAGCGCCTGTTGCGCTCACTTCTTCTTCATCTGTGTAAACGCCACCTGCTTCGGGTTGCCTTCGACGATCAAGTGATCGTCACTGCTGAAGTAAGTAAGCTGCCGGCCCTTGGTGATTCCCTTGTAGCTGTCTGCCATATGTGGCGACCCGCCATTCAGCACCACCTTGTCGTCTTTGGTGTAATATTCGCCGTGCTCGGCGGCGCCCGTGCGCTTGCGACTGTTAGCGAGAACGTCGGTAACGACAACATCGCCGTCCGCGAAAGCATGATCGAGTGACGAATCGTCACTGTTCTGCGCCGTTTTTGGCGTCAGGAAGGCCTTCATCGTTTTGGAAGCGACGGTCATCTTGCCGCGCTCGAGCGTCACGCCGCCGGTGTAGAGGGCTTCGCGTGTATCGTCGCGGTAGAGCAAATCAGGCGCTCGCACGGTGGTGTAAATGGGATCAGCCGCCGTCGTCTTGTCAGCCCCGTTGCTTCCGCCATTGCCTTTGTTATCCAGTAGCTCGCTCACCACGTTCGTTGCGGCGTGCAGGCTCTGATCGTCACGATCTACGTCAATCGAGCCGGCCGCGATACGATTCGCGCTTTGCCACATCACCACGTGCCCTTGATAGAAAATCTTGTTGTTGCTATCGCGCGTTTCCATCTGGTCTGCCTGGGCCTGCATGGGCTGGCTCGCGTCCAGCATGGATGTTCCAGGCTTTTGGTTCTTGTCCGGCTGGTGGGTCGATAGTACATGGCCGATCGCATCCATGTCGCCATTCGCCTGATTCATCACAATCTTGTCCGCCACGGCCGAACCGGTATCGTCCAACACTTTTGCATTGCCCGTTAACGTGATGCGATTGATCGTCTGCTCAAGAAAGGCCCTTTTCGCCGAGGCTCTGCGCGCCCCCTCCTGATAGCGAAAATTGCCCTTTTGATCGATGGTCGAGATTTGATTCGTGTTCGGCGTAAACTTCGCCGTCATCTGATCGCTCCAGGTCAGCGCCGGGGCGGCTACCGTCCTGGGCTTGGCCGCCGCCGCCGGTTTATCGGTGTGTGTCGCGACGTTCCATCCCCTGAACGTGTCCACGTAACTGCTCTCGCCATACAGAATGCGCAGGTGGGAAGCATCCAGCGTGCGGTGCACTTGCGAAGGCTGATTCGGTTTAAATTCCAGTTGCGCTTGCGACGACGTCCGAATCTCCTGCACCTCTTGGCCGCCGGGCTTCATTTCGAGCTCAATGTGTTCACTGCGCAGGATACGCGTCTCGGCCGGCAGCACACCCGGCTGCGGCAGAGGCTCCGACACCGCCAATGCATGACCGTCCGCCATCACCAGGTGCAAATTGCTTTCCGTCGCCTCTTGCCCGTTCTTCTGGGTCGTGTCCAGGGCAAATCGCAAGTCCGCTTTGTCCCCGGTGAGCACCGTTCTGGCTCCTGCCTGGGTGGAAACGACTCGCGCACTCCGGTCGCCCAAAATTTGCACCAGATTGCCATCCTCATCGAAAATCGCCGTCATCTTTTCAGCCGAGTAATCCACCCGCCGCCCATTGCGATCGTCCGTGCCCACGGGACGATCCGAGTCAATTTGATGAAGCACTCCATCCTGCAGCGTTACAACCGAATTCTGCGCCTGAATCAGCATGCTCTGCCGCTGCAATTTCGACCATGGGGATAGATAGATTTTCTGCTCGGCCTCTTTGTAAACCAGATCGCCCGCTTCTACGTGCATCTTATTTTCCATCGGGCCTTTCCCCACCCAATCGAGCGCAATTTGCGACTTCAGATGCAGCACTTTGGTGTTGGGATCGTACTCGGCTCCTACCGCCTTGCCGCCTCCGTCCGGAAACACAAACGATGCCGGATCGGCCGTCGACGCCCTTCCAGTCTTGGTCTCGTAAGTAACGCCGGTCGTAACCACGTGAACACGCTTGGCCACCTCCTTCGGGTCCGCAGCGTCCGCGGCGGCCGGCACATTAATCACGATGGTCACTGGCCCACGAGATTTCAGCAAGCCCGACCCTTCGTCGAACAAGGCGTTATCACTTTTGACGTAGGTGTAGCTAGAAGCGGTTTTGTCGTAGAGTCGCAACGCGAGCGCGTGCAGTTCGAACGTCGACGGGTCGTCCGTCCCCTTGAACGACTCCGCCGTCACGCGAACCATCGGTCGGTTGGTTTTCGGATCGTCCTTCGTCCACGCCCAGCCGCTCGGCGCCACTGCCCGATACTTGTTTTCGATCTGCGGAGTGGGTGAGGCCCGGCGTGCCCGGTCTCTCTCCAGGCGAAGCTTATACGTGTAAGCGACAAGCGCCGTCAAAAAGATCGCGGCGACTGCCAGCCAGACCGAGATTCGCCGCATGCGCTCCCAGCATATCAACCAGCCAGTCTATTCCAGGAAGTCTGCTAAGATCGCGGAAAGACGCTGTCAGACCCAGAGTGCCATTATTGTAACCACTGTATTATCAATAACATAAAATGAGCTCTTGTCACTCTGTTGCCTAGTGTGCTAAAACTATCCGTAGGCGTACCGGACAGTTCGAATGGCCCGGTATGCCACGAAATCCCAAAGATTCGAAGATAAGTGGAGGTTTTAAATATGGATATTCGTCCGCTTCACGACCGCGTCGTGGTTAAACGGATCGAAGAAGGTGAGACCATGCACGGTACTCTCTTCATCCCCGATTCCGCCAAGGAAAAGCCCCAACAGGGCGAGGTGGTCGCGGTTGGAAAAGGCAAGAAGACCGACGATGGCAAGCTGATCCCCTGCGATGTGCAGGCTGGCGATCGGATTTTATTCGGTAAATACTCAGGCAGCGACATTAAGCTCGATGGCACCGAATACCTGATCATGCGTGAGGATGAGATCCTCGGCGTGCTCACCAACGGCGCTTCGAGTGCCACATCGGGAAAGGCTAAGTAAGAGGATTAAGAAGAACAATGGCTGCAAAACAGATTGTTTATAGCGAAAACTCGCGTCAGGCTATTCTTCGCGGCGTAAATCAGCTTGCTGATGCCGTGAAGGTCACCCTCGGTCCCAAGGGCCGGAACGTGGTGCTCGAAAAGAAATTTGGCGGTCCAACCATCACCAAAGACGGTGTCACGGTCGCCAAAGAAGTTGAGTTGGCCAATCCGCTGGAGAACATGGGCGCCCAGATGGTGCGTGAAGTCGCTTCGAAGACTTCCGACATCGCTGGTGACGGCACCACCACGGCCACGATCCTCGCGCAAGCCATCTTCCGCGAAGGCGTGAAATCGGTGGCCGCCGGCGCCAACCCCATGGCCCTGAAACGCGGCATCGAGAAGGCCGTTGAGGCGGTTGTCGATGAAGTGAAGAAGTTCTCGAAGCCGGTCTCCGGAGACGCTATCGCGCAAGTCGGAACCATCTCCGCCAATGGCGATTCGAAGATCGGCGACATCATCGCGGAAGCCATGAAGAAGGTCGGCAAAGACGGCGTCATCACCGTGGAAGAGTCCAAGACCATGGTGACCGAGTTGCAAACCGTAGACGGTATGCAGTTTGATCGCGGTTATCTCTCGGCTTACTTCGTGAGCGACCCCGACCGCATGGAAGCCGTTCTGGAAGATCCGTATATTCTGATCCACGAAAAGAAGATCAGCAATATGAAGGATCTGCTGCCATTGCTCGAGCAGATTGCCCGTGCCGGCAAGCCGCTGCTGATCATTGCCGAGGAAGTGGAAGGCGAAGCGTTGGCCACTCTCGTCGTGAATAAGCTGCGCGGCACGCTCAATGCTTGCGCCGTCAAGGCTCCTGGTTTCGGCGATCGCCGCAAAGCCATGCTCGATGACATTGCTGTTCTGACGGGTGGCAAGTCGATCATGGAAGAGACCGGCATCAAGCTGGAAGGTGTCCGCCTGGAAGACATGGGCCGCGCCAAGCGCGTTACCGTCGACAAGGACAACACCACCATCATCGATGGCGGCGGTACCCAGAAAGCCATCGAAGGCCGCATCAAGCAACTGCGCGCCCAAATCGATGAGACCACCTCCGATTACGACCGTGAGAAACTCCAGGAGCGCCTCGCCAAGCTTGCTGGTGGCGTAGCCGTCATCAAGGTCGGCGCCGCTACCGAAACCGAGATGAAGGAAAAGAAAGCCCGCGTCGAAGACGCTCTGCATGCCACCCGTGCGGCCGTCGAGGAAGGGATTGTCCCTGGTGGCGGCGTAGCGCTGCTCCGTGCCGGCAAGGCCCTGCAATCCTTAAAGGCTGAAGGGGATGAGCAGATCGGTATCGACATCATCCGCAAGGCGACCGAAGAGCCGTTGCGCCAGATCTCTGGCAATGCGGGTTTTGAAGGCGCCATCATCCTCGAAAAGGTTCGGGCCAACAGCGACGCCAATTATGGCTTCAATGCCTTTAATGGACAGTTCGAAGACCTGGTGAAATCCGGCGTCATCGATCCCACCAAGGTCACCCGCTCGGCTCTGCAGCACGCGGCTTCCATTAGCGCCCTCATGCTGACCACCGAAGCGATGATCTGCGAAGTGCCGGAAAAGAAGGCTCCGGCTGGTCCGCCCTCCGGCCACGGCCCTGAGATGGACTACTAATCCATTTTCAGCCCGACAGAAAAAGCCCGCCAGGTCAAATGCCCGGCGGGCTTTATTTTTTGATTAGGAGCCGGTCTTTCAGGCCGAGGCGCCGGCCGCCCGCGTATTTGCGCGTTTCGTTCGCAATTCTTCCTCAGCGAGCTGCCAGTCTACTTCTGGCGAGCCTTCCGGGCAACCTCTTTCGCACCAGTATTGATACGCGCGCGCGGCAATTTCATCAGAGCTTCCCAATCTGGATTCCCTGATGATGTCGTCCGTATCCGGAGTAATACTGGTCATCTCCGCGGCTGCTCCGGCGCCAGCTTCCACTCCGGACGTATCTACGCCCCTCGCGCCAACCGAGCGGTTGGCATCGGCGGCAATGGTGTCATTAACGCTGAGACCCCGGCGGATTGGGCCGCTTCGTGGTTCCGCGCGCGGCGCCGCCGGCAAATTTTCGAAAGCCCCCGGCTTTTGTGCAGGCACTTTATTCAGCTTGGGATCGATCATGCTTTATCCTCCGACGGTTTGATCCTCACAAGAGAAAATCAGCACGCACAAAAATGCAGTAGTTACCTACTCTTCTTGGAAGATTTCTTGGCGGCGGATTTCTTAGCCTTCTTCGGAGCCGACGGGATCTTCGCTCCCGACTTCCGCGCCTCGCTCAAAGCAATGGCGACGGCCTGTTTCGGATTCTTGACCTTACGGCCGCTCCGGCCCGATTCCAGCTCATGCTGCTTAAACTCATGCATCGTGCGCGTCATCTTCTTCTTGACGATGCGCTTTGATTTCGGATCCGAACCGGAAGACGACTTGGTTTTCTTGGTTGCCATCAAACTCTCTCCTAATCACTGGAGACTATAAATCAACTAAATGTTTCAGGTCGGGTCCTGTCAGCGACCGCATGACTCCGCCTCACGGATTGAGCCCGCGAAGCAGTCGGATATCCTGACTACTTAGAGGTCATTACTTGTCCCGCGTCTCTGCCGCCTTCAGCAGCTTCTTTTCGCTCCTCTTTTCGGGCACCCTGCCCGAGACCGTCGCCTTGGAATTTGGCTATGCCAAAATCAAGCCGGAACCTGTCGCGCCGCCCGTTGAGCCCAAGGTGCAGATCAGCGATGGAGCCCTGCAAATCTTGCACATTCTGCAGCGCGACTCGCGTTTGATCGACTTCCTCATGGAAGACATCGCCTCCTATGAGGACGACCAGGTCGGCGCCGCCGTCCGTAGCGTACACAGCGATTGCCGCGCCAGTCTGACCCGCCATGTTACGCTCGCGCCCATGATCGATGGCGTGGAAGGAACGCCTCAGAAGCTCGATGCCTCGAAAGCCCCCGACCCGAACCGTATCAAACTAATCGGAAATGTGCCGGCTAGCGGCAAAGTGCCGGGCGGCACTCTCCGTCATCGCGGCTGGCTGGCCTCGTCCATCAATCTCCCGCCACTCGGCAAGCAGGAAATCGCGGTACTCGCTCCTGCGGAAATTGAGATCGAGTAGCGGATTCCCGCATCATGCCCCAGTTCGTCATCGGCATAGATCTCGGCACGACCAACAGTGCCCTCGCCTATGCGGCCCTGAGCACCGCCGCCGAGCCATCGCGAGTCGAGCTCTTTCAGGTGCCGCAGATCGTCAACCCGGGAGAAGTCGCCGATCTCGACCTGCTACCTTCCTCGTTATATATCCCGGGTGAAAAGGAGTTCGTCGAAGGCGCACTCGCGCTGCCCTGGAATCCGAGCCCGGCCTACATAACCGGCCGCTTCGCCTGGATGCGCGGCGTTGAAAACTCGAACCGCTTAGTCAGTTCCGCAAAATCCTGGCTTTCCAATCAGAACGCCGATCCCAGCCAGCCTCTCCTGCCCTTGACCGCGCCGGAAGGCGTCCAGAAGGTTTCGCCGCTCGCTGCCTCTACCGAATATCTGCTGCACCTTCGTTCCGCCTGGGATCAAAAGCATCCCGATGCGAAACTCGAAAATCAGTCCGTCCTCATCACCGTTCCCGCTTCCTTCGACGCCGCGGCCCGCGACGTCACGCAGAGCGCCGCCAAACTGGCGGGCTACCCCGAAGTAATCATCATCGAAGAGCCGCAAGCCGCCTTCTACGCCTGGATCGAGCGCAATCCGAACTGGCGTGAGCGCGTAAATCCCGGCGATCTCATCCTAGTGGCCGACATCGGCGGCGGCACCACCGATTTCACCCTCATCTCCGTCACCGAAAGCAGCGGCGAACTCCAACTCGAACGCATTGCCGTTGGCGATCATCTTCTTCTTGGGGGTGACAACATGGATCTGGCGGTGGCCCGCTTCGCCGAGCAACAGTTTGCCCAAAAGGGAGCCAAACTCGATGCGCTGCAGTTTCATTCGTTGTGGCAGCAATGCCGCGCCGCCAAAGAATCCTTGTTGTCGACTGCTGCCCCAGCCAGCCATTCGTTGACCATTCTCGGACGCGGCGCGGGCGTAGTCGGCGGAACCATCCGCGGCAAAATCAATCGCGACGAAGTGCGCGGCCTCTTGTTGGACGGTTTTTTCCCCGTCGTCCCCGCTGATGCCGCGCCGCAACGCAATCGACGTGCTGCGCTGATGGAAGTGGGCCTCAA
Organism: Bryobacteraceae bacterium; assembly: GCA_036501045.1. Classification (GTDB taxonomy): domain Bacteria; phylum Acidobacteriota; class Terriglobia; order Bryobacterales; family Bryobacteraceae; genus Bog-105. Next base: position 7,494 of record DASYAX010000363.1, read on the forward strand.
CTATGCCGCTGACGCCGCCGTTACCAAGCATTTGGCGCAGTTCCTACGTAACGCCGGAGGCAGCGCTGGTTTGGCCCGCCCCACGCATTTGCTCCTGAATGGCGGAGTCTTGCAGGCCGAGGCCATTGAGCAGCGAATTTTCGAGGTGCTGAATGGCTGGCTTATGCAAGCGGGAGCCGGGCCCGTTACCGAGTTGCGCAACGAAACCAAACAGGCCGATTTAATGCACGCCGTCGCGCATGGTGCCGCCTATTACGGACTCGCCCGCACCGGAAAAGGCGTGCGCATACGCGGCGGCGTGCCTCGCACCTACTACGTGGGCATTGAAAGCTCCCTACCCGCCGTACCCGGCCTGCCTGCGCCGATGAAGGCCCTGACGGTTGTACCGTTCGGTCTCGAAGAAGGTTCCAAGGTCGAGCTCCCACAGCGAAAATTCGCGTTGGTGGTCGGCGAGCCCGCCGAGTTCCGCTTTTTTTCCTCACTTTCTCGCAAAGCGGATGCCGCGGGCAATCTGATCGAAGACATCGGCAGCGATCTTGAAGAGCTCGCACCCATCGAAGTCTTTCTGCCGCCTCACGCTCCCGGCGATAACTCGCGCGAAGAGATCGTGCCGGTCACGCTCGAAAGCAACGTCACCGAAACCGGTATGCTCGAACTTTGGTGTGTGGCCGCCGACGGCCGCCGCTGGAAACTCGAATTCAACGTTCGCGAACGTGCTGCAGCCGCATGAACGTTGGTATCGATCTCGGAACGACGAACTCCGCCCTCGCCTATATCGACCCGCAAGAGGCCGCCGAAGCCGATTTCCCGCCGATTCATGTCCTCCCCATTGAGCAACAGCTCGATGCCACCCGCAGCGGCCCGCTGCGTACCCTACCTTCTTTTCTTTACCTGAGCGATCCGCCAATCGTAGGCGCCTATGCCCGTGATCAGGGCGCCCTGGTACCCACGAAAATGGTTCATTCGGCGAAGTCCTGGCTCTCGAATTCCGAAGCCGACCGCACCGCCAAGATCCTGCCTTGGGATTCTCAGGAAGAAGGCCGCGTCCTCTCGCCGGTGGAAGCTTCCGCTCGCTATCTGGCTCATCTGCGCGCTGCCTGGGATCGCGTAAAGTCCGAGCCATTGGCCGCCCAGCAGGTCGTTCTCACCGTTCCTGCCAGCTTTGACGAAGAGGCGCGCGAGCTTACCGTGCAGGCCGCCCGCGACGACGGCATCGAGAATCTCACACTGCTCGAAGAGCCCGCCGCCGCCTTTTATGCCTGGATCGCTGGCCACCTGGCGCGCTCGAATAAAGAACTGTCGGACGGCCAAATCGTTCTGGTCTGCGATGTCGGCGGAGGCACCAGCGATTTCACCCTGGTCCGCGTCGATCGCGAAGGTGATCGCGTCCAATTCACCCGCACCACCGTAGGCCGTCACCTCTTGCTCGGAGGCGACAACCTCGACCTCACCATCGGCTGGCTCGCCGAGTCGAAGCTGGGCAACAGCCTGTCTCTTCGGCAACGCAGCGCCCTTCGCCGCCAATGCTCGGCCGCTAAGGAGACTCTGCTCGCGGATAATGGCCCCGCCAGCGTAGATGTGATCGTCGCCGGCGGCGGCGCCTCGCTCATCGGTGGCGCCCTCAAAGCCACCATCACTCGCGAAGAAGTTCTCGAACTTTCGCTCGGCGGTTTCCTGCCTCCGTGCCAACTTTCTGACAAGCCACAACAGGAGAAACAAAGCGTTTTTCGTGAACTGGGTCTTCCTTATGTGTCCGACCCTGCGATCACCCGGCACCTGGCCGATTTTCTCCAGCATTCGCCCGCGGCCGAGCACGGCGTCGATGCCATCCTCTTCAACGGCGGCTTCTTCATGCCGCAAGTGTTCCGCGACCGCGTGCGCGACGTAGTCGAGCATTGGTTCGGCCGTCCGCCGCTACTGTTCGAAAATCACGACCTCGATCTCGCCGTAGCGATTGGCGCGGCTTATTACTCTTACGTGCGCTCCTCGGGAAGCGGCGTACTGGTTCGCGGCGGTCTTCCGCGCGCTTACTTCCTCGGTCTGCAGGACACCGCTGACTCGTCGTCCATCAAAACTGTTTGCCTCATGCCGCGCGGCACCGAGGAAGGGCGGGAGATCAAACTTGAACAGCCCGAACTTCAGCTTCTCACTAATACCCCCGTCGCCTTCCGTCTCTATAGCTCATTGAGCCGCACCGATGACCCCGCAGGTTCCGTCGTCTCTTTCAATCCTGCGGACGACATGCTGGATCCCGCCAGTGACCCACGCCTTCATGCCCCGCTGCACGCCGTGATCCGCTTCGGTAAAGGTGGTGAGCGCCTCGTCCCGGTCACTTTGGGCGCGCGCCTCAGCGAAGTGGGCACGCTCGAAACCTGGGCCGAGTCGAAAGTCAGCGAACATCGCTGGCGTCTGCAATTCCAGTTGCGGAAGTCCCCGTTAGAGAGTTTGGGCGCGCCTGAGCTCACGCCCGCCGCCGCCTCCACAGTCCGCTCCAGCGCGGTCATCAGTGCCGAGTCCCAAGCCAACGCCGAATCCCTGATCGAGCAAGTCTTCAGCAAGTCCGGCTCCGGTCTGCCGCCGGAACAACTCCCCGCTCGTCTCGAGCAGGCACTTGGTTTGGGCCGCCTTTCCTGGCCGCTTCCCACCATTCGCGCCTTTGCCGACAAGCTGCTCTCGCTCGCCGATGGCCGCCGCAAAAACGCTCCGCACGAAATACGATGGCTCAATCTCACGGGTTTTTGCCTCCGCCCGGGCTTCGGTTTTCCGGGTGACGATTTTCGCATCGAGCAAGCTCGCCGTATCTATGCCGGCGGCCTTACCTTCGGCAATCAGGTCCAATGCGAAATCGATTGGTGGATCTTCTGCGGCCGTATCGCGGGCGGCCTGAACCGCAATCAGCAGGGCGATATCTTTCAACGCCTTTCGCCCACTCTTTTGCCGAAGCAGAAAATCAAGCAGCGCATCAATCAAAGTCTCTACCGTGAAATGTGGCGAACGGCCGCCAGTCTGGAACTGCTGCCGCAGCAAGCCAAGACACAGCTTGGCGATACGTTACTCAATATCGTCAAACGAGGAGAAATGTCCGACGCTGGCGTCTGGTGTCTCTCGCGGTTGGGCGCGCGGAAGCTCTTTAGCGCCGGAATCAACCTCGTTCTTTCGCCCGCGGTTGCCAGCCGCTGGGTGGAAGCGCTGTTGCGTCTGCCGCACACGCCTGCTCTGCTCGAGGCTGTGGTTCAAATCGCCCAACAGACCGGCGACACGGCGCGCGACCTTCCGCCGCCTACGCTCGAATCCGTCCGTCGCGCTTGTGAGACGAGCCCCCGCGCGCCTGAGCTCTTGCGCCAACTCTCCGGCGCCAGCCAGGATCTTGCCTCCTATAGCCGCGTTTTCGGCGAAGAGCTTCCCTCTGGTTTGGTTCTCGTCGAGACACATGCGTGAAACCCAGATTATCGACCGCATCCGTGGACTTGCGCGCGTGCGTCATCCCTCCGTCGTGCGCGGCATCGGAGACGATTGCGCCATCCTTCGCCCTCGCCCGAACGAAGATCTCGTTTTTACATCCGATTTTGTTCTGGAAGACCGTCACTTCACTCTCGAAACACACACCGCCGCCCGCGTCGGCCACAAAGCTCTCGCGCGTAGCCTGTCGGATGTGGCCGCTATGGGAGCCGAGCCGGTCTTCTGCCTGGTCTCGCTTGCCGTCCCTGCCGCTCGCGGTGCGCGTTGGATCCAGCGCTTTTATAAGGGATTTCTCGCCTTGGCTGACCAATTCGCTATCCCGCTCGCCGGCGGGGATCTCGCCCGTTTTGACAAAGTCGTGGTGGACGTCATGTGCTGCGGCCGCCTTCCGCGCGGCGAAGCGATGCTGCGTAGCGCCGCTAAGCCGGGCGACCGAATCTACGTTACCGGCCAACTTGGCGAAGCGGCTCACTCCGCCTGGCGTCGCCCATTGCTTCCCGAGCCGCGCATTGCGGCGGGCGTGGCTCTCCGCCGCCTCGGCGTAGTCGCTGCCATCGACCTGAGTGACGGCCTCTCGTTGGATCTCGCGCGTCTCTGCCGCGAATCGAAAGTCAGCGCCGAGCTCTCAGCCAACTTGCCCGTGGCCCGCGGTGCTTCGCTCGACGACGCCTTGCATGGCGGCGAGGATTACGAATTGCTCTTCGCCGCGCCGTCAGGCAAGAGAATTCCCGCCGCCATTGGCTCGCTCCGCGTCACGCCAATCGGTGTGATCACGCGCGGTCACCCAGGCCAGGTGAAACTCGATGGCCGCCCGATACCAACCAAAGGATTCGATCACTTCGCATGACCTCTGAGCCCCAAGCGGAAGCTGTCCTCGAACTGATTGGCGCGTTCCGCCGCTCCAAAGCCATGTTCACCGCCGTCCGTCTCGGTATCTTTGACCAGTTGGAGACTGCGCCCCAAACCGCCGCGGAACTTGCTGCCCAGTTAAACCTCAATTCCCCTGCTCTCGCTCGATTGCTTGATAGCTGTGTCTCGCTGAAGCTTCTGTTCCGCGAGGGCGGCCGCTACCGCAACTCGCCTTGTTCATCGCGTTATCTGGTAGCCGCCAGCCCCGACACGCTTGCCGGCTACATCGTCTATTCCGATCAATCTCTCTATCATCTGTGGGGTCACCTCGATGACGCCGTTCGCGAAGGCACAAACCGCTGGGTCCAGGTTTTTGGCAGCCGTGACTCGCTCTTCGCGCACTATTTCCGCGACGAAACAGCAACGCGCAGCTTTCTCGGCGGCATGCACGGTTTCGGGCAGCTCACTTCCTCGGAAATCGTTCAAGCCTTCGATCTGTCGTGCTTCACCCACTTAGTCGATCTCGGCGGAGCCACCGGCCACCTCGCCATCGCGGCCTGCCGGCGTTATCCCAATCTAAAGAGCACCGTTCTCGATTTGCCCAACGTCGAGCCGGTTGCCCGCAGCTATATCTCCTCCTCGGGCGTTGCCGATCGCATCTCATTCCTCACAGCCGATTTCTTTAAGGACGAACTGCCCCCGGCGGATCTCTATTCCCTCGGCCGCATTCTCCACGATTGGGGCGACGATCGCATTCACCTTCTGCTGCGAAAAATCATCGCCCGCCTCCCGTCTGGTGGGGGATTGCTCATCACCGAAACCCTGCTTGACGAGGACCGCTCCGGTCCCGTCTACTCGCTGATGCAGGATCTCAACATGCTGGTTTGCACCGACGGCCGGGAGCGCACGGCTACGGAATACCAGCGTCTTCTCGAAGCAGCCGGCTTCTCGAAAGTAGATTTTCGCCGCACGGGTTCGCTGGTCGATGCCGTTCTCGCTATAAAAGATTAGTAGCTCCCCACAGCTCAAAACATGGCTGACACCAAAGTCGAACCGCTTTCCTACGCCGGTTGGCCGAATTGCTTTCGTCTCACCGACGGCGAAGTTGAATTGATCGTCACCACCGACGTGGGCCCGCGCATTATCCGCTACGGCTTCGTTGGCGGCCGCAACCTGTTTGTCGAGTTTCCCGATCAGCTCGGCAAGTCCGGCGAGAGCTGGTGGGCGATGCGCGGCGGCCACCGTCTCTGGATTGCGCCCGAAATCGTTCCGGACACCTACGCCCTCGACAACGGCCCGGTGCGCGCGACATTCGAAGGGAGCCGCATTCGCCTACTGCAACCGCCCGAGCCCGAAACCGGCTTGCAAAAAGAGATCTCGGTCGTGCTTTCGAATGGCCGCGGCGTCACCGTCACGCATCGTGTCGAGAACACCGGCCCAGTGACTCGCAGAATGGCCCCTTGGGCGCTCAGCCAGATGGCGCCCGGCGGAACCGGCGTCGCCACGTTCCCGCCGCGGGGCCGTCACGAAGAACACCTGCAACCGACCAATCCCCTCGTGATGTGGGCCTATACGGACTTCGCGGACCGGCGCTGGCTTCTGACCAAACGCTATTTGATCCTGCGGCACGATGCGGCCGAGCATTCTCCCCAAAAAGCCGGCTTCTTCAACCAAAACACGCGCGCGGCCTACTTGCTCGGAACGGATCTTTTCATAAAGCGCTCCGAAGCGAATCCGAACGTGCTCTATCCCGATTTTCACTGCTGCTTTGAAATCTTCACCAATGGCGATTGCCTCGAGCTCGAAACACTCGGCCCGCTCGTCGATCTGCTACCAGGTTTTTCCGCCACCCACGTCGAGCATTGGTCACTCCATCGCAACATCGAGGTCAGTGCCTGGACCGAAGCCGAAATCGATAGGGTGATTTTGCCTTTATTGAAGCTGCCCTAGCGGTCTAGGCCTGGCATTTTGCGCTAGAGTTAAATTGTGACAGCAGTGGAGGCCTACGAGTTGACGACGCAAGGAGGCGCCACGGATTTCGCGCGGCTGATCGAAATCTGTCAATCGTTCGGCTCCTACTGCTTGATCGGTGGCTTGGCGGTCAACTGCTATGTAGAGCCGGTATATACTCTCGACGCCGACATCGTCGTAATCGCCGCAAGTCTTCCCAAGCTCGCTGCGTATCTGCGCGAGCAAGGTTTCAAGGTGGAAGAACATCAACACTCGGTAAATGTGCTGGCGCCTGAAAGCAAACTCCGCATTCAATTCACGACGGACGAACGATATCAGGCATTCCTATCTCGTTCAATGGAAGCCAAAGTTTTAGGGCTCCTTGTGAAGGTCGCCACCCTCGAAGACGTTGCTCAGGGCACGCTCTTGGCCTACAGCGATCCACAGCGGCGGTTGAGCGAGCGCAAGAAGGGCGAACTGGATTTGATTCGGCTCGCGGAAGCTTACCCCGCGTTGAAGTCTATGTACCCCGGCGAGCTAGTCGAGCAAATCGACCGCGGCTGAGGGTGCTCCACTGCCAACGATTCAACCCATTGGCTCCCCGCTCTGAGTCGCCGCGTTCAAATCCTTCCGCATCTGCGTCACCGCCTTCATCAGGCTCGCTACCTGATCGCCCTCCGGCAGGTACTCGAGCGTAACGTAACCCGCATAGCCCGATTTTCCGATCGACTTATAAATGTCATCCCACTTCATTTTGCCCGTACCAGGATCATGCCGCCCCGGTGCGTCCGCCACGTGATAAACCGCCACGTAGGGCTCGGCCTCATTCATCACCGGAATCGGGTCGCCGTTCTGCACGTATTCGTGATAAATGTCGAAAAGCAAGCGGAAGTGCGGATTGTCCACTTCCTTTGCCGCCTTTAGTGCCTCCCTCGCGCTCGTCAGAAAGTAACCTTTGTGATTGACCTTGCTGTTTAGATTTTCGAGGATCAGTTGTAATCCGGCTGCCTGTGCGAACTCTGCCGCGCGTTTCCCGCCTTCTACCAGGCTGGCGTATTGCGCCTCATGCGACATACCGGCCTGCTCATTGCCGCTCAGCACGATAATCTGCGGCGCATCCAGTTTCTTCGCCCACACGATCGCTTCCTTCACATCGTTTAGAAAAGCATCGCGATGCGCCGGATTCACCATCGTCACCGGCCGCTTCGTCCAATCGGTCTGCGATAGCAGCGTGTCGATGTGCATGCCATACGATTCGACCAGCCGCCTATACTTCGTAGTGTCGGCGTCGGACCAACTCTGCTGTTCGCTCACCAGTTCCACCGATTGCATCCCGGCCTCGGCCGCCGCTGCCAGCTTCTCGTCAAAGCTGCCCTTAAGCGTCCACAGCATGACGCTCGATGTCACGCGCGCCTTCTTCGGACCGGCGGCCGGAGGCGCCTGCCCCTTGCTCTCCGCTCGCGAGGCTCCAAATGCCAGCGCGGCGCCCGCGCTCTGCCAAAATGTTCTTCTGCTAATGCTCATAGTCATTGCACGTCAAAATCCAACGAACGCACAACCACGCCACACAAAATAGGAGAATAGACCGAGCCATACTTGCGGGACGAAACCCCGGCGCTCGGTTAATTCTACTCCCCGGCCCTGCTTCCATCCGAACCGCTACCCATGCTCAAAGAAGCACTCTTCGGCACGCACCAGGACTTCACCGAAGGCGATCTCAACCGCGCCATCGTGCTCCTGGCCATTCCGATGATCCTCGAAATGGCTATGGAGTCGCTGTTCGGCATCGTTGACGTCTTCTTCGTCTCCCGGCTGGGCGCGGACGCCGTCGCCACCGTCGGCCTTACCGAATCGCTGCTGACGCTCGTTTTCGGCGTAGCCATCGGCCTCAGCATGGCGACCACGGCGTTCGTGGCGCGCCGCATCGGTGAGAAAGATCCCGAAGGCGCTGCCAATTCGTCCGTGCAAGCCATCCTGCTAGGCTTGCTGATCTCGATCGCCGTCGGAGTCATCGGCATCACGAAAGCGCCGTCACTGCTTCATCTCATGGGCGGCTCGCCCGCCGTCGAAGCAAATGCGCGCTATACCCAGGTGCTGCTCGGTGGTTCGGCCGCCATCTTTCTTCTTTTTTTGATCAACGCCATTTTTCGCGGCGCGGGTGATGCTGCGCTTGCCATGCGCACTCTCTGGCTCGCCAATGCCATCAATATCGTCCTCGATCCCTGCCTCATCAATGGCTGGGGGCCGTTCCCGCGGCTCGGCGTTCTCGGCGCCGCCGTTGCCACGACCACCGGCCGCAGCATCGGAGTTCTCTTTCAGCTTTGGCAGCTTCGTTCCGGCAAAAATCGCGTCGTTGTCCGTCGTCAACAGGTCCGTCTGAACCTTCCGGTCATGTGGAAACTGCTGAGAGTTTCGATCACCGGCATCATACAGTTTCTCGTCGTCACTGGCAGTTGGATTGCACTCGTGCGCATCGTCTCGTCCTTCGGCAGTGCCGCGGTAGCAGGCTATACGATTGCGGTCCGGATGATCATCTTCACCATCCTGCCGTCCTGGGGGCTAGGCAACGCCGCCGCGACATTGGTCGGCCAAAACTTAGGCGCCGGCAAACCGGAGCGCGCCGAACGCTCCGTATACCGCACCGCCTTTTACAACATGATTTACATGGGCCTGATCTCGATCGCTTTCTTGTTCTTTCCCGCGCCCCTGGTCGCGATCTTCTCGAGCGAACCCACCGTTACCCGCACCGCCGTTGCCTGTCTCAGCATCTTCGGCCTGGCCTACGTCAGCTACGCCTGGGGCATGGTCTTGATGCAGGCCTTCAACGGGGCTGGCGACACCCTCACGCCCACTCTCATTAATTTGTTTGCCTTTTGGGTATGCCAAATTCCCATTGCCTATCTGCTCGCCATCCATTATTCCTACGGTCCACGAGGCGCCTTCATCGCCGTCCCGATTTCAGACGTCGTCTTTACGATTCTCGCCTTGGTGCTGTTCCGTCGCGGCGCTTGGAAGCGCCAAAAAATATGACGATTCAGATAATCGCGAAGCGCTCGCGGAGGTGGATAAATGTCTACGGCGCGTGTGTAAAATCGAACAGTGGGAACGTCGAATGGGCAAACATCTTCCCGAATGGCGCCCTCAAATTCCGCCCCTTGGCGGGTAATTCTGTGGAGCGGTTTGCTTGCCGGAACCTTGGATCTGACGTATGCGCTCATCGTTTACGGCTTACTCGGCGCCAAGCCAATCAGAATCTTGCAAGGGATCGCGAGCGGCCTGCTTGGCGCCAGTTCCTTCCAGGGAGGCTGGGAAACCGCCGCTCTCGGAACGGCGCTGCACTTTCTGATCGCTCTCGGGGCCGCCGCCGTGTATTACGCCCTCAGCCGCAAAATAGTGCTTTTGACGAAGCACCCCATTGTGAGCGGATTGAGCTACGGAGTTGCCGTTTACCTGTTCATGAATTTCATCGTATTGCCCCTTTCGGCCGTACACCGAGGCCATTTCACCGTCACCTCAGTGGTGATTGCATTGATTCCGCTCATGCTCTGTGTCGGCCTTCCGATTGCGCTGATCGTACACCGATACCCGGCCCTACACCCATAGGGCAAGCTAAATCAGCGCTGGGCCAAGGCCTTCGCCGTAAGCGCCGCTGTCTGTTCTTCCAATTCGGGAATCTCAATGAGCGTCTGCGTGCCTTGTCCGGGCCTGCTGTCGACCGCCATGCGATAGCTTGCGCCGAACATCACGCGCAGACGCTCATTGACGTTACTGACGCCTATTCCCGATTCAAAAAGCGCGGCAAGTTTCGATTCTGGAATCCCAACGCCATCGTCCTCGATAGAAATGTGCAAGCGGGTACCCTGAAGCCAGGTGCGAAGACGAACCATGCCGCCATCCACCTTACTGGCAAGCCCGTGCTTGATCGAATTCTCGATGATGGGCTGCAAGATCATACTCGGCACGAGCCGGTCGAGCGTATTTGGGTCGATCTCTTTATGAAAGCGCAGTTTTTCGCCGAAGCGCATCATCTCGATCGCCAGGTAATCGTCGATAAAGGAAATCTCTTCGCGCAGCGGAGAATAATTCTCCGTTTTGCGCAACAGCCGCCGCAGGATGGTGGAGAGGCGGTAAATCATTTTCCGGGCGCTGTCGGGGTCGATGCGAATCAGCGTGGAAATGGAATTCAAAGTGTTAAACAAAAAGTGCGGATTGATCTGATTCGTTAATGCCGCCAGACGCGCTTCCGCCAGACGAGCGTGCTGCATTTCAAGCTGCCGCTCCGCCCGGAAACTGCTCCAAACGCGGATTGGCAGCGAAACCGCGAACAGCGTAGTGGCGGCCGACCAGACGAACAGCCAGGAACTGCTCGGCCACGCGAACATGAAAAACGTATTGTGGCGAGTGAAGAGCGCGCGCACGCCCCAACGCAATAATTCGGCCATCACTACCAGCGCATTGCAAATCAGGTTGAAGGCGGCCAGTTCGATGACGCGGCGCTGAATGGCATTGCGGTTCAGGCGCAGAAGCTGCCGCAGAAAACGGTACAGGTTAAGGTCCACAAACGGCGAGAAGGACCAGATGTCTTCCTTGCGCGGCGCCAGGTCATGCATCAGCGCGCCGATAATCCCGGCGGCGGCGAAAAGCGGCATCGACATGAACTTGCCGGAAAACATATCGGGAATCGAAACGCAAAGCCCGGTGATCAATCCGCTGACGTAGCCGCCTAACATTCCCGCAATGACCGCGCCCTCGAGCGTGAGGTCAATATATTGGTAGTGACTCAGGATCCGCACCGCGGCAGTGGCGCCAAACACCAGCGAAAAGATCAGCGCAAGCTGCAGCCGGTCGCTGACCGTCCGCTCGTCGCGCAACAGAATCTTTTGAATCCTGCCGAAACGCATGAGAATGCTCGCAATCGAAGCGGACACCGCGACTTTCAGCAAAAGCGCGGCCAACTGCTGTTGGGTGAGCATGCGTGCGGCTACGGTTTCTATAATAGTGGTTGTCTATCGCCCCCAAGCCCGACTTCAAACTAAACAAAGTCGCCGAGGCGGATTTTCCCAGCCGCTTCGGTCGTTTTCGCATATTCGGCTTCGAAGGCGTCGCGCCCAAAGAGATCGAAGAGGCGGTGGTCCTTAAGCTGGGCGACGTCAGCCCCGAAGCGGGCGCGCCGCTCGTTCGCATTCACTCGCAATGCTTGACGGGCGACGTGTTTCACAGCCTGCGCTGCGATTGCCGCTCGCAACTGGAATTGGCGCTCGATCAAATCGTCGCCGAAGGCCGCGGCTTGCTCATTTATGAGCACCAGGAGGGCCGCGGCATCGGTTTGCTCAATAAGCTGAAAGCATACGAGCTGCAGGATCAGGGGCTCGATACGGTGGAAGCGAATGAGCAGCTCGGCTTTGAGGCCGATCTTCGCGACTACGCGCTTCCAGCCGCCATTTTGGGCTACTTCCAGGTCCGGGAAGTGCGCTTGCTATCGAATAATCCCGCGAAAGTCGCAGCGCTCGAGCAAGCCGGCATCAGAGTAGTCGAGCGCGCGCCCATCATCGCGCCGCCGCTCGCATCCACCGCCGAATACCTCAAGACCAAGCGCGACAAAATGGGCCATCTGTTCTAGCTAGCGCGGCAGCCAAGCGGCGCTTGGTCAACACAGACACGAGATCGTCAAGCCCCTCTGTGTAGGCGTTGCCGGGCGGTTACTTAGAAGCTATCGAAACTCTTCTTGCAATTTGTCGAGCGCCGAAGAGCCGGGGCACAGCTTTTCATAAGCCATTTGCGCCAGCGGCGTTTCCGAAGTGTTACTCATTTCGTGAAGCTCATTCACGCTCTCGTCCGCAAACAGCAATCCGGTCACAATCTCGCCCTTGCTCTGCCGCTCTTGCAGGTACGCCATCACTTTCTGCCGGTCGGTCGGGTCGTAGCCCTCCGGGACAGACCGGAAATGCACCACGCTGCCGTCATGCATTGTCACGCTGGTCACACCTGTTCTGGAAATGGTCGAGACGATCTCTTCGGCGTGCGGGACAAAATCCGTTTCCGTCGCCCGCGCTTCGTGCTTCCGCGTGTACAGATAGCTTTTGGTTGACCCTGAATGATCGTTGAACGTTACGCACGGCGAAATCACGTCTACTAGCGCCAGACCTCTATGCGCGAATGCCGCCCGCAAAATTGGCGCCAGTTGCTCCTTATCTCCTGAGAAGCTGCGCGCCACGAACGTCGCTCCAATACTGAGGCCCAGCATCGCCGGATCAATCGGCAGCATGCGATTGGCTTCCCCGCGCTTGCTTTTGGATCCCACGTCCGCCGAAGCCGAAAACTGGCCTTTAGTCAGTCCATAAACGCCGTTATTCTCGATGATATAGACCATTTTGACGTTGCGGCGTATAGCATGGCACAAGTGCCCGATCCCGATCGACAGCGAATCGCCGTCGCCGGAAACGCCGATATACGTCATGCTGCGGTTCGCCGCCACCGCTCCCGTTGTGATCGCGGGCATCCGCCCATGAGCCGAGTTGAAGCCATGCGCGCCGTTCAAGAAATACGCCGGGGTTTTAGAAGAACAGCCGATGCCGCTCATCTTGGCGAGCATGTGCGGCTCGATCGACATCTCCCACAACGTGCGTACGATGGCCGCCGTGATCGAATCGTGCCCGCAGCCCGCGCATAGCGTCGACATCGCGCCTTCGTAGTCTCGGAGAGTCAACCCGAGTTTGTTCTGCTGCAGACTCGGGTGGCGGGCGACGGGCTTCGCTATCGAGGGCAAGGTGATTTCTCCAATTGATTCGAAATTCCGTCCACCACGTGGCGGGCGCTCAACGGAAATCCGCCATAGACCAGCACGGAGCGCAGCCGCTCTTTGGGCACGCCGGTTTCGAGTGTAAGCAGCGAGCGGAGTTGCGCATCGCGGTTCTGCTCGACAATAAAGCAGCACTCGTGGTCAGAAAGAAACTTCTCCACGCTTTCGTGAAAAGGAAAGCCGCGAATTCTCATGTAATCGGCCCGAATGCCGGATTCCGCCAGAAGCTCAATCCCCTCGCGTACCGCAAGATCGCAGCCACCCATCGCTACCACGCCGATGCCCGTCTTGTTCCCATTTTGAATTTGAGGGGCCGGCACAAAGTTCGCAGCCGCCTTGTGTTTGCGCGCCAGACGGTCGACCACTTCCTGATATTCGTCCGGAATCTCCGTGTAGCCGCCAAATTTATTGTGGCCGGAGCCGCGCGTCACATAAGCGCCATTCGCATGGACGCCCGGCAAGGTCCGTGCGGCAACATGATTTTCATCCTCGCTCGCATAGCGGAAAAATTTTGGCAGATCCTTCAACTCCTCTTCGGAAAGCACCCGTCCGCGGTCAGGCCGGTAGGAATCGTCCCAACTCAGGCGCGGCACCACCCAGTCGTTCATGCCGATATCCAGATCCGAAAGCAGGATCACCGGTGTTTGAAAGCGCTCCGCCAGGCTGAACGATTCAACAGCAAACTTGAAGCACTCCGCCGGATTCGCCGGCAACAGCAGAATGTGCTTGGTGTCGCCGTGCGACGCATAAGCGCATTCGAGCAGATCCGCCTGTTGTGTCCGCGTCGGCATGCCCGTCGAGGGACCCACTCTCTGCACATCGATCACCACCGCCGGGATCTCCGAATAATAGGCCAGTCCCAGCAGCTCGTTCATTAGCGAGATACCCGGTCCGGCCGTCGAAGTGAACGCGCGCGCGCCGTTCCAGGAAGCGCCAATCACCATGCCGATCGCCGCCAGCTCATCTTCGGCTTGCACGATCATATAATTATTGCGGCCCGTTTCCGGGTCGCGCCGGTATTTCTCGCAAAATTCCTTAAACGCGTCCATCACCGACGTCGCCGGCGTAATCGGATACCAGGCCGCCACCGTCGCCCCCGCGTAAATGCAGCCGAGCGCCGTGGCGGTGTTGCCGTCGATCAGGATCTTGTCGTCATTAGCGCCCATCTGCTGCAAGTGAAACGGCAGTGGACAGGCGAAATGTTCTTTCGCGAATTCGTAACCGATACGCAGCGCTTCCCGGTTTGATTCGCGCAGCGCTTTCTTGCCGGCGAACCGCTCCGTGAGCAGATTCTCCACAATTGGCATATCGATATCCAAAATCGCCACTAGCGTTCCCGCATATGCGATGTTCTTCATCAGCGTGCGCTCCCGCGGCTCGCGAAAGCGGTCATTGCACATCTGCGCAAAAGGCGCTGGCAGAAAATTTACGTCTTCGCGGTAAAACGATTTATCGAGCGGCCACGATGAATCATATAGCGCATACCCGCCAGGACGCACTTCCTGTATATCGCGCGCGTATGTCTGCGCATTCATCGCCACCATCAGGTCATAATCGAGCGCCCGCGCTGTATGGCCATCGCCGCTCACCCGGATCTCATACCACGTCGGCAAGCCCTGAATGTTCGATGGAAAGAGATTCTTGCCGGAAACCGGAATGCCCATACGAAAAATCGCCTGCATCAGCAAGCCGTTCGCGCTGGCCGAGCCGGTGCCATTTACGTTGGCCAATTTAATGGCGAAATCGTTTACGCCGCTGGTTGATGGTTGCCGCACGCCTGTACGCTCGCATAGGGAATCAGAAGCTCAAATTTCTGCATATCCCACGCCGCCGTGGGACACCGCTCCGCGCACAAACCGCAGTGCACGCAAACATCCTCGTCCTTCGCCATGACTCTTCCGGTCTGGGGCAGCGGCGGCGAAGCATAGAGCGCCTGGTCCAAATTCAGAGCCGGCGCGGAAAGCCGGCCCCGCAGGTCCGCTTCCTCTCCCGCGCGCGTGATCGTTAAACATTGCACCGGGCAAACATCGATGCAAGCGTCGCATTCGATACACCGCGGTGCTTCGAACACCGTCTGAATGTCGCAATTCAGGCACCGCTCCACTTCTTTTGCAATCTGCTCGCCGCTGAATCCGAGTTCCACTTCGATGGTCAGCTTATTGAAACGCTCCACCAGATCCACATGCTGCATTTTCTGCCGCGCCACTGGATTGTAATCGTTGTGATAGCTCCACTCGCTGATCCCCATCTTCTGCGTGACCAGGTTCATGCCATAGGCCAGGCGCTCGGTCACCGGCTGTGCTTCGCAATAGTTGTGAATCGATATCGCCGCCTGGTGCCCGTGCTCAACGGCCCAAATGATATTCTTTGGGCCAAACGCGGCGTCTCCTCCGAAGAAAACTTCCGGCCGCGTGGATTGGAACGTCGTTTCCTCCACCACCGGCATTTCCCACTTATCAAATTGAATGCCTAAATCCCGTTCGATCCAGGGGAACGCGTTTTCCTGGCCGATGGCCAGAATCACATCGTCGGCCGGCAAAAATACCGTATCGATAACTTGCGAGCGCTTCGCCTCCCGGTCCCACTCGATCCGCTCGAACATCATCCCTTTCACGCGGCCACCGTCAACCACAAAATTCTTCGGCGCGTGATTAATCAGAATCTCGACGCCTTCTTCTTCGGAATCTTCCAGCTCCCACGACGAAGCTTTGAAAAACTTCCGCGGCCGCCGCGCCATCACCTTAATGTCCTTGCCGCCAAGCCTGCGCGAAGAGCGGCAACAATCCATCGCTGTGTTCCCAACCCCGATGATCAGCACACGCTCCCCTACCGAGGTCACATGTCCGAACGCGATCGATTCCAGCCAGTCGATACCGATATAAATGCGATCGGTGCCCTGCCGTCCCGGCAGATTAAGCTCTTTGCCGCGGGGCGCGCCACTGCCCACGAATATTGCGTCGAACCCTTCGTCCAATAGCGCCTTCATGCTCTGGACCGGCGTGTTGTAGCGAATGTCCACGCCCATGTTCAAAATGAGGTCTATCTCTTCGCGCAGCACTTGTTCGGGCAGCCGGAAGGCCGGGATATTCGAACGCATCAAGCCGCCGGGCTTGTCTTGCTTCTCGAAAATCGTGACTTTATAACCCAGCGGCATCAAGTCATTCGCCACCGTAAGCGACGCCGGACCCGCGCCTATGCAAGCCACGCGCCGGCCATTTTTCTTTTGCGGAATCTTTGGCAGAAACTGCTCGATGTCCCCCCGCAAATCCGAGGCGACACGTTTCAGGCGGCAAATCGCCACCGGCTTACCGTCCAGCCGCCCGCGCCGGCACGCCGGCTCGCACGGACGGTCGCAGGTTCTTCCCAGCACGCCGGGGAAAACATTCGATTCCCGGTTTAGTATGTAGGCATCTGTATACCTGCCCTGGGCGATGAGCCGGATGTACTCCGGAACATTGGTGTGCGCGGGGCACGCCCATTGGCAGTCGACAACTTTGTGGAAATAGCTCGGGTTCTGAACGTCAGTCGGTTTCACGCAGACCTATGACCAGCAATACGTGGCTTGTCACCCACTCCGATGGTCCTAATATACACTGACCGATGGAACCGGTTAGTGCTATTTCCCGTCGGTTAAATTAACTTCTGCTAACGGAGGGCTCTTGTCCGCCATCTTCGGTACTCCTCGCGAAACGCTTCCAGGCGAGCGTCGCGTAGCGGTAACGCCCCGTCACTGCGAGTCGCTGCGCAAATTGGGAATCGAGGTATTGGTCGAACACGGCGCGGGCGCCGAAGCTGGCTACCCCGACGAAGTCTACCTTTCCCGCGGAGCTCGCCTCGTGAATCGCGACGCCCTCTTCGCTGACGCCCAGTTGATTGCGCAGGTCCGCTGTCTCGGCGCAAACCCGGACGCAGGGCGATCTGATCTAGCCTTGCTCCGGCCCGGCCAGGCCCTGGTCGGCTTTGGTGAGCCGCTCACGGCCGTCAGAGAATGTGCCGATCTGGCCAACACCGGCGCTTCGTTTTTTGCCATGGAGCTGATGCCGCGCATCACCCGTGCGCAAAGCATGGACGCCTTGTCCTCCATGGCGACCGTGTCCGGATATCGCGCCGTGCTGCTCGCCGCGAGTCACCTGGCAAAGATGTTTCCCATGCTCATGACCGCCGCGGGCACCGTCGCCCCCGCCAAGGTCTTCGTGCTCGGCGCTGGCGTTGCCGGTCTGCAGGCCATCGCCACCGCCCGGCGTCTCGGCGCGGTCGTTTCGGCTTACGATGTCCGCCCTGCCGTCAAAGAGCAGGTGGAAAGCGTGGGAGCGAAGTTTGTCAGCTTGGATGTAGATGCGAAAGGCTCCGAAGACAAAGGCGGCTATGCCAAGGCGTTCGACGAAGAGTTTTACCGGCGCCAGCGCGAGCTGCTGACCGGCGTTCTCCGCGAGCAGGATGTCGTGATCACAACCGCCGCCGTGCCCGGCCGCAAAGCCCCCATCCTGATTACCGCCGCCATGGTCGCCGCCATGCAGGCCGGTTCCCTAATCGTCGATATCGCCGCCGAACGCGGCGGCAATTGTGAGCTCACCCGTCCCGGCGAAACCATCACTCATCAGGGCGTAACGCTGCTCGGCCCGCTGAATCTTCCCTCCCTGGTGCCCTATCACGCCAGCCAGATGTACGCATCGAATGTCGCAGCCTTCGTGAAGCTGCTGATTCGCGATGGCGCTTTAAAAATCGATCGCGAGGATGAAATTATCCGCGAAACGCTGGTCACTCACGAAAACAAGGTCGTTCATCCACGCGTGCTGGAGCTGATCGAAGCTTCGCTCGGCGCTCCGGCAGGAAGGTGATCTATGAGCAAGTATGAAATTGCCATCTGGGTGTTCATGCTGGCGGCTTTTCTGGGCTTTGAGTTGATCCGCCGTGTCTCGCCGCTCCTTCACACGCCGCTCATGTCGCTCACTAACGCCATCTCGGCGATTGCCGTAGTCGGCGCCATTTTGATCACCGGCGAAAAAGACGCTTCTCTGTTGACGCGCTCGCTCGGCTTCGTCGCCGTGGTGTTGGCCACTGTCAACGTTGTCAGCGGCTACCTCATTACTGACCGCATGCTGAAGATGTTCAAGAAACGAGACTCCCGCAAATGATGAACGCCATCTTCCCGGTCCTTTATATCCTCGCCGCCGCTGGCTTCATTCTCGCCATCAAATGGATGAACTCCCCCATCACTGCGCGCCGTGGTGTCATTGTGGGCGAAATCGGCATGCTGCTTGCGGTCGTCGGCACGCTCCTCCGGTACGAAGTGGTCAGCTACGAGTGGATTTTCATCGCATTTTTTATTGGTTCCGCCATCGGCGTTCCGGTTGCCTACATCATGCCGATGACCGCCGTACCGCAGCGAACGGCAATTTCGCACGCTTGCGGCGCCCTGGCCTCCGCCTTGATCGGAACCGCCGAGTACTTCCGCCACACGCCTCACGGTTTCGTCATGGCCGCCTTGGTTCTCGAAACCTTACTCGGCTTTCTGACCTGCACCGCTAGCCTGATGGCGTTCGGAAAGCTGCAGGAAATTCTGCCGACGCGTCCCATCACCTATCGCGGTCAGAATTTTGTCAATATGACCGTCTTCGGCTTGGCGGCGGCCATCGGTGTCGTGCTGGTTGCCTCGCCCGAACGGACTTGGCTGTTCCCCATTTTTATGGTGCTCTCGCTGGTCTTCGGAGTGCTGCTGATCGTCCCCATCGGCGGCGCCGACATGCCCACCGTCATCGCGCTTCTCAATTCCTACGCCGGTCTCTCGGCCAGCGCCATGGGCTTTGTGTTGGATAACAAGCTCCTGATCGTGGCGGGCGCTTTGGATGGCTCGTCCGGCTTCATTCTTTCCGTCATCATGTGCCGCGCCATGAATCGATCTTTTACGAATGTGTTGTTCGGCGCTTTCGGCACAATTCAAGCGAGCGCCAAACAAACCACCGCCCGGCCCGTCCGCTCCGCCTCGCCCGAAGAAGCTGCCGAGATTCTCGACGCAGCCCGTACCGTCGTCATCATTCCCGGCTACGGCATGGCCGTAGCGCAAGCGCAGCATAAATTGCGTGAAATGTACGATGTCTTGACCCGCCGTGGCGTCGAAGTTCGTTTCGCAATTCACCCGGTCGCGGGACGCATGCCCGGCCACATGAACGTCCTGCTCGCCGAGGCGGATGTTCCCTACGACCGGTTGATCGAAATGGACGAGATCAACAGCGATTTTCCAAGAACCGACGTAGCGCTCGTCATTGGAGCCAACGACGTCGTCAATCCGGCCGCCCGAACCGACAAAACCAGTCCCATCGCCGGCATGCCCATTCTGAACGCCGATCAGGCGCAAACCGTCATGGTCATCAAGCGCAGCATGAATCCCGGATTCGCCGGGATCGACAACGATCTCTACTATATGGAGAAAACCCTGATGCTTTTCGGAGATGCTAAGTCATTTGTCTCCAATATCGTCAGGGAATTGAATACAACCGCTGCGACGGCCGCTGCCGCCTCGTAAAAAAAACCGCTTCCAACCTCCCCAAAAATCGGTTAATATAACTTCACCAAGCGGTTACGCGATTGAACCGTTGATTTTGGGTTCCTGCGCCCTCCGATCGAGTGGCAGGATAATCCGCCTCTTTTTCCATAGTCTTGCGGCGACGCAAGCAACAACGAGTTGGAGGCAGCACTATGAGCGCAGCAACTTCTCCGGCAACTGTACCTCTATTTCGCGAAGGCCTGTCTTTTTGGGAAGAACTGGCCCGTGAATGCAAACGTCATGCGGATGCGATTAACACCGCCGCCCTGGACCATGGTCTGGCGGACGACCATTTGGTCGAGTGCGCCCCTGGCCGCGATATCGGTTTGATCCGGCAGCATCTGCCATCCACCGAGATCAAGTTGAGCCTCTCGTTCGAGCACTGGGGACCGATGATCAACGGCACCATCAAAGGACATCAGGAAGAAGATCTGCGATTCTATCCCGAAGAGCTCGAAGTTCCACTCGCCGTGGATCCCGACGAAGGAGTGGTTGCGATCTTGGGGGAAGGGAAGAGTCTTTCTCCTCGCGAACTCGCCTGCTATCTGGCCCAGAATTTCCGCCGCTGCTTCCCGGGAATCTCGCTCCCGTTGCCGTCGTCCTGCTGACGGCTCCTCGATTTTAAGAAGATCGGCCCGCATGGCCGGCGCGCAGGGGCTCGTCGGGCTCTCTGAGGATGGTTTGCACTGTGGCCATTGTCATCATCAGCGTCATCGGCTGTAGCGGCGATATCACGAAGCCGCGCAATGCGCCGCCTGCGCTGTTCTTGAGCGCGCGTTTCTTCAGCCACTTGTCGAGGGTCGGTTCGCCGCTGTCGAAATCCGCAAGGTTGTGGTCAGGTCCAATAAGCAAATATTCAGTCGGGATCGCAGTACCCGCTGGCTAACAATAGACCCTCAACGTACTCCTTCACGACCTTGGTTGCGGGTCCATACACTGCCTCAGTAAATAGCGAAGCCCCGAGAGAGTTTTCTAGATTCAACTCAACAGTGTGAGCACCGGCGCTCGCGCGATCTCAACGAAACCCGCAGCGGGAAACACCGTGCCCGAGGTGCCGATCGATAGAAAAAGGTCTGAGTTCTCAAGTGCCCTTTGCACGACGTCGAGATGCATTGGCATTTCGCCGAACCATACGACGTGAGGCCGCATTCCCCCCAATGCGCGACAACTTGGGCATCTCGACTCAGTACGAAGGTCGCTTATGCACGGAATCGTCTTCTGACAGGAGCTGCAGCGTGCCTTCAGGAGTTCGCCATGAATGTGGATAACACCCATCGTGCCGGCGCGCTCATGTAGGTCATCGATGTTCTGCGTGACGATTGTCACCTCGCCCTTCCATGCACGCTGGAAACGAGCCAACGCGAGGTGCGCCTCGTTCGGCTCAATCTTTCCAGAAAGTAGTTGGTTGCGGCGGCCGTTGTAAAACTCGTGGACCAGCGCCGGATTTCGCGCGAACCCGCCGGGAGTCGCCACATCGTCAACGTTTACCTTAGCCCATATGCCATCAGCGTCGCGAAAGGTATCCAGTCCCGATTCGCGCGAGAGCCCCGCTCCGCTGAGAATGACCACATTCTCAAACTTGGCCTTGATCATGGCGACTCTGGGACAAGATCTTATTTATTTCGCGCTGCATAATTTGTATGTTATTTCGGTATTACTTCGGTGAAGTCGGCTTCCGGCCGGTGATCGCTTGCTACTGCAACTTGTCCGTAGAACACGCCATGCTTCCCTTTGTCGGCGAATGGACCCCCTATTATCTTCAATCGGCGGTTTGCCGACTTTACGGACAGTGGATCGCCAGACGCAAGCGCGTTTAGCAGGACTAATCCGAGAATTGGGGTTCGGGCGCACCGCACCGCGATGGAAGCGGAACAGCACGCAATCGCCAGCCGATGTTCTGCTCGTCGAAAAAATTGTTGACCTCGGCAGCGAAATCCTCTTTGTCGTCGCGCCACTTAGACCTGAAGATTTCCTCGAGGAGATCGTAGACAAGAAACCATTCGCATGCGTTCACAGCCCGGCGATTTCCGCCCAGATTTCGGAAACGGATTGATTGGCTGGATTGGGGATATAGCCCAAGGTTCCGCTGACCATATCGCGAGTGCCATGAATATCGGCCCGCGCTCGCGCGCTGACATGCCGCAATACGAATTGACGCAACGCCGGCGGACTGTCCTCCCGAACGCACTCTTGAGGATGGGAACGGAAACCGTGGCGCTTGGAAAACTCGCGTGCTGTCGCGTGTTGCATTTATCAATTAAAATCGTCGTCGGCTTGCGACGCTCCGGGACCAGAGCCTATGGCCTCTCGGCCGGTCATATGAAGCACCAGACGGATAAGTGCGAACACGCGGAGAAAAAAATAATCGACGTGACCGGAAATCTTGATAGGGGTCCTGTCGGTCTCGGTGTGTCGGATCATAAAGCTGTTACCGATCTCCGTTAATTCGCGCGCTTCATTTTCCAGTCGTACACGGAAGTTGGCCTCGGTCGCGGTTTTATCCAGCAAGGCTTTGACGCTTCGTTTTTTGTCGCCGGGTTCAAGCGTTTTCAACCTCTCCCATGCGTCCCAGATCTTCTCCAGAGATTCGCGGCGCGTGTCGAAAGAGCGGTTCAGGAACTTGCTGCGCGCGGCTTCCAGCAGCTCGTCCAGAATGGCATCACCTGTTTTGAAGGCCGGCGTCGCCAGGCTTCGTGCAACACTGCCGATGCAAAGCGGCGAATCTCTCCGTCCTTCAGCTCGTACGCGATGCCGTTCCGTTCAAAAATGCGATTTACATCCTCTGCAAACTTTTCCCTGCCGGCGTCCTGGTCGTAGCCGTAGTGATAGTGCTGCATGTAGCTGTGATAGCTGCCCTCATCCGCTTCGGCGATTTGTTCGTAGGAATATTCGAGCAGATCAAACATTTGATCATCGGACGGCGGGTTGTCATCCTCTATGTCATTTGGCCAGATGACGTCCCAAAGCGACATGTGTTTCTTCAGGTCCGCCAGCTCCGTTCCGGCAAAGCCGTATCCGTCGCTGCATTTCTCGGGAAAGGCCTGGCCGAACCAGTGTTCACCCATCCGCCGCTTGATTAGTTCCAGCAGGCTTTGCCGCGTGACGTCATCAAGGGTTTCCATGACACGCGGCTTGGAGCCTAGCTTTCTTTCGGTAAAGAGCTTCTTCATTTCATCCGTCTGGCGAAGCTATGGTCGTCGCACGATCCGACAAGCACAATTAGGGAGTTTACTTGCCAGCTTAACAAGCTGAAGTAACATAAACGGAACGTTATGTTGCGTCATTCGACTGAGCCGAGATGAAGTTCAAACAGCGCACGATCTGGGACGTTGCCGACATGATCTGCGGCAATGTCGAGAACGGCAAGGAAGCGCTGTTTCCGTATCGCAGGAGCGGCGTCATCACGCGATTCTTCCGCGATTGTGAGACGGACTATGTACACGATGGCTCGACCCGGAGTTCCTGGGTCTCGGGCGTCCTCGCCGAAATTCTGCAAGGGCCGCAACCGAGCGCGAATGTGCCGCCAGATACCTTTGCGCGCGTCATCCGCACTCTCATGGACCAAGGCGACGCGTTGGAAGGCGACCCCGGCCGGGAGAAGGCGCTCGCGGCGTTGAACGTCGCTCTCGCGCGCGAAGGTTACGAAGCCTTCTATGGCGAGGACCGGCTGTGCTATCTGCGGCACGTCGCGACGAACACGATCGCCGTGCCCGGCCCGAATCCTCACCGCCCGTTTTCGGCCACCGAACTGAAAAAACGCGAAGACCTTTCCAAGTACCTCGATGGCTGTTCGGAAGACGATCTGATCGGCGAGGTGCTGCTGCCGCTGTTCCGCCAGCTTGGATTTCATCGCATCACGGCCGCCGGGCATAAGGACAAGGCCCTCGAATACGGGAAGGACATCTGGATGAAGTATGTGCTGCCGACGCAGCACATTTTGTACTTCGGGCTGCAGGCGAAGAAGGACAAGCTTGACGCGTCAGGTGAAAGCAAGGCCAGCAGCCGGAACATTGCAGAGATCCACAATCAGGTGCTGATGATGCTCGGCCATGAAGTCTTCGACCCGGAAACGAGCAAGCGGGTTCTGGTCGATCATGCCTTCATCGTCGCCGGCGGCGAGATCACGAAGGCCGCAAAAAACTGGCTCGGTAACAAGCTCGATGCAACGAAGCGAAGCCAGATCATGTTCATGGATCGCGACGACATTCTGAACCTGTTCGTGGTCACGAATTTGCCGCTGCCGGTCGGCGCGCTTCCTGCCGATATAGACCCGTTTAGCGACGACGTACCGTTTTGAGGTGAGAATGAGCAGAGGGCCCGGGGCGATAGCCGCGCCGAAAGGTACCTACAAGTCCCCTTCAATCACTCGAACAACCATTAGCGCCTGTTTTCGCTTGCGGAACTTAGGTAAATCGCGCGAGATGACGAATCACCCGGACAGTCGCGCCACGCAGCTTTACGACCGACGCACGGACGTTGCTTTCATCGGAGAATACTTAAAGGTGGAGATTTAAACTTGGTTAGAAAGTCCTCCAGGGAGGAGTTTTCCCAATCTGTCAAAGAAAAATTAGCGGCCCGAGTAGGTCATTTGTGCTCAAGCCCAGAGTGTCGCGCTTCAACAAGCGGCCCTCAATTAGTTGAGGAGAAGGCCGTCAACGTGGGAGTAGCCAGCCATATTTGTGGCGCGGCTCCGCTCGGTCCTCGTTATGACTCGTCAATGACCCCCGCCCAGCGAAAGGCCATTAGTAACGGGATTTGGCTCTGTCAAACTTGCGCCAAAAAAATCGATAACGACGAACACCGATATTCAATCGCCACGCTCAAACAGTGGAAGAAACAGGCGGAGATGTATGCCCACCAGCAAGTCGGAAAGACCAAAGCGAGGCAGCAGCCTTCCAGGGCCGAACAGGAAGTAAAACGAAATCTGAGATTCCGAAATCAGATGCAGCATGACTTTCTCAAGACGTGGAAGGAAGTTACTGAAGAGCGCGACCGTCGCGGGACCTCTGGCCCTGGTGTCGAACGTCCACGCCACAAGTTTCGACATAGCGAGGTCATCGTTCATCGACTAGATAATGACATCTACCCAGATATTGACGAAAGTCCAGGCATCAGCTCGTGGTTTAAGCTGGAGCTGTTCGACTTTTATCACAATGGCATTAAGGTGATTTTAGGCATCGAGAGCGGAGCCATTGAGGATGGTTTCGGGTTTCCGGGCAACATGCACTGGGCTAAAACCTCGTACAAGGCTGATATTGACGACACCCAGTTCAAAGCGATAAACATTTGGCACTTGGGATTGATTCCTTTTCGCAACATCCGAACCTACGACCTTGCCGGAGATGAGTACTACAATTTTCCACACCTCTATTGCGAATTCAGCGTCAACGGAATGCCGTATGAGCGTTTCGAATACGCGGTTGTGGGGAAAGATGGTGAGTACGATTGGCCTCTTAAAGAGGAATTACGGTTGATTGAGGCCGCAGTGCTAAAGAGACCGGATACCGCACAGGAGAAATCGCTGGGAGCGTCCCTGAAACAAGATTCCACACAATGAATGTGTACTCGGGTATATCGCCGCTTGAACAAGCAGTCCTTTAGCTGAAAAGTGCAACGCATCTACATTGTGCACACTACGTTCCCAGTAAGAGCCGTCCTTCGGTGCGCGTGCAAACTTCGTGATTTGCGCGCAAGACGATTAGGACCGAGTCGGCTTTTCGCCTGTAATCCGGATTGGTAAACACTTGGCGACTAGAACGAAGCCGCTGGCGCGGCGGCCGGCCTTCGGCCGGGGACTCACATGAGATACCATGTCTCCGATGCTGTTTTGGTTCGGGATTGCGCCACCAAGCAGTGCGAAAGTACCAAAACAGCCAACTAGCTCCATAGCTGAGTCGTAGGCCCCGCCAGCCGCTTCCTTCAAGTCCCGTTATCGAAAGTGCCTCGGCATTTACTTTGCCGCATCTCCCCCACTGTCCTCGCCGAGGCACTCCCGATGAACGCTAACGACTACTCACTCGTAATCTGGTCCCGAGCGCGACACCGGGCCAAAGATTGATAGCCGTTTTCTTGATCGCGGGCGTTGCCGCCTGCTCTGGCTGCTTAGCTTCTTGTGCTCTTGCTGAAGTAAAAGACATGGCTGCCATCA
>DASYAX010000364.1:0-4934 GCA_036501045.1 Bryobacteraceae bacterium
GCGCCGAAACTTCCGCCCAGAACCTGGAACAATGTGACGAGCAGTCCGAAGCCGAGCAGAATGATGGCGCTATCGATTGCCGCCGCGACGAAGCGATGCGTCGGAGTGGCGACGGGCTGATCGCAGAAGACCTGTGCTTCCACGCTCGTCTTCAGGGTGCGGCCCTTCGCGGGGTTCGACGGAATGAAGTCCAGTGTGCCTTGGGGGTCGTCGCGCGGCGCCTGCCTGCGGACGCTCACGCGCGTCTGAGTGGTCTGAGGTGCGTTGTTTGGCGCAGCCTGCGGCACCGGCGCGGTGCGCGGCAAAGGTTTTCGTTCGCGCCGATCGAACGGGATGACGTTCGGACCGGGATTGGGGTTGGCGAAGAGCGCAGGCTGCGCGACCCCGGCTTGTTTGACCGGAGGAAATTCCGTGGTATCGTCGCTGCTCATCATCACCGAAGGGGCCAGGGCATTGGCGCCCGAGTAGCCGGCAGGAGCAGCGATCACGACACCGCTTAATCTGCGTCCGCAACGGAGGCAGCGATGGTCGTCGTCGCCATTCATGAAACCACAATGCTTACAACGCATCTATTACTTTTTTCAGAACTGCTTTTCGAGCTGTCTTTCGCGCGTCAGTTGCGACATAACTTATGCCGTGCTACGGTTGCCAATTGAACCTGTCTCGCCGCACACGCCCTATCCCTCTGAGTAACACAAACGGCGTGACTTGTCACGGAAAAATTCAACATCGACGCCGTATTTCCGGTTTCCTGTTGCCCATGTTGGTACTGACGTTCGCACAGAGCGCGTTACCTCAATTGAGCAGCACGCCTGCCGATGCCGCGGCAACGCCAACTCAGGCGGCTACGGCGACCCCATCGACACCGGCTGCGCCTCACTCTTCCTCGCCTCCGACGCCGCCGCCGGCGGATGGCGCCACTATCGAGCGTCCGGACTTTGCGGTTAAGATTCCGCGCATCGATGCGCCCCTGCGCGGCGGATATGTGATCGATGCCGATATGCAGGAGTCAGAGGGCGGGATTTATCATCTGCACGGCCACGTGGTAGTGGAACTCTTTGACGCCACATTCAAAGCAGACGACGCGGAATACGACGAAGACGCGAAGACGTTCAAAGCGCACGGCAACGTCTACTATCGCAACTACGACCGCAACGAAGTAATCTATTGCGACCGCGCCGAATACAACACGGACACGGCGCGCGGTACTTTTTATCACGTCAAAGGGTACACAAAGACCAAAGTGGTGGCTCGTCCCGGTGTTCTGACTACTCAGGAGCCTTTCTACTTCGAAGGAGAGTGGGCGGAGAAGATTGAGGAAAAGTACATCCTGCATGACGCCATCATCACCGACTGCCACATCCCACATCCCTGGTGGACCATGCACGGGAAAGTGTTCGACATCATTCCGGAGGATCGCGCCTTTACTCACAATGGCATCCTCCGTCTGCATAATGTGCCGATTTTCTACTTTCCGTATTTCTATAAGGACCTGAAAAAGGAACCGCGCAAGAGCGGATTTCTGACTCCCGAAGCGGGCCACAGCTCGCTGTTCGGATATTTCTTCGGCGCCGGATACTACTGGGCGATCAACCGCAGTTACGACGTCGAATACGTGATGACCGACTATACGACGCGCGGAATCGCTCATCACATTGACTTCCGCGGCAGGCCGTCGCAGAAATCGGATTTCAATCTCATTGCGTACGGCGTCGACGATCACGGCAGTGCGGGAAGCACAACCGCCAAAGCGCCGGGCGCCAGCGTGACCGGAACATTCAAAACGGAATTCGGCGACGGATGGACCGCGCAGGGGAACATCGACTATCTGAGCTCGTTCCTTTTCCGGCAGACCTTTTCCTTTTCATTCAACGAGGCGATCTACTCGTCGACCAATTCCAGCGCCTATCTTTCGAAAAACTTCGGCTACAACACGCTGAACGTGGACGTTTCGCGGAACGAAAATTTCGAGAGTACGTTTCCGGGAGACTTCGTCACTATTCGCAAATTACCCGAGGTGGAATACGAGGGACGCGACCGGCAGATTGCCTCGGGAGATGTGCCGCTTTGGTTTTCCTTCGATTCGAGTATCGCGACCTTCCACCGCGTGCAGCCCATAGCCGAACCGGGTTATTACGAGACAGACCAGTTCACGCCCCGCGGAGATCTGGAGCCCTCCCTCACTTCCGCTTTCCATTGGAAGGGAATCGACGTTGCCCCCACCTTCACGATGCACGAAACATTCTATGGACAGAGTTATGGCAACGGCGCGGTGATCTCTTCCGCTCTGAACCGCTCGGCGCCGGAGATCAACTTCGATATCGTCCTTCCGGCAATTGAAAGGGTTTTCAATAAGAAAACCTTCCTGGGCGACAAGCTCAAGCACGTGATCGAGCCCCGCCTCAACTACAAATACGTCACCGGCGTAAACAGCTTCGCCAACACACTTCGTTTCGACGCCACCGATCTGCTGGCCGATACCAACGAGCTCGAAGCGGGCATCACCAACCGGATCTATGCCAAGACCGGAAATACGGTCAGGGAAATTTTCACGTGGGAAGTTTTTCAAAAACGCTTTTTCGATCCTACGTTCGGAGGAGCCGTAATCGCGGGGCAACGCAACGTCACGATGGCCAGTCTGGATCTCACCGGATTCAGCTTTCTCAACGGTCCGCGGAGCTACTCTCCGATCGTACAGATTCTGCGCACCGTGCCGCACAGCGGAGTAGCGATCCAGTGGGAAGGCGATTACGATCCGCTGCTTCACCGTCTTACAAACAGCATGGTCTCGGTCGACCTTCGCTACAAAAGATACTCCCTCTCAACGGGGACCACGCAGGTAAAGCCGGACCCGGTGGTTTCCGGACCGGCGAACCAATTTCGCGCTCAATTCGGCTACGGCGATCCGAACCGCAAGGGATGGAACGCGGCATTAGCGACGGTTTACGATTTCCGCGCGGGGATCCAGGAATTTGCCATTGCGCAGGTCACCTATAACACCGACTGCTGCGGAGTCAGCGTTGAATACCGGCGCTTCAACTTCGGCGTGCGCGACGACACGATGTACCGCTTCGCGTTCACGCTCGCGAACTTAGGCGCTGTTGGAAATCTCAAGAAACAGGAGCGGCTGTTCTGACGGACTGAGGAACGCTTCTTGCCGCTCACGCGCGCGGTTCTGTAACTACACCACGACGGAACTCACCGATCTGCTCCGAGACCGTACGTTGCGCGATACGGATAATCAGCGACTACTGAACGGCGCGGGCGAGCAACAGGACCGCGGGCGCTTGCTGCGCTTCCTCAGCGAAGCTGGCGTGGAGCCCACCAACAATCGCGCCGAGCGGGATCTCCGGCCAGCAGTGATTGCACGCAAAGTTTCCCATTGTTCGAAGAATCAAAAGGGCGCCAGAGCCTTCGAAGCCTTCACCAGCGTGCTCCAGACCTTTCGCAAAACAGACTCTTCCGCCCTGACCGCCTCTCTCACGGCTCTCATCACTCCCCAGCCCGCTACCGGCTGAGTTCCTCCCCGCCAATCAATTACCGGCCACCTTTTGGCAGATTTATACTTGATTATATACTTGACACAAGGCGCTTAATCCGCTAAGATTCACTTGGTGGCTCCCTTCTTAGGCGTCCGATTCAGTTCCTCAACGTGCCGTTTGGCTTCCTTCACGACCTCGGGATGGAACAGGTGCTTGATCGCTTCATCGGTTATCATGTCTTTGGGATGCTTCACTTTTTGAGTCTTAGCCATGGATACTAACCTCGTCGCTCTCGTTGAACAGTTTGGCGCTGATGACAGCAAGTGCCGCGTATATCTGGAAGCACTCCGCTGGCCGAAGGGCGTCTATTGCACCCGTTGCGGGTCGGACAAAATCTCCCGCATTCATGACCGCGATCAATACGATTGTGATTCATGCCGCTACCAGTTCTCCGTAACCGCTGGCACCGTGTTCAACGACACTCACCTGCCGCTCTGGAAATGGTTGCTTGCGGTCTACCTGATGTGCGAGTCGAAGAAGGGCGTATCCGCCAGCCAACTTGGCCGCTCGATCAAGGTAGCCTACAAAACCGCTTGGTATCTTTGCCACCGTATCCGCAAGGCCATGGCTGAGGGCATCCCTGAGCCCGTAGGTGGAAAAGGCAAGACCGTAGAGATGGACGAGACGTACATCGGCGGTAAGCGCCGTCACGTCGGCTCTGGATACGTCGGCAACAAGACAATGGTTCTCGGGGCACTGGAGCGCGGTGGTGCTGTTCGCCTGAGAGTTGAGAGGCGATCCAAGCGCGGCGATAAAGTGGCGCTTCACGGCTTCGTAGCGGATGCAACACACCCGGCGACCAGTAAAATATATACAGACGACAACCCCGGATACGATGGGATTGCAGACGCGGACACTCAGCACCGCAGCGTCAACCACAGCGCGGAAGAATGGGTGCGCGGCGACGTTCACACGAACGGGATCGAGGGCGTATGGTCGCTGTTCAAGCGGTCGATAGTCGGCTCTTACCATCAGGTGAGCGCAAAGCACCTTGACCGTTACCTTGAGGAATTTGAGTGGCGCTTCAATCAACGCGAAAATCCTTTCCTGTTCCGGGACACGATGGTACGGTTGCTATTCACCGAGAAGATCGAGTACAAGGAACTCATTGCCTAGGTGCCCGCTCAAGCCATATGCGATATCACTGCTGTCCGGTTATAAGTTGAACAGAATCAGTTGATTGCCTGGATCAGGAAGTTCAGATTGGAGTCAGGTGGCTGGAGTGCCTGTAAAATGGGCATTTTCTCGAAGAGTGACAGGCTGAGAATCTGTAGAATCTGGTAAAGGCTGGCGTCCAGTGCGAGGCGCTTACGGACGATGGCGACGAGCACGTAAACGGACACGGCGATCCAGATTTGAGTCTTCACCGCGTTCTCGCTCTGCCCGTAGAAT
>DASYAX010000365.1:0-8008 GCA_036501045.1 Bryobacteraceae bacterium
GGCTACGCATACCTCGGCGAGTTGCTCTCGAGCCGCGGTTTCATCTTCGCCTCCGTCGATGAGAACTTTCTCAATAGCGGCCTGTTTCACGATCCTTCGAAACAGCAAGTCGTGCGCGGCTGGATGCTCTTAGAGCATTTGAAGTTATGGCGAAACTGGAATGTTACGCCGGGAAATCCGTTTTATCGGAGGGTCGACGTTGACAATGTCGCGTTGATGGGACATTCGAGAGGCGGCGAGGCGGCAGCCACCGCGGCCCTCCTGAATGAGCTCGAGTTCTATCCGGACGATGCCACCATCCGTTTCCATTACGGCTTCCCGATCAAGTCAATTGTCGCGATCGCGCCCGTGGACGGTCAATATAAACCGGCCGGCCAGTGGCGCGTCCTCGAAGACGTCAATTACTTCACCATCCATGGCGCGAATGATGCGGATGTCTCGTCTTTCATGGGCAGCCGGCAATGGGATCACACGCACTTCACCGGCAAAGGAGATTATTTCAAGTCTGAACTGTACATTTATCGCGCCAACCATGGCCAGTTCAATACCGTTTGGGGAAGAACCGATACCGGTGCGCCGCAAAATTGGTTTCTGAACCTGCGTCCGTTGCTCGCGGGCGAAGACCAGCGCCGCATCGCGAAGATTTACATTTCGGCGTTCCTCGAAGCCACGCTTCACAATCGGCGCGAATATGTTCCGCTGTTTGAAGACTACCGGCGCGCTCGCGACTGGCTGCCCGCTACGCTCTACGTCAGCCGCTACCTCGACGCCTCTAATAAGGTGGTCAGCGATTTCAGCGAAGACGCGGACGTGACAACCACAACGGTCTCCGGCGGGCACATTGGCGGTCAAAACCTGACCGTCTGGCGCGAAGCCAGAATTCCCTTCCGGAATGGCGACCGCGATTACAACGGTGTTTTCGTCGGTTGGAACCGGGAGCATCCAAAGAACGGCAGCGCGCCGCCCGTCGCGAGTTACACGATCGATCTTCCGCCTGGTCTGGCCGGGAATTGGCAGCTAGGCGCGCAGTCCGCGCTGACATTGTCCATCGCGGTGAGCGATGAGAACGCGCCGCTTCCCGGAAAAAAGGAGAACGAAGAGGAGGTGGAAGACGGCGACAAACCGGAACCCACGGATTTCACCATCGCCCTCGAATCGCAGGAGGGAGTGATCACGCGGCTGCCGTTGAGCAAATTCGGAACACTCCTGCCGCCTGTCCGCGTGCAGCTCACCAAGCTCGAACGAATGGACAAGATTCTATATAAAAACGCTTCCGAGCCGGTCTTTCAGAGTTTTGCCATTCCCCTGGCGGCATTCGCCTCAGAGGACCGCCGGTTCGATCCCGCCAGGCTGAAGACGGTGCGTCTTGAATTCGACCGCACGCCCAGCCGAGTGCTGGCAATCAGCGAGGTTGGATTCAGTATACTACATAGGTGAGTCGGCGGACCGGGCTGTGCGGGATTCTTCTGCTTGCGGTCGCAGCGGGCGCGCAGGTGACAACCTCCCAATACGACAATGCGCGAACGGGTGCGGACGTCCATGAAACGATCCTCAATCCGCGAAATGTCAACGCAACGCAGTTCGGGAAGCTATTCCGCTTTTCGGTTGATGGCGACGTGTACGCGCAGCCGCTTTATTTGCCTTCTCTACCGATTCCCGGCAAGGGAACACATGATGTCGTCTTCGTAGCAACGGAACGCGATAGCGTTTACGCGTTCGACGCCGCTGGGAATCCGGCGGCGCCGTTGTGGAAAGTCAATTTCACGGATAGAGCAAGAGGCATTACCACTTTGTCTCAGCAAAACGCGAGTTGCCCGTTCATCGCCCCGGCACTCGGCATCACTTCGACGCCGGTCATCGATCGGGATAGCGGAACGCTATACGTCTTGGTCCGCACGAAAGAAGGAGACCGCTTTTGGCAGCGGCTTCACGCGCTAGACGTGCGTACGGGCCGAGAAAAGTCCAGCGGACCGGTAGTGATCGCAGGCTCCGTTGAGAATAAGACCGGCGGCTTCCTTGGTCTGCTTTCCGGAACGGTGAGCTTCTTGGCGTTGCACGAGAATCCCCGGGCCGCTCTGCTACTGGATCACGGCAGGCTATACCTGACGTGGGCCTCCTCTTGCGATGTCGGGCCCTATCACGGCTGGGTGATCGCGTACGACGCTCGCACGTTAAAGCAAATTGGTATCTTCAATACCTCACCCGACGCGGGGCTGAGCGGCATCTGGCAAAGCGACACCGGACCCGCGGCAGATGAGGATGGGAACGTTTTCGTCGCCACGGGCAACGGTGTTTTCGATGCCGCTTCCGGTGGCCGCGACTATGGCGACAGCGTTCTCAAACTGGGATGGACCGCCGCCGGATTGTTCGTGAGAGACTATTTCACGCCTTTCGACCAAGCGGCACTGAACCGCACCGACGGCGACCTCGGCTCAGGAGGACCGCTGGTAATTCCAACGCAACCTGGCTCGAGCGCGCGTCTCCTGGCAGTTGCCGGCAAGGGTGCTGAACTATATCTGATTAACCGCGACCATATGGGACGATTCCATGCGGAAAACAACCGGCACGCTGTTCAGACCATCGGGCTGGGCGGAGGCCTCTTTGGGGCTCCCGCTTACTGGAACGGACATTTATATTGCGTAGCCAGCGACGATGCATTAAAGGACTTCGCGATCAAAGGCGGACGTTTATCGGATCAGCCGGTGGCGCAAAGCAGGGCGCGGTTTCTTCACCCGGGAGCGATACCGTCGATCTCGGCTAACGGCACAACGGACGCGATCGTTTGGCTGATTGAAGTGAGCAGCGGACACTCGAGTGACACACCTGCCGTGCTGCGAGCCTATGACGCCGCCAATGTTACCAACGAGCTCTACAACAGCGCCACAAACAGCGAGCGGGACCGGGCGGCCGCAGCGCTCCACTTCACGATCCCCATGGTCGCCGATGGGCGCGTCTACCTGCCGGCCTCCGGCGAAGTAGACGTCTACGGTCTTTTGCCTCATTTGCGAGAATAAAAGAGTATCTCTTAGCAATTGAACACGACAATTGAAAAGCGGAAT
The DNA here is from genome assembly GCA_036501045.1 of Bryobacteraceae bacterium. Taxonomy (GTDB): domain Bacteria; phylum Acidobacteriota; class Terriglobia; order Bryobacterales; family Bryobacteraceae; genus Bog-105. The sequence continues at coordinate 3,060 of DASYAX010000365.1, forward strand.
GGTCTCGCGCTCAGTTTGCCATTCGGCCTTACTTTCCCCGATTTGTACCAGCGCGAGGGACTAGTCAAACTCGATTCGGCCTTCCTCGATGAGTTGGGAAGAACCGCGCCCGCGCTCCAGGAGCGGCTGCTGGCAGCCCGGCAGCATCCGCCCGGCCCCCATGGCAAATCCGGTTCCGAGCTCATCATTGAATTAGCGCCGTACGTCGAAGACTTCCTCGCGGAGCTTTTCGGCATTGAACCCGAGTTACTGCTTTTGCAGTCGCGGCATGCGGAATTGGCGCGGCTCTATTCGGTAAAACGAAAGTTCGTTCAGCGCAAAGCTCTGACCGGCTATACGGTGGAAACCGCCAGCGAAATCGATGGGCTTGCGATTGCCGCCGAGCTCGAAACCCTTCTGCAGGAGCCCTTAACCGAGTTGAGTTTTGCGGCGCATGTCGCCCGCTGGCTCCAATCGGAAGCCGCGCATCAGCAGCATCTGCATCTCGCCACGTTGTACACCGCATGGGCCGTTCTCACGCCGCAAGGCAAGGCCAAGCACCGGCACGGCGTGCTGTTCAAGGTTCCGCACAAACTCGACGTGCATCATCTGGTGCCCGTTCAGCCAGTCGTTAGCGGAGACCTGGTGCAGTTGGAGCTGGCGAGCGATCACTGGCGCAATCGTGAAGGATTCCAATTGACCGATGCCGGGACCGATCTCACTGGGGCCCTGGATCAGGCGCACTATTGCATCAAGTGCCACCATCAGGCGAAGGACAGTTGCGCGACCGGTCTCAAAGAGAAAAACGGCGCCTACAAATCGAGCGCATTTGGCGTACCGCTCGCCGGCTGCCCACTCGACGAGAAAATCTCGGAAATGAACACCGTCAAGGGCAACGGCAATCCCATTGGCGCGCTGGCAATCGTCGTGATCGATAATCCGATGGCAGCGGGAACCGGACATCGCATCTGCAACGACTGCATGAAATCCTGCATTTTCCAGAAGCAGGAGCCGGTCGACATTCCGCAAGTGGAAACGCGCTCCTTGAAGGATGTTCTGGAACTGCCCTGGGGATTCGAAATCTACAGCCTGCTGACGCGCTGGAACCCGCTCAACTTCGCCCGGCCCTATCCGCGTCCTGCCAGCGGCTACAAAGTGCTGGTGGTTGGCCTGGGGCCTGCTGGATTCACGCTATCGCACCACCTGATGAACGATGGCCATACCGTCGTCGCGGTGGATGGATTGAAAATAGAGCCGCTTCCCAAAGACGTCTCTGGCGTTGATCCGTACGGACAGCGGTTTCCCTTTGACCCCTTGCGCGACATCACGGTGATCTACGAACGCCTCGACGAGCGTGTAATGGCGGGCTTCGGCGGTGTGGCCGAATACGGCATCACCGTCCGATGGAACAAGAACTTCCTCAAAGTGATGCGGCTGCTGCTGGAACGGCGCAGCGAGTTCAGCATGTTTGGCGGCGTGCGCTTTGGCGGCACGATGACGGCGGATAGCGCATTCGCCATGGGCTTCGACCACATTGCCCTTTGCGCCGGCGCCGGCCGGCCCACCGTGATTCCCATGAAGAACGGCCTGGTGCGCGGCGTGCGGCAAGCCTCCGACTTTTTGATGGCGCTGCAATTGACCGGTGCGGCGAAAACCGAATCTCTCGCTAATTTGCAAATCCGCATGCCCATCGTGGTCATCGGCGGTGGCTTGACGGCAATCGATACCGCTACGGAATCCCTCGCTTACTACATCGTTCAGGTTGAAAAATTTCTTTCGCGTTATGAGTTATTGGCTGACGAGCTCGGCGAGCACGAACTGGCAGCGCGTTGGACCGGAGAAGAGAGCAAGATTGCCGGGGAGTTCCTGGCGCACGCGCGGGCCTTGCGCGCCGAGCATGCAGCCGCGTCGCGTGAGGGACGACAGCCGAAACTGATTGAACTGCTGAATTCGTGGGGAGGCGTCACGATTGCTTACCGGCGCCGGCTGATCGACGCGCCAAGTTACACGCTGAACCACGAAGAAGTGGCCAAGGCGATGGAGGAAGGCGTTCGCTTTGCGGAATGCCTTGCCCCGGAAGAAGTAGAACTGGATTCAACCGGAGCCGCGGCGGCATTGCGCCTGGAGAAACAGCGCATCGACGAAGCCACGGGCAAGCTGCTGCCCACGGGCGAAAAGGTAGTCCTGCCGGCAGGGACGATTCTGGTTGCGGCCGGCACACAACCCAATACCGTACTGGCGCGCGAAGACGAACACAACTTCACCCTCGATGGCCGATTCTTCCAGGCGGTAGACGAAGGCGGCAATCCGGTCAAACCCGAACGCGTTGCCAAGCCCGCTACACCCCAGGTGCTGATCTCGCTGCGGCCGGACGGGCGCGCTATCAGCTTCTTCGGCGATCTGCATCCTTCGTTCTCCGGAAACGTCGTAAAAGCGATGGGCAGCGCGAAACAGGGTTACCCGGTCGTGTCCCGCGTGCTGGCGCGGCGAACTCCCGAACAGCCGGCGCCGGCGGCGCTCGTGGAACGCCTCAACAACGAACTGCGGCCGGTGGTCGAGGATGTCATTCGCCTGACCCCGACGATTTTGGAAATCGTCGTACGCGCTCCCATTGCCGCGCGTGCCTTCCAGCCCGGACAGTTCTATCGTTTGCAGAATTACGAATCGCTGGCCGCGAAAACCGACGGCACAGTACTCGCCATGGAAGGCTTGGCGCTGACGGGTGCAAAATTGGATCGCGAGAAAGGCCTGCTTTCCACCATCGTTCTCGAGATGGGCGGCTCGTCGGATCTTTGCGCTTTATTGAAGCCCGGCGATCCGGTGATCCTGATGGGACCAACCGGCAAGCCTACCGAAACGCCGTCGGAGGAGACGGTTCTGCTTGCGGGCGGAGGTCTCGGCAACGCGGTGCTTTTCTCGATCGGGCAGCAGTTGCGGGCGTCAGGCTCGCGCGTGGTGTATTTCGCCGGCTACAAAAAGATCATTGATCGCTATAAAGTCGAAGAAATCGAAAAGGCCGCCGACGTGGTGATCTGGGTGTGCGATGAAGCGCCGGGCTTCACGCCGGGGCGTGTGCAGGATAGCGCGTTTGTCGGAAATATCGTGGAGGCAATGACTGCCTACGGGCGCGGCGACCTCGGTGACGAAATTCCTCTTAGCTCGGTTGATCGCTTGATCGTTATCGGCTCGGATGGCATGATGCGCGCCGTGCAGCAAGCGCGCCACTCCGTGCTGCGGCCCTATCTCAAACCCGATCATCACGCCATCGGCAGCATCAACTCGCCGATGCAATGCATGATGAAAGAAATTTGTGCGCAGTGCTTGCAGATGCATAAGGACCCCGTCACCGGCCAGGAAACGGTGGTATTCTCGTGCTTCAATCAGGATCAGCCGCTCGATCATGTTGAATTCGGCAGTCTGCGTTCGCGGCTGACGCAAAACGGCGTGCAAGAGAAGCTGACCAAGCTGTGGATAGACCATTGCTTGCGCACCATCGGAGCCAGGCCCGAACTGATCGCTCAATAGGTCGCGCGACGCACCAGACTTGATTCGCGTCATCAACGGCATGGTAGTACCAGCTCGTTGACATAGTTACAATGTGCTCTGGGCCCGAAATCATGACGGGCGTGGACGCGATCCAGCCCAGTCTTCGCACGCGCGCTTGGAAGCTGTCGCTCGCCAATAATTCATCCGCACAAAAATTGCTGTGCGGCAATGCGTTCATATCGGTGATGAAGGCCACCCAGCGACTGGATTCGCAGTCGGACCTCAGCACTGTACCTGCTGTCGCGATCGCGGATGAGATAATGGGCCGCTTCGCGGTCTGCGAACGCCTCTACGATCTCTTGCGCCGTCCAAGCTCCGGTCGGATGCTCGGTCACATTGAAATGCAACACCTTGCGACGGTCGTGTTCCAGGAGGATAAATACGAACAGCACCTTCATGGTAATTGTCGGCACGGTAAAGAAATCGATGGAGACCATTTGCCCGACATGGTTGTGCAGGAAAGTCCGCCACGTCTGGTTAGGTGGCCGTCGGAGCCTGCGCAGGATGCGCGACACGGTGCGTTCGGAGATGGCGATACCGAGCATCTCGAGTTCACCATGAATCCTGGGTGCGCGCCACAACGGATTGGCGGCGGCCATTTGCTCGATCAATCGGCGGAGTTCTGCGGCGGTGCCGGGGCGACATCGACGCCGGCGCTGTGGCTTGGACAACCTGGCCCAGAATCTGCGAAACCGTTCGCGCTGCCAACGGACGACAGTGTCTGCCTGGACATAAAGCAAGGGAAGTCGCCAGTCGGACCACAGGGTGCGGAGAGTGATCAAAAATGCCCGGTCCAAGGTCGTCAGCAGCGGGCGCTTCCGTTTTCGTTGAAACGCTGCGATTTGCATTCGCAGCGCTGCGTTCTCGATGGCAACCGCCTGATATCCGCTGAGGAGCAAGCGGACGAATCGAAACACGAACAGCAAAAGCACTGGCATGTCTCCGATTCTTTCCATTCATCCCGCTGCCAGTCAACCCGTTACGCACGGACAGAATATTGGCGAACCACAAGAGCGAAAACATTCCACATGTCCGCATCTCGGACGGTGAACACAATCTGACCATCGCCAGATACATTGGTGCATTGAATCGGTCGGAAGCCCATTTGCAGCATTCGCTCAAGAATTCGTGCACCATATGGCGTAATGCGGTTAGGCTGTAACGGAGCAGGCAGTATCTCGGCAAGCTCTACAGCCTGTTCGCGCATAATGCGATTGGCAAATGCCCCGAAGTAATATCGCGACGCTGCTTCCGCGCCGTAGATCCCCGGCCCCCACTCGACGATATTCAGATAGAGCTCCAGGATGCCCTTCTTCGGCAGGATGCCTTCCGTTAGTGGAACGATGGAGAACTCCACGGCTTTGCGTACTACGGAACGGTCGGTTGACAGAAACAGATTCCTCACCAGTTGTTGCGTAATTGTA
>DASYAX010000366.1:0-45620 GCA_036501045.1 Bryobacteraceae bacterium
GTCGAGCCGGGCACGCGTCTCTATACCATCGCCGATCTCTCGCGAGTCTGGGTGTATGCGCAGATTTCTCAGAACGACATCGGGGAGTTGAAGCCGGGCGACGCGGCGCAAATCGCCGTGGATGCGTACCCAACCCGCAGCTTTGCCGGGCGCATTGAAAGCATCCTGCCGCAAGTGGATCTGGCGACTCGTACTACGCGCGCGCGGCTGGAAATCGCCAATCCCGGCGTGCGGCTCAAGCCCGGGATGTTTGTGAATGTCAACTTGAAATCGAATCTGGGTAAGCAACTGGTGCTGCCTGCCTCGGCGGTTGTTCAAGCGGGTACGCGCCAAGTGGTGTTTCTGGTTCGCGGCGGCGGCCGTTTTGAGCCGAAAGAAGTCGTGCTCGGTCCGCGGGTGGGAGATCAGTTTGTTGTCCTTCAAGGTCTTCAGGCAGGCCAGCAGATTGTAATTTCCTCCAATTTCCTACTGGATTCCGAAAGCCAACTGCAGGCGGCAGCGGGCTCTTATACACCGCCTCCGCCCGGCGCGGGCGGTCCCGCGGCTTCCGCGAAGAACGTGGCGGCAATAGTCGATTTTACAACCACTCCCAGCCCGCCGCATAAGGGCGGCAATACGTTTCATATCAAGCTCGCCGATACCACGGGCGCACCGCTGGATGGCGCCGATGTCACGGTCACCTTCTACATGCCGGCTATGCCGGCGATGGCGATGGCTGCCATGACCACTACGGCGAAGCTCAGTGGCAAGGGCAATGGCCTGTACGAGGGAGCCGGCGTCCTGGGTTCCGGCGGCTCGTGGCAGGTCACGATCACCGCTCGGAAAAATGGGCTGATTCTCGCTGCCAAGCAACTGCGCGTGAATGCGGAAGGCGGAATGTGAGATGCTTTCGCAAATCATAGAAGTCTGCGCGCGCAACCGCTTTTTGGTATTTACCGGCGTGTTGATGCTCACGCTCGCCGGCATCTGGTCGCTTGAACACATATCGCTCGATGCCTTGCCGGACATCTCCGACGTGCAGGTCATCGTGCACACAGGCTGGAGCGGCCAGCCCCCCGGCGTCATCGAAGATCAAGTCACCTATCCCATCGTTACCAGCCTGCTGGCCGCGCCTCATGTCAAAGCCGTCCGCGCACAGACCATGTTTGGCGATTCCTACGTCTACGTTGTTTTCGAGGACGGAACGGATCTATATTGGGCGCGCTCACGCGTTATTGAGTATCTACAGCAAATCAGCGGCCAACTGCCGGAGAATGTGCATCCCGCCATCGGTCCCGATGCCACGGGAGCGGGCTGGGTATACGAATACGCGATTGTGGACACCAGCCATCGCCACACTCTGGCGGACTTGCGCAGCCTTCAGGATTGGCATCTGCGTTATGCGCTCGAAACGGTTCCGGGCGTTGCCGAGATTGCCACCATCGGCGGATTCTTGCGCCAGTACCAGGTCCAGCTCGATCCGAATAAGCTGCGAGCTTACAACATTCCTCTGTCGATGATCATTGACCGTGTGAAAGATAGCGCCCATGAAGTGGGCGGCCGTGTTCTCGATTTGAACGGCGCCGAGTACATGATCCGCGGTCTCGGCTATCTTCATTCGCTCAACGATCTAGCGGAGGTTGCCGTGGGCAGTAGCAATGGCACTCCTGTGATGCTGCGCGATCTCGGCAGCGTGACCTTTGGTCCGGATATTCGTGAAGGTATTGCGGAGTGGAACGGCGAAGGTGAAACCGTTGGCGGGATTGTCGTGATGCGTCAAGGCCAGAATGCGTTGAAGGTCATTGCGGGCGTGAAGCGTAAGCTGCGTGAGCTTGGACCTTCGCTTCCGCCCGGCGTCGAGATTATGCCGGGCTATGACCGATCCGGCCTCATCGACGATTCCATTGCCACGTTGAAGCGGGATCTGCTCGAAGAAGCGGCTATTGTCAGCCTGGTGATTATTGTTTTTCTCTTTCACTTCCGTTCGGCGCTGATCGCCATCGTGGCGCTGCCGGTTTCTGTGCTGATTTCGTTTATTCCGATGTATGCCTTCGGCGTCAGCTCGAACATCATGTCGCTGGGCGGCTTGGCGCTGGCGATCGGCGTGTTGGTGGATGCCGCCATCGTCATGGTCGAAAATGGCTATCGGCATCTTTCCGAACGTCAGGAACGCGCTGCGGAGCTAGTTCCCGAAACGGAGCGCCGGGATGTGCTGATCCGGGCGGCCAAGCAGGTCGGGCCGGCGCTGTTCTTTTCGCTTCTCATCATCGTGGTGTCGTTTCTGCCGGTGTTTTTGCTGGAGGCGCAGGAAGGACGCATGTTTCGGCCGCTTGCCTGGACAAAGACGCTGGCGGTCGGCGCTTCCTCGATTCTTGCGATCACGTTGGTGCCGGTACTTATGGTGCTGCTGATCCGCGGCCGCCTCGTCCCCGAGCGGGCTAATCCGATTTCACGAATCACGCAGGCCCTCTATCTGCCGGTGCTGCGCTTTTGCCTGCATCACCGGAAGCTTGTTGTAGCTCTGAATCTGCTGTTTCTCGTTCTGACGCTCCCGCTGGCATTTCGCTTGGGCAGCCAATTCATGCCGGTGCTCTTTGAAGGTTCGTCCCTCTACATGCCCACCGCTTTACCGGGCATCGCGATCGGGCAGGCGGGAACGCTGTTGCGGGAACAGGATAGCGTCCTGCGCGGTTTCCCGGAGGTGCAAAGCGTCTTCGGTACAGTCGGGCGTTCCGACAGCGCGACGGATAATGCCCCGCTCGATATGTATGACACGACGATCATGCTCAAGCCTCGCGAGCAATGGCCTGCGGGAATGACCTACGCCAAGCTCATTCAGCGGATGGATCAAAAGCTTCAGTTTCCCGGCCTTTCAAACACCTGGACAATGCCGGTCGAGAATCGCCTGGACATGGAACTGACGGGGATCAAAACGCCATTGGGACTTAAGGTGCAGGGGCCGAATGTAGACGGAATCGAAAAGCTCGCCGCCAAGATACAAAACGTGCTTTCGGCTATGCCACAGGTGCGATCGGTATTTTCAGAAAGGGTTGCCCAAGGTTTTTATATCAATGTGGAGCCCAATCGCATGGAGGCGGCGCGCTACGGCTTGACGGTGGCCGACATTCAAACCGCCGTTGCTTCCGGGATTGGCGGACGGAATATTGCCGAGAACATTGAAGGGCGTGAGCGCTACCCGATCAATGTGCGTTACGAGAGGGACTTCCGGAATAGCCCGGAGCAAATGCGTGAGGTGTTGGTCGCGACGCCATCCGGCGCCCAAATTCCTCTGGGACAAGTTGCCCGCATCTCTTTTTCGCGCGGGCCGGCGATGATCCGCGATGAGGACGGTGCGCTTACCGGGTATGTTTACATTGACCTCAAAGGCACGAATTATGGCGGCTTCGTCGCTGAGGCGACACGGCGCTTTCAGGAAAAGCTGCGGCTTCCGGCCAACTACTCTTTTCAATGGTCGGGCGAATACGAATTCGAGCTGCGCGCCAAGCGGCGATTGACGCTGATTTTGCCCATCGTTTTCTTCGTCATCTTCGTATTGCTCTACCTCGTGTTTCATTCGGTGGCGGAGGCGCTGGTGCTCATCTTTCCCACCGTCTATGCGCTAACCGGCGGCCTGCTGCTGCAATGGTTCCTCGGCTACAATTTCAGTGTCGCCGTCTGGGTCGGATACATCGCCCTCTTTGGAATTGCCGTCGAAACAGGAGTGGTGATGGTGGTCTACCTACACCAGGCGCTGGACCATCGGTTGCAAGCCGGTGGCCCGCTTACCAAAGCGGATATCGAAGCTGCGGTCATTGAGGGCGCGGTTCAGCGGCTGCGTCCCAAGCTGATGACGGTCGCGGCGGTGCTGGCCAGCTTGGCTCCGCTCCTTTGGGCATCGGGTATCGGTTCAGATGTCATGAAGCCGATTGCCGCTCCCATTGTGGGAGGCATGATTACTTCGACAATCCATGTGCTGATTCTGGTTCCGATCCTGTTCGTGGCAATGAAAGAGCGCGCGCTTCGCGGTGCAATTCGATAAGATACGCTTCGGAGCTTGATACGTTTCAAAGTTCCGCTAGACCCCAATAACTCAATGAGCAAGACTCACACCTTCCCCGCGCTGCATAACGCGATGTGGCCGGGACTGGTCGGTAAGGGCGGCGACGCCGAGCCGCCGATCGGCCTCGACACCATGTTGGATCTCACCGCCGCCGCGGAAATAGACGGCGTCCGGTTTGACGGTATCGATCTATTTCTTTCGTTGCCGCACACCGATATCGATTCGTCCGATGACGACCTTGCGCGGTTGGCGGATCGGATTGCTTCGAAGAAGCTGCTGGCCGGCTCGCTTGTGGCGCCCGTGTGGCCTCCTACCGGCGGCTCCGCCATGGGCGATGAGACGGAGCGAGCGCGATTTTTGACGCAGGTCCAAAAGGCGTGCCGGATCGGCGGTAAGCTTCGTGACCTCGGCATCCGGAAGTATGGCGTCATCCGCATCGATTCGGCTACCAGTCCCGCGGAATGGGCGAAAAATCCGACCGAGAACACCAAACGCATCGCCCAAACGTTCCGCGAGGCTTGTACCATTGCCGAAGACTCCGGGGAGAAGCTGGCCGCCGAGGGCGAAATCTGCTGGGCCGGCATGCATAGCTGGCGGCGCAACCTGGAATTGCTCGAGCTGGTGGATCGTCCGAAAACATTGGGTTTCCAGGCCGATATGGCGCACACCATGCTGTTCACCATGGGATTCAACGCCCCGGAAGACCGTCTGTTGCCGGAAAACTTCGATTGGTCCCAACACGATCTGCTGGCCGCGGCGTACCGTAAGATGGCCAGCGCTCTCCGGCCCTGGACCATCGATTTTCACGTGGCGCAAAACGACGGCACGGTAAAAGGCTCGGGTTCGCACGATAAAACGGGAAGGCACTGTCTGCCGCTCGATCCCAACGGGAAACTGGACATTGTCCGGGACGCGGGCGCATGGCTGCGCGATGACGACGGCAATCTCACGCGCGCCTTCGCGCATATTTGCTGGGACGGCTGCATGTTCCCGAACTCGGTGATGCTCGATCCCAAAACCTGGAATGACGTTCTGCGTGTCATGATCGCGGTTCGCAACGCGCACGGCTGGGATTGAGCATCGAGAGTAGATCGTGAAGACAATCAATATCGGACTCGTAGGCTGCGGTTTCATGGGGCGCACCCACTCGAACGCATTCCGGCAAGCGCCTCAGTTCTTCGATCTTCCCTATCGGCCCATTCTCAAGAAAGTTTGCGCACGAAGTGCCGAACGCGTCCAGGCCTTTGCGGCGAATTGGGGCTTTGACGGCTTCGAGACCGATTGGCGCAAGCTGGTAGATTCTCCGGACATCGATCTCATCGATATCGCCACCCCCAACGACACCCACGCCGAAATCGCCACCGCCGCCGCAAACGCCGGCAAGATGGTGATGTGCGAGAAGCCTCTGGGGCGGAACGTGGCGGAATCGGAAGCCATGGTGGCGGCTGTCGAGAAGAACGGTGTCGCCAATATGGTCTGGTACAACTATCGCCGCGTCCCGGCCGTGCAGTTAGCGAAACAGTTGATCGACGAGGGCCGTCTGGGAAGAATTTTTCACTATCGTACCGTGTTCCTGCAGGACTGGACGATCTCACGCGATCTGCCGCAAGGGGGCGAAGGCCTTTGGCGTCTGGATGCCAGTGTGGCAGGCAGCGGCGTCACCGGCGATCTTCTGGCGCATAACATCGATACCGCAATTTGGCTCAACGGCGAGATCGATGAGGTCACCGCCATGACCGAGACCTTCATCAAGAGCCGCCGCCACAATCTCACGGGCAACACCGAACCGGTGCTGATTGACGATGCGAGCGCCTTTCTCGCCCGCTTCCGGAATGGCTCGTTGGCTACTTTCGAAGCCACCCGTTACGCGCGCGGCCACAAGGCTCTTTACACGCTCGAAATCAATGGAGAGCAGGCATCAATCCGCTGGGATCTCCATGACCTGCATCGCCTGGAATATTTTGACCATCGCGATGAAGGCCGCTTGCGTGGCTGGCGGAGTATTCACGTGACGGACGGAGACCATCCTTATATGAAGCATTGGTGGGTGCCCGGTTTGCAGATCGGATACGAGCATACCTTCATCCACCAGGCCGCTGATTTTCTTTCCGCGCTCGAGGGATCTAAGAATGCCTCGCCCAATTTCCGCGAAGCGCTGCTTACCGACTACGTCACCAACGCTGTACTTACCTCGGCGAAGAATCGAAGTTGGGAAAAAGTGCGAACGCTCGTTTAGGAGATACACCATGTTTCTGAAATTACGAAAACTTTTTTATTTCGCGGCCCTTTCCGTTGCCGCGGCCTTTGGTTTGCAGGCCCAGCACGCGGGCGGTTTGCCCGTCAAGCCACTCGAAGAGAGTGGATTTCATTCGATTTTTGACGGCAAGACGTTGAACGGCTGGGATTGCGATCCCGATTTCTGGCGAGTGGAAAATGGCGCTATTGTGGGCGAAACCAAGCTGGACCACCAGCCGAAACAGAATATTTTCTGTATCTGGAAGGGTGGACAACCGGGCGATTTTGAGCTTAAAGTGCAGTACCGCCTAACCGGCGTGAACGACGGAAACAGCGGCATCCAATACCGCAGCATCGAACGCCCCGATATCGCCAAATGGGTCATGCAGGGATATCAGGCCGACATCGATCTCAAGCAGCGATACACCGGCCAGATTTATGAGGAGCGCGCTCGCGGCTTCCTCGCGCTGCGCGGACAGATAGCCTATATCTCGAACGGCCAGAAGCCCGGCTCCATCGGATCGCTGGGCGATAGCGATGAGTTGAAGGGCCTCATCAAACCGGACGGTTGGAACGATCTCGATATCATCGCGCGCGGCAATGTGCTGATCCAGTTACTCAACGGACGGGTTATGAGCGAGTTAGTCGACGATGATACCGCCGGCCGCAAGATGCAGGGCGAGATCGGAATCCAGGTTCATCGTCTGCCGAATTGCGCGATGAAGATCGAAACCCGCAACATCCGGATCAAGACCTTCTAAACGCTGGAGCTTACGGCTCGGTCTGCAGATATTTCCCGAAAACGTTCATCGTGTTATCGGTGGTCGCGAAATACAATCTTCCATTCGCGATCGACAATCCCGTCAAGCTGCCGGGTAAGGCGACTTGGTCGCCGGTGGAATACATTTGCTTGCCGGTGGCGGCATCCAGCGCATAGAGAACCGCATGCGTCCCGTTCTTTGGACGCTCTTCCACGCGAACGGAACCGCGCGATTTTCGGATTCTGCGAATGTATTCGCCATTCGCGAGTGCAAAGACGACACCCTGCGCAATCACAGGCGGCGCGGGCGATTGCATGTCTTCGGAAGCCCAGGCCGCCGTCAAAACCGGCTTGCCGTCCTGCTCCTCCACCTTAAACGCCACAATCGAGCCATTCGGCGCGTCGCCGTTAGTAACTGGCACCTTCAACTCGGAGCTCAGCGGTCCCCAAACCGCGGCGAGAACATAACGCACCCCGCCGATATCCTGCCAACTCGAAAGACTGCCCCAGATTCCACCAGTCGAAATCAGAGGCGTCTGATATAGCGGCGTTTTATGATCCGCTCCGCCCAACGCGCTCGAATCCAATAAATACAAGCGGCCATCCCGCCCAGCCGCCACAACGAGATCCAGGCCCTTATAGGCGAACACCAACGGAGTGGTGGCATTCATGTCGAGAGTTTTCCCGCTCGAAGCGCTCTCCGGGAACGCGAAATACTGCTTGAGCTGCAAATCCTTTGGCGTAAGCGCCAACACCGCATTACCGTATTCATGAGCGTCCGGATCGAATTTGCCGGCGCCGGTCTGCGCGTAGACCGTAGCGTCATTGCCAAGCGCCGCGCCGCCCAAGCCTACGAAACCGGCGCCGCGCGAAACAAAAGAGCTTACCTTTGGCGGCGCAGCGCTTAAATCGATGCCCCAAACTGCATTGGGCGACCCGCCGCATCCTTCGCTCGTACTCGTGTAGATCGCATCCTGAGTCACATTCAGACTATGCGCCTGCGCATTGGCCGGCAGAAAGGCCAGGGGCGCCTCGAGATCGGAGCCATCATCCACATTCAAGCGGTGCAGCATTCCGTCGCTCGAGACCAGGTAGGCGGGCTTCGGAGAAAAAACCCGCTTCATCATGGCGGCCTGTGATTCGCCTGCGGGAGCCTTTCGCGCGGTCGAGCTCGGCCGTGCCGGAGTGGTTGGGAAGTGGAACACCACCGGCGCCGAAAGCGTCGGCATCGCAGTCAAACCAGCCCGGCAAGAACCGCGATTCCCCGATTTTTTCGGAGCGCCGAAATCCTTGTGCCAGTACATTCTCGCGAGGTCCGAATCGATCGCCCAAAGCCTGTTGGAACTGCCGGCGATTATGGCCAGTTCTTTAAAACCACGCGAGCCAATCAGATTCCCGACAATAACCGGAGCCATCAGAGCCCCCGGACCCTTCTGCGAATTATCCAGCTTCATCTTCCAAAGAAGCCGGAAATCCTTCACGTCGTCTTTGGTGAATTTCTGCTCGTTCTTCTCCCAGCCGGTCCGCTGGGCGTCGCCGCCATAGGACCACCAGTCCGTCGTGCGGCCCATCTGTGCATTTCCAACGCAAGCACATCCGAGCAAGAGGAAACCCAGCGCGCAAGAATGTCTCATGAACGATTATTTTTCCGAAAGCCCGAAGGAATAGAGATTGCTGTCGTACGTGCCCAGGTACACCCGGCCATTAGCGACAGACAATCCGGTGAAGTGCGCAAAAGAGGTGATGTCCTTGCCGCTCGACCACAATTCCTTTCCTGTTTCGCCGTCCAACGCGTACAGGATCGCGTGAGTGGAGCCCTTTACGCGATTGGCCGAAGTATTGGCGGTGAGGCCTGCCGCGGGTGTTACTTGCGTGTTGTCCTCGCCGCTTCCATAAGCGAATACGATTCCGTCGGCAATCACCGGCGGCTCGGCCTGGTTCAGGTCGCGCGACATCCAGGCCGGCGTCAGCACTGTTTTGCCGTCTTGCGCTTCTACCTTGAACGCCACAACGGCGCCATGTTCCACCGGGCCATAGCTGACCGGTACTTTGAATGCCGGATGAACCGGGCCCCAGAACGGAGCGAGCACCCAGCGGGTGCCGTTCGAATCGCGCCAGCTCGCCATGCTGCCCCATACGCCCGCTGCCGCGAAATTCACCTCTTCGTTGCACATCAGCGGCGACCGGTAGAGCGGTGTGCGATGATCCGCGCCGCCTAGTGATTTCGAATCCAGTAGAAAAACGCGGCACTCCTTGCTCGAGGTTGCCAGCAGTTCCCGCCCCTGATAATCGAAAATCACCGGCGTGACGTTCATGTCGAGATCGCGCTTCCAAAGGAACGCCGCGTTCGGGGGCGAAAAATAATCTTTTAACTTCAATTCCTTCGGTGTGACCGCCACTAGCGATTCGCTCAGCATGTGTTTCTGCGGATCGAAGGGCCCGTCTCCCGTGGGAGCGTAAACAGTTCCGTCGGATCCGATAGCCGCGCCGCTGCGGCCCCACAAGCCGCCGCGGCCCCCGGGATCGTAGGAGGTTACGCTTTTGGCCGGTGTGCTCAGATCGATCGCCCAAAATTTGTTGGGGTTGCCGCCGCAGCCCTGTGCGGTCGTGCTGTAGATGACGTTCTCCCAAAGATTCAGTGAATACGCCTTAGCGTTTGGCGGTAGAAAGTCGACCGGGGGAGCCAGATCCTCGCCGTCCGCCATGCTCAACGTGTGCAGCATTCCATCGCTTGAAGCCACGTAGACCGGCGTGGGACCGGAAGCGTTCGGCGGCCCAATTACCGGTGTGGCGACGAGTCCGCCGGGACAAAGCGGGCCCCTGCCTGGCAATTCCGGTTTTTGCGACACATACGGAAAGTGCTTCTGCCAGAGAACCGTCCCGGCGGCAACGTCGATGGCGTAGACGTTGTCGGAAGAGCCCGCTTCAATGGCTATTTGTTTCATCCCGCTGCCGGTGCGGATTTGACCGGCGATCAGGGGCGGGAACAGCGAGTGCATTTCGCGCGGCGCGTTATCCAGGTGAAGCTTCCACAAAAGCTTCATGTCCTTGACGTTGTCTTTGGTGAGGATCGTCTCGTTCTGCTGCCATCCCGTGCGTTTGGGGCTGCCTCCATCGGTCAGCCAATTGGCGCCCGGCATCACGGCGCAGCCGATAGAGATCGCAATCAAGCCAATTCGTTTGGTTCTCATATCACTTGGCGCGTGTCGTTGTAACGTTTAAATCCCCATCTTGTATATCACAGAGGGGGCCTATAACCCGCGATGGCCCCGTGAGAAAATGGCTTTTACTCCTCGATAATAAGTCATGAGCAATTTGAACACAGTGAGAACCGGGTGGCGCCCTCTAATCTGGCCATTGCTTGCGTTACTGTTCGCGGCTAGCGCTCATGCCGATCAGCAGTTGCCCGATGGACCCGGGAAAGATACCTTCGTCAGAATCTGCAGCGCGTGTCACGGCGCCCAAATCGTAATCGGAAGAGGGAACACACAGGATGGCTGGACGCAGGTTGTTCTCAATATGGTGGCGCGCGGAGCGCAAGGCAGCGAGGACGAATTTGGCGAAATCGTTCAATATCTCGCAAAGAATTTTCCTCCACAGACCGCTGCTCCCGCTGCCAACGCCATTAATGTAAATAAAGCCTCCGCGCAGGACCTGAAGACCGGATTGCAGCTTTCCGACAAGGAAGCCGCGGCGATCGTGTCCTATCGGCAGCAGAATGGCGACTTCAAGTCCGTCGAGCAACTGGAAAAGGTTCCGGGCCTCGACGCCTCTAAGATTGAAGCCAAGAAAAGCCGCATTACCTTCTAGCCGCCGCTCATCCTAACCCCTCGCCCGGGCTCGCAACGAAGCGGACCGGACGGGAGCCGCTCCAACCCGGTGCGATACCGAAGATTCCCGAATCTTTAAAGTCGCGGGTAAGCGCACGGCGATTCTGGGTCCGGTGTTCGAGCCTGACTTGATACGTTCCATCAGAATCTCAGCGGCGCGATAGCCAATCTCATAGGCGGGCTGCACCACCGAGGTGATCGCCGGATGGAAGATGTCTTCGGCAGTCAGTTCGTCGAACGTAACAAAGGCAATATCGTCGGGCGTGCTCAGCTTGCACGCGGCCATGCCGCGCAAGGCGCCTAATCCGGTGACGCCATTCGTCGAAAAAAGCGCGCTGGGCCGTTTCATGGAGCCCAAAAGCTTTTGTTTGCAGGTGCGAATCACGTCCTCCTGCTGCAGCTTCGTTTCCCATACCAGCGAAGCCGCCGGCGCAATTCCGGCGCGCTTCAAAGCCGACTCATACCCGCGCAGGCGCTCCCGCTCGTTCTTTAGCGTGAGCGGGCCCGTCAAGACGGCGATTCTGGTATGGCCCAGCGATAGCAGATGCGAGACGCCCATATCGGCCGCCGCGCAATCCTCGACGCAGACGGAATCCACTTCAATCCGGTCGGGCAGTCTGTCCAGGCAGACTACCGGAATGCCGGAATCAATAAGTTTGGGAACTTGCGCTTGCGACCCCTGGCCGGAAGCGATTACCAGCAGAATTCCATCCACCCGCTGCGAGCGAAGCAGAGAAAGCACTTCCTTCTGGCGCGTGGTGCTGTCGTCCGAATTGACCGCGATGATCGCATAGCCGCGCGCATGCGCCGCCAACTCGGCGCTGCGAATCACCTGCGGAAAAAAAGGGATCGTCATGTCCGGAACGACAATCCCCAGCGTTCGCGTCTTTCGCGTTTTCAAACTGCGCGCAATGTGATTCGGATGGTAATCGAGCGTACGGATCGCATTCACTACCTTGCGGCGAAGGTGGTCGCTCACCGGCACGGATCCACCAATGACGTGTGAAACCGTGCCGATCGAAACGCCCGCCAGCTCGGCTACTTCTTTGATGGTGGACATGGAAAGCGGGCTTTTTCTGTTATGAAGCTGCCTATGATCCCATAGATTACCCTAACGCCTAGAAATTGAACCGATCGATATTGTCTTTGCGGAAAAACACCGGAGCGCCCAGGATAATGTCGCTTCCCTCGATCCTTAGCGTTCCCAGACGGCCGGCGTTGAAGCTCGATTGCCCCGCCCGCAGCGTTCCGCGAACGAGCGCCGCTGGAACCGCCACCGCCAGATAGCCAAGATCTTTCGTGTTCCACAGCACCACCGCCTCTATGACACCCGCGTGTACGTAGGGCTTGCATAAATTCGGTAAAGACAAGCCAATGACGTGGACATCGCTGCGCCCCGATTGTTTTACGGCCTCTCCCGCGCCCGGAACCGCCGGGGCCGAAATCCCCACGATGACCTGGATCCTTGGATAAACCTTCAACAGCGTCTGTGTTTCCGAAAATGCTTTGTCGCGATCGTCGTCGCTCGGGCGAATGGTGTCGAGTTTCAAACCGGGATACTTCTCCGCCACCCGTTTTCGCATGAACGAGATCCACAAGTTCTGGTTCGCCGCGCTCAATGCGCCGGTGATGATGGCGAATTCTCCGTGACCGCCCATGACCCGCGCCGTCTCATCGATTAGCGCATCGCCAATTCCTTTGGGCGTCGCCTGGTTGATGAAATAATCTCGCGCATTCGCTTCGGCGTCGGCATCCCAGGTAACCACTTTGATTCCCTGCGCCCGCGCCTTCCGCAGCACGGAAGAAATTCCTGGGCCGTTCTCCACGCTGACGGAGATTGCATCGACATGCTGTGTAATCCAACCTTCGATGACTTCGTTTTGTTTCGCCGCGTCCAGCCCGGTTGGGCCGTCCCAGATGATATCGGCATTGAGATCCTTGGCCGCTTCTTCGGCGCCTACCCGGCAACTGATAAAGTACGGATCGCCTTTCGCCTTCGGCATAACGCCGATAACGACGCGCCGTTTTGCAGCGCTTTCGCCGCTCTGTTTGATATTTTCCCTATGGTGCAGTAACCCCACCGCCAGCACCGCCGCGCACACTAGCGCCAAGCGCGCGCGCAGGGAAACCTTTCTTGGTTCGCCCTCCCGTCTGTGAACCAATTGTTCCAGCGCAATCGTTGAAACCAACAGCACGCCGGTCAAAATGCCTGCCAACTCTGCCGGCCACTCGGAAAGGCGCAGACCGTTCTGCAGAATCACAATCGCCGCCAAACCCAGGAATGTCCCGGCGATGGTTCCGGATCCGCCGAAGATGGAGGTCCCGCCCAATACCACCGCCGTGATGGCGATCAGCTCGTATCCGGTGCCCGCGTCCGGTTTGGCTTGACCGAGATGCGCCACATAGACAATGGCCGCTACGCCTGCGGCAAGACCGGAAAGCAAATAGACCAGCGCCACCCGCCGCACTACGGGAACTGCCGCATAACGCGCTCCCTCCGCCGAGTGGCCGATTGCATACAAGCCTCTCCCAATCACGCTTTTGTGCAGCAGCGCCCAAAAGCCACCCGCCGCGGCAATCAGGAAAATGGTCTGCGTTGGCAGCGTGCCGCCCAGAAATCCTTGTCCGATGAATAGAAAATCTGCCGGAAAACCCGAATAATTGATCGCGCCCATCGTGATGCCTTCGGCCAGGCCGCGGAACAGCGAGTACGTTCCGAGCGTGACGATCAGCGGCGAAACATGGAGGCGCGAAATCAAAATCCCGTTGATGGCGCCGCCCAGCAGGCTGACCAGCAGCGTCGCCAGGATCGCGATGCCCAGCGGCAGATGCGCGTCACGCCACAGCGCGCCCAGCACCACGGCGCACAAGCCCATCATCGAACCGACCGAAAGATCGATGCCGCCGGTCACAATCACCGGCGTGAGCGCCAGTGCCAACAAGCCGATTTCTACGGCCAGCCGGATGCATTCATAGAAGTTGCTCAGTGAAAGAAAGTTCTGACCGGTAACGCTGAACAGCGCAATCTCGACGAAGATCAACACGCCCAGGATCAATTCTTGTCTGCTGTTGGTCTTCAAGTGTTTGCTCTAAGCGGTAATCAGGCGCTTCTCGCGATGCGCGCCCACGGCTTCCAATAAAACCGTAATCAGAATGATGGCGCCTTGAATGGCTTGCTCCCAGTAGGGATTGATCCCCAGAAACGTCAGCGCGGGTCCGATGCTACCGAGCAGCATCACGCCGATCAATGTCCCAAGCAGGCTGCCTCGGCCGCCCGTAATCGGCGTTCCTCCTACCACTACTGCGGCAATCGCCTTCAGCTCGAGGTTATTCCCGCTATTTGCCGGAACATCGGAGAAACGCACCACGTTAAGCAGAGAGGCAATGCCGGTGAGCGCGCCGATCAAAACAAACACCCAGAAAACCACTTGCGTTGTGGAAATACCCGCCAGCCGCGCCGCCTCCGTGTCGGATCCGGTCGCATAAATCGTTCGGAATGCCGAGACGTTCCGCGAGGCCCACCACAATCCTGCGAAGAGAAATAGTGCCGCTCCGACGATCGCCATTTGCCCGGCCGCCTGCCCCATTCCGAACCATTGAAAGCTGCCCGGCAGTCCTTCTACCCAGGCGCCGCCGGTGCTCCAGCGCAACGCCTCCCGCCAGGCAACCATCGTCGCCAAAGTAACCACAATCGAAGGAGCCTTCACAAACGAAATCAATGCGCCGTTCATGCCGCCTAATGTCGATCCAATCAGCAGCGCAGCGATGGGGAGCAACAGCGTAGGCACCCCCGCTTTCGCCAGCACTCCGCATGCCACTGTCGTTATCGCGAAAAGTGAGCCAACGGAAATGTCGATTTGCGCCACTACGATCACAAACGTCATACCCATGGCAACCAGCAGTACGGAGACGTTCGTCAAGGCCAGATCGCGTAAATTCTCCACCTCGTAAAAGCGTGGAGCCGCGAGGGCAAGGCCAATATAGAGCAGAACGAGCGCAATCAGGCTGGGTCGTTCACTTTTGAATCGCCCGCTCTTGAATCGGCCTGTCATGCAACCCGCCCGTGCCCCAACGCCAGTTCGAGCACCCCATACGGAGTTGCCTCGTCGCGGCTCAACACGCCCGCGATTTCTCCCTTTGCCATGACCGCTACCCGATCGCTGATGGCCAGAACCTCCGTTGTCTCCGAAGAAATCAGTAAGATGGCCATTCCACTCGCGGCAAGTTTTCCGATCAGTTGGTAGATCTCGGCCTTTGCCCCCACATCGATGCCCTGAGTTGGCTCATCGAGAATCAGGATTTTCGGATCTGTCATCAGCCACCTGGCGAGCGCGACCTTCTGTTGATTGCCGCCGGACAGATTTTTCGCCGGCGTCTCCGTGGAAGGTGTCTTGACTCCCAGCCGCTCCACAAACTCGCTCGCCACTTTCTGCTCGGCCTGCAAACGAAGAAAACCGTCGCTCGAGACTCTGTCCAGGCTTGCCAGCGTCGTGTTCATCGCCACTGACATTTCAAGAATGACGCCATGCCGGCGCCGGTCCTCGGGAACGTAAGCCAGGCCCGCGCGCATCGCGTCGATCGGAGATCGGATCGTCACCGCCTCGCCGTTAATGTAAACCGTCCCGCCATCGATCGGAGCCAAGCCAAATAGCGCTTCTGCGAACTGGGTGCGTCCCGAACCAGCCAAGCCCGCGAGGCCAAGAATCTCCCCTTTCCGGATTTCCAGATTCACGTTCTTGACGCCCAGCGCCTCGCACTTCACGTCGCGTACCGCGAGCGCCGTTTCCCCCAACTCGACCGCTTGCTTCGGAAACACCGAGGTCAGCTCGCGCCCCACCATCAGCCGAATCAAATCTTCGTTGGTCGTACCGGCGATGGGCCGCGTTTCGATACTGTTGCCGTCCCGCAGAACCGTCACCCGATCCGCCAGCCGGAATATCTCCTCGAAACGGTGCGAGATGTAAACGAAAGCCGTGCCGTTTGCCTGCAGCTCGGAAATGATCCGAACCAGGTCCTCTGCATCCCGGTCGCCGAGCGAAGCGGTGGGCTCGTCCATGATCAGAATCGAGGCGTCTGCGTCCAGCGCCTTCGCAATCTCGACAAGCTGCTGCTGCGGCATGCTCAGTGTGCGCCCCAAGGTGTCGGGCCGAATGTCGGCGCCGATTTTCCTCAGCAACTCGACCGCATGATCGCGCCGCGCCCGCCAGTCTACTTTCCGCCACAGCTTCGCGCTGTCCTTAGCTAATGCAATGTTCTCGGCCACCGTCAGATCGGGAAACAACGCCGGCTGCTGATAAATGACGCCGATGCCGAGTGCGCGTGCCTTGGCGGGTGTGTTGTGCTCCACTCGCTGGCCGCGCAGCCGTATCTCTCCGGCGTCCGGTTGAATGGCGCCCGTAAGCACTTTGATCAGCGTGGATTTGCCGGCGCCGTTTTCTCCCACCACCGCATGTACTTCCCCCGCCAACAGCTCGAGTGACACCCCTTTCAGCGCGCGCACCCCGCCGTAGGACTTCTGAATATCCACTGCTTCGAGGACTACTTCGCGCAAACTCGTGCTCAACGCGGCTACGTTAACATAGAGCCGGAAAACATGAACCGCTGCTCACTACGCGAGGAAGCCCGCTCGGGAGAGCCTGTTTGAAGACGCGATCCGTAAACATTCAATGGTTCTATGCCTTCTTCTTCATTTCGGGTTTTTGCAGCCTCGTTTATGAGGTGATCTGGCTCCGGCTCAGCATGGCGAAATTCGGCGTGACTACGCCGATGGTTTCGATTGTGCTTTCCGTCTTCATGGCTGGCCTCGGCATTGGCTCCTGGGGGGGAGGCATTTTCATTCGCCGCTTTGCGCGCTCCTCGGCGGCCGTGCCCCTCCGCCTCTACGCTTTGCTCGAGCTGCTCATCGGTATCTCCGGTTGGGCCGCGCCTCTCATGATCGACGTGGGTTATAGTCTGCTGCGCGACGCCGGAAAAGACGTGGCCTGGGGTTCTTCGGTCTACTATCTCGCTTCCGGCGGCTGGATGTCCCTCGCCCTCCTTCCCTGGTGTACCTGCATGGGCGCAACTTTCCCGTTTGCCATGGCCGCCATTCGCAAAATTCACGCCGTCGAATCCGAACATTCCTTCAGCTATCTATATCTAGCCAATGTGCTCGGAGCGGTACTAGGCACGCTCGTTCCCGCCTTTGTGCTGATCGAACTTTTCGGTTTTCAAGGCACGCTGCGAATTGCCAGCGCGATGAATGGCATTTTGGCAGCGGCTGTCCTTCTCCATAGCTTCACGCTGCCATCGGCGGCTGCCGAGCCGCTCGAGACGGCCTCCGAAAAAGCAGAATCCTCCGCCAGACCCTCCAGCCGTAGGGCCTTATGGCTTCTGTTTGCCACCGGCCTTTGCAGCATGGCCATGGAGGTGGTTTGGATTCGCCAATACACCGTTTACCTCGGCAACGTAGTTTACGCCTTCGCGCTGATTTTGGCGCTTTATCTCGCGGCCACGTTTCTCGGCTCATGGACGTATCGCAAATGGGTTCGATCTCACGCCTGCGAACCCGTCCATGCCGCTTGGATCTCGCTCGGCTTCCTCGCGCTCCTCCCGTTGTTCTTCGCCGATCCTCGCTTGCCATTTCCGGAGATCACCAACACGGTGGTGGATCTCGCCTACGGCGCCATTCGAGCCGCTCTCGGAATCGCTCCCTTCAGCGGCTTTGTGGGTTTTCTGACCCCCATGCTGGTCGACCGCTTTTCTTCAGGCAATCCGGCGAGCGCCGGTAGAGCCTACGCGGTGAACGTCCTGGGTTCCATTTTGGGGCCGCTCCTCGCTGGCTTCTGCATCCTCCCTTGGGCCGGCGAAAATTGGGCCCTGTGCGTAATTTCTCTGCCCTTGTTTTTGATCGGTTTGATAAGCGCTTTCCGCGCGAGGAAGCAAGCCGCCCGGCTCCTGAAGCTCGAGCCGCGCGTGCTTTACGCCGTGGTAGTCGCGGCCTCGCTCGTATTGGCGGTTATGGCGCGGACTTACGGCGCCAAGTTCCCGCATCGCATCGAACTGAGAGATTACACCGCAACCGTCATCGCAAGCGGCGAAGGAATGAATAAGCGCTTACTCGTCAATGGAACGGGCATGACCAAATTGACCACCATTACGAAGATGATGGCCCACCTGCCGCTCGCCTTTCTGAAAAGGCCGCCTACCAATGGGCTGGTGATCTGCTTTGGGATGGGCACCACCTTTCGTTCCATGCTGTCTTGGGGAATTCACGTGACGGCCATTGAGCTGGTGCCGAGCGTTCCGAAATTGTTCGGCTATTTCCATCCCGATGGGCCCGAGCTTTTGAAATCTCCGCTCGCTCGCGTCGTGATCGATGATGGCCGCCGGTTTCTGGAACGCTCCTCCCAACAATACGATGTAATCGCCGCCGATCCGCCTCCGCCCATCGGCGCGCCGGCCTCCAGTCTTCTTTATTCTCAGGAATTTTATGCCATCCTGAAGCCCCATTTGCGTCCTGGAGGCATCGTGCAGATATGGTGTCCCGGCGGCGACTCGGCCACCATGGCGGCCATCGCCAAGGCCCTGCGCAACGCTTTCCCCTATGTGCGCGCTTATGAATCGATTGAAGGATGGGGCACCCATTTTCTCGCCACCATGCAGCCGCTCCCCACCCTGAAGTCCGAAGAGCTTGCCGCAAAAATGCCGCCGAATGCGGCCAAAGATCTCGTTGAATGGGAATCCGATTCAACGCCCGCTGATTTGTTTGACGATGTTCTCGATGGCGAGCACCCGCTGCAGGACTTCATCAAGCCGGGACCACGGGTACCGCCTCTCGTAGACGACCGGCCGATCAACGAATACTTTCTCTTGCGATCCGCCGACCCGAAACTGCCAATCTAAGCGCTTCCAGATTTCACTAGACAGGTGCTGAGTCTTGTGATACGTTAACGCTAACTTTGCACTGATTAGGGTCTTTTGTGAACCTTTAAGATTTTGACTTACTAAGCCAATCCGCCCATGTAATGGCGAGAAAGGGACCAAGTAGCCATGAAAATCGGTTTGCGTTCCGCTATTTGTCTCATCGTTCCTTCGGTAGTGTCTCTCCTGGTAATTCCACTAAGGCTGCCGGCGCAGCAGGCCACCGCCAGTATCAATGGAATCATCACCGATTCGAGTGGTGCGGTGGTCCAGGGTGCGGCCGTCACTCTCACAAATGAGGCCACGGGAGTCTCCCACGCCAGCCTGAGCAACACAACCGGCAGCTACGTCTTCGTTGACTTAAATCCGGCGTCGTACATCTTGAAAGTAGTCAAAACCGGTTTCCAGACGGTCACCCAACCGAGCTTTACCCTGCAAGTCAATCAGACCGCCACCATGAATTTCATCCTGACGGTGGGTTCCACTCAGCAATCGGTCACAGTCGAAGCAGCAGCCGTGGCTGTCGAAGCGTCAACGTCCGAATTGGGAACCGTTATCAACGAAAAAGCGGTCAATGAGCTCCCCCTGAACGGCAGAAACTTCACCCAGCTTCTTACGCTTACTCCCGGTGCGAGCCCGGTGAGCGTCGCTCAAAATTCGGGCGGTGGCGGCGGTTTTGCCGGCAGCGCGATCGGCGCCTTTTCGTTCCCGGCGCTCAACGGCCAGCGTAACCGCAGCAATATGTTCCTCTTGGACGGGGTGAACGATCTCGGCTCATTCATCGGCAACTACAATTTCGAGCCGATTGTCGATACCGTGCAAGAATTCAAGGTCCAGTCCCACAACGACGAGGCGGAGTTCGGTGAAGCGACCGGCGGCATCGTCAATGTGGTCACTAAGTCGGGCACCAACCGGTTCAGCGGCAGTCTTTGGGAATACTTACGAAACTCGGACCTTGACGCGCGTAACTTCTTTCTTGCCAGTGTGAATCCGCTCCGCGAGAATCAATTCGGCGTGGCGGGCGGCGGTCCAGTTTGGATTCCCAAGGTGTATAACGGCAGGAACCGGACGTTTTTCTATGGCGGCTATGAGGGCTTTCGCCAAAGCCAAGCCAGTCAAAGTTTGCTGCTCACACCCACAGCGGCCCAGTTGGGCGGCGATTTCAGCGGCCTCAAGAGTCAACTGTACAACCCGTTTTCCACCAGCGCCAATCCCGATGGTAGTTATAGCCGGACGCCGTTCGCCGGTAACATCATTCCGGCGAATCTGATTAATCCGGGCGCTTTACTCTATGCAAAGACGCTCTTTCCCGCCGCCGGGGCTCTCACGGGGAGCGGCACGAATGCCTACGATTTGACGCCCAAGCGGGTAAATCAAGACAGCTACAACGGACGCGTCGACGAGGTCTTTCATGAGCACGACAACCTCTTCGGAAGAATCTCCTACTATCATCAAAACGACTCGCAATCCGCCGGCTATCCGGGCGCTCTCAACGCCATCGGCATCGAGGGCTGGAACGCGGCCATCCATGAGACCCACACCTTCGGTCCGACCGCGATTCTCGACGTACATTTCGGCCGCAACTGGGGCGACGACCTGACGGCGCAGACTTTTGCGAACGCTCCTTCGGGTTTTGCTTCCCAGCTCGAGCAGGCTGGCTTTTCGACCAACTTCATCGGCGGCTTCCAAGGCGGCCAAGGTCCGTTTGTTCCGCTGTTGAGTATACCCGGTTATGTATCCACGGGCGGGAATAACGTCCAAGATACACGGATCGCCGATAACTGGGAGTTTGGCGGCGATTTCACTAAAATAATCGGCCGCCACAACTTGAAGATGGGGGCAAGTTTTTCGACGAATAACACGCGCTCGCCCATTTATGGTGCCGATGTTGCCTTCGCCTCCACCCAGACCCAGAACCCGATTACCTCTGCCGGTGGCGATCCATTCGCGTCCTTCCTGTTAGGCGTACCAGATAATGCCGGCAAGCGGAACGTGTTGGAAACCGAGCGCGGCGGCTGGGTGGACGGTGCTTATTTTCAAGATCAGTGGAAGGTAACCGACAAGCTGACGGTCAATTACGGCATACGTTGGGATGTCACGCTTTGGCCAATCTACGGCACGCCCAATACGCCCGATCAATACGTAGGCGATCTTAATCTCAACAACGGCACTTACATTCTCGCGGCGGTTCCTCCGGCGTGCAGTGCCACGGTCGGCTTTCCGTGTATTCCCGGCGGCACGTTGCCCGCTCATGTGACGGTTACCAACTTAGCCAACAATGCCGTCTACCATAATGATTATCGGGATTGGCAAGGCCGGGCCGGATTGGCTTATCGCGTTACCGACAAAACGGCCGTCCGCATGGGATATGGCAGGTTTTACGACAATTGGAACGCGGTCATTCAGTTGGCGCAGAATTACGAAGGCGCTTGGCCCGACGTCGGACAACTTCTGGCGAACAATTTGAACCAGAAAGGCGTGACGGCGCCCATCGGAGATCCATTCAATCTCGGCTCGGGCGGCGTTGTGTATCCGGCGGCGACGCCCTTTGGTCAGGTCCAATGGTTCATGGATCCAACCAGCTATCGGATGCCCTATTCCGATCAATGGAATGTCGGCATCGAACAGCAGCTCGGCCAGAACACCGTTCTGTCACTTGCCTATGTAGGAGCCCACGACCTGCAACTGAATCTCGGCGGCAACCGGAATACCGCCACCACTCCGGGACCTGGAGATGCCGCCACTGTTGCCAGCCGCCAGCCCTATCCCTACATTACGCCGACTTATTATGACCAGAGCATTGGCCAAAGTAAGTACAATGCCTTCCAGTTCCGCCTCCAACAACGCGCTACGAAGGGGCTCTCGTACTTAATCTCTTACACTCGATCCAAATCAATCGATGTTGGCTGCTCCGGTAGTTTCGGCGCGGAAGGGTGCAGTGTTCAGCAACCCTACGATCTGAACGCCGACAGAGGCGTTTCCGGATTTGATCTGCCAAACGTGTTTTCCGGAAGCTGGAATTACGATGTTCCCTTCGGAAAAGGAAAATCGTATAACTCGGGAAACCGATTTGTGGATTACGTTCTGGGAAATTGGTCGCTGAACGGAATCGTAAGCTTTTACTCCGGGCTGCCGTTCGATGTATCGACGAGTAACGGAAACATCTCGAACACCGGAAACACGACGGAACGGGCCAATTTGGCGCTTTCCAACCCATATCCTGCGAATCAGGGTCCCAACCTGTGGTTGAATCCTGCCGCCTTCGCCACGCCGCCGCTATACACCTACGGAAATCTTGGCAGAAATAGCCTGAGGTCCGCCGCGACGAAGAATCTGGATTTCTCGCTATTCCGCCTCTTCCCGGTAACCGAGCATTCCGGTTTCGAATTCCGCGCCGAAGCGTTTAATCTGACCAATACGCCCATCTTCGGTACGCCGAATAATACCTTGGGCAACCCGAACTTCGGAGTCATCACCGGCTTGAGAACCGGAGCCGCGCCGAGGGAATTGCAATTCGCTCTGAAGTTCCACTTCTAGCGAAACTCTATTGGTGAACCGGCTCGGCGCGCGTCCGTGCGATCAGCTCGAGCGCCTTCACCGTGTCTTGGTCCGTCGGCTTGAGAGACTTGGCCGTCAGCAAGTCCTTCTCGCCGCTCCCAATATCGCCGGATTTGCACTCAATCAAACCCAGATCCTTGTAAAGATCCGCTTTCGAGCCGCATTCCCCGCACTGCCGGAGCGCTTCCCGGAATTGTGAGACGGCTTGCGCATAATCGCCTCGTTTCGCGGACGCAAGTGCGAAGTTTCCCAAGGTTTCCGCCTGCGTAGTCAGTTGCTTCTGCCCCTGCGCGGCAGCGAAACGCTCGCGATACGATTGCGCCTCCTGCGGATTGCTCTTACTTAACGCTCGCGATAGATTGTAAAGCGCCTCGGTCTGTCCTGGATCGATCTCAACGGATTTCTTCCAAGCCTCGAGCGCTTCTTGCGTCCTGCCTAAATGCTGCAAATCTTGACCAAGCAGGAAATACGCATCCGCATTACGCGGTTGAAGCACCAGCAGCTTATGGAAGGTCTCCACCGCCTCCTCGCCTTGGTTCAATCGGGTCTCCGCCAAACCCAGCAAATAAAAAGGAACGGGATAATTTGGTGCGAGACGGCAGGCCTGCTCGAGTTCCGGCCGGGCGTCCTCATAGCGATGGAGGTCCACTAGGACGCGCCCTAAATTGTAATGTGGCGCGGCAGCCTCCGGCGACAGTTTTTCCGCTGCCGAGAATTCATTCAACGCTGCCTCGAGCCGGTAGCGATCCGCCAGCGCAATCCCTAAATTCAAATGCCCCTCCGCCGAGTTAGGCTGGAGCTCCAGAGCCCGCTCGAAGCTGCGAATGCTCTCGTCTTCCTTTCCGAGTTTCTTCTGCACCATGCCGAGCGCCGTAATTGCAGTGAAATTGTGCGGATCGATGAGCATCGCCTTTGAGATTTCTGCCGCTGCCTCGTCGTTGCGGCCCTCGCTTGCCAGCACCAAGCCGAGATTGAGAAACGCCTGGAGTAAGCGCGGGTTGTTCTCCGTTGCCTGTCGTAATAGCACTTCGGCGTCGTGTGCGCGTCCGGTCCTGCCATACAGGACGCCAAGATTGCTCTGCGCATCCGCATATTGCGGGTCGATCGAGATGGCTTTTTTGAACTGCTCTTCCGCCTCCTCGGCCTTTCCGGCGCGCGCCTTCAACAGCCCGAGCTGATTGTGCGCGAGCGTAAGGGATGCGTCCAGCGCCAGTGCTTTCTCGAGCGCGCGTTCTTCCTCCGACCGCTCCCCTAGCTCGTCAAGTGCAATCGAAAGATTGAACCACGTCTTGGCATCCCCGGGGTCCAACTTGAGTGCGTCACGATATTTCTCCGCGGCGTTCTTCGGGTCGCCGTCGGTCAACAGTTTGTTCGCGCCGCTGCCTGCCGCCGCCGCGATATTCTCCTCCACGCCCTGCTGTTTCTCCTTCTGGAAGCGCTGTAGTTCCGTCGCGGCTTCCTGATTCCGCCCCAGCGCTTTCAACACCATCGCAAGCTGAAATCTCGCTTCCGACGAGTTTGGCCGCAGTTCCAGCGCCCGTTGGAGCTGCGGCAGCGCTTCCTGCGTTTTCCCCTCATGCGCCAACACAAATCCCAGATCGTAGCGGCTCCCGTAATCGTCCGGATTGAGCCGCACCGCCTGCCTCAGCTCCCGTTCTGCTTCTGGATAGCGCGCGCTGCCGCGATAAACGCTGCCGAGCAAAAAATGCCCTTCGGCATCGGCTGGCTTCCGTTTCACGTATTGTTCGGCGAATGGCAACGCGTCCTGATCGTTCGATAGGCTGGCGTATGCTTTCACAAGCGCCAGCCGAGTAACATCATCATTCGGATCGATCTTCAAGGCCGCTTTATATTCGTCCGCCGCCTCGCGAAAGAACTTTTGATCCGCATACACGGTAGCCAGATTGAAGTGCGCCAAAGCCAAATTGGGGTCCGATTTTGTCAGGTTCGTCAGAATCGCAGTGGCTTTTTTAGAGTCTCCGTTGTTCGCGTAAGCCACCGCCAGTGCCATCTGAACGCTGTTGTCTCTTGGCGCAATCGCAGCCGCTTTGTTCCACGCCTCGATAGCGGGCGAGTAACGCTTCTGGGCTGAATAAGTCTCTCCCAACCGGTCGAGTGCCTCGAAAGAATGCGGTTCCAACTTCAGTGCGCTGTTAAATGCATCCACCGCGCAGGCAAGCTGGCGATGTTCTGCAAACCAGGAGCCTAGCGCCGTGTAAGCATCGGCCGAAGGCGCGGTCCGGATGGCCCGTTCGATGTTCGCGGGGCCCGTGCATTCCGCCGCCGTTAACGAACACAGTCCCAGCAACAATTCAATCGCGATGTGTACGTAGCACGGCATTACTTCGTCACCCGGGCCAACAATCCCCGCATGAACGGGTCTTCCGGAAACAGCTCCACATAGCGTTGCATCTGGTCGCGAGCCTCCGCAAAGCGCTTCAACTTAATATATTGCAGCGTCAGCATCTTCATTAGCACGGCGTCAAATGGGTGGGCGGTAGTCGCTTGGCGAAGACATTCGAGCGCCTCTTCGTCTCGGCCTACTGCGGCCAGCGCCTTTGCCATGTCCTCATATATCGTGACCTCATCGAGCGCCATACCGAGCGATAAATGTGGCAGCGCCTGTGCTGCCTTCCCTTCGGCAAGCAGCTTGTGACCGAGCGCCGCCTGTACGAAGGGCGTCTTTGGCTGAACCCGGGCGAGCTGATCGAGTAGCTCCAAGAATCTTTGTTGATACTTCGGGTCCAGGGCTGCGACCTCGCTGTAAGCGTGCAGGATAGTGATGTCCGGAATGGCAGCCTTCCTTCCCTCGGCCGGATCGACCAGCAAGAGATCATCCCCTTCGGGCGACTGACGCTGGGGAAACGGCTCATCGCGACGCGCTGGAATTCGATGGTTCGTCAATGCCGAATGCGAAATCATCGCCACGCTGCGCTTCGGCATATGGCATCCGGCGCAATCGTCAGCCGCGCGAGCTTTCTTGGGCAAGCGGCAGCCATCCTCGGTGTGGCAGGTCAGGCATTTCGTCCGAAAATAGGCAGGTGCCTCCGCTGCGCTCGGCTCTACATGAGGGTCATGGCAGGTGAGGCAACTGAGTTTGCCCCCGCTCTCCCGGAAGCATCGGCTGAGCTTCATCGCCGAGTGGTGCTCGAGAAGATCGGAATCTCTCGTCATCGCGGGAACTTTGAAGATCGCGACCGTATCGATCAGCCATTGCCCTGGCCGGAAATCCAGATCGCTCTTGCCCGGCTGCAGCACGCGCGCGTCGCCGCCTTGATGGCAGTTCAGGCAAATATTTTCCGCCAGCCGCGGAGCCAGTTTGGCGGGATTCACGATCGATCCTCGCCGTGTAGGCTCCCTAGCATGGAATTCGCCCGGCCCGTGACAGTTCTCGCAGCCGATCGCCAGCTCCTGAAAAGGTGGATCCGCATAAGCCCCACTCTGGTCCGCCAGGGGCGCAGGTCGTCCGCTATGGCACAGAACGCATTCCAACTCGACGGGTCTGCTGAATCCCAAATCGGCGTGTTTGTACCCTGGCGATAAATCCCATTTGCCGATTTTTGAGTAATACGAAAGCGGCGCTTGAAATAGGTGCTCGCCGCGGCGCACAATGGGCGTCAGGCCATTTGCTCCGGAACCGATCACGTAAGCAAGCTTGTGCTTATCAACGAAAACATTCGCCTCTTGCTCGCTCTGGTACCAGCCGGAATCGTCGTGAAACACCCGCACCGTGTGCCCCTCGGAAGCCGCCGCTACCGTTGCGTCTGCTGGAATGGCGCTCTGACCTAGATCGCTTGGGGTCCGCATCGAGTGCCCCATAGCGGTCTTGGTGAACGACCGGTAAATATCTGCGTGACAGCCGAAGCAGACCTTCGAGCCGACATAGCGTGGCCCCGATTCCGCGCCCGCCGCCATCGCCAACAGCACGAAACAACTCCCCAGCCTCACCATTTCTGAAGCTCTCGCTCCGCCCAGCGGGCATCCTTGTCAACATGACAAAGGAGACAGGCATTAGGGCTTTCGCTCTGCCCGAAACGTTCCGTCAAATCTGCACGCGGAATCTCGATTTCGTGCGAACGCGCCTGGAACAATAGCGCATTGACAATCCGCGGCATGTGGCACGATACGCACCGGCTTCCTTCCGAGCCGGCGGCATGACGCGTATGTTCCGTCTCATGTCCACGATAAGAGGCATGGCAGCTTAGGCACAGTTCGTCCGGCTTGTCCTGATATTTCAACGAAGTCGGATTTGTCGAAGCGTGCGCCAAGTGCGGAGCGTGGCAGGTGGCGCACTGCGCCACTCCCTTCCGATAGCACGCCGACCGGCTGAACGCCTCGACGATGAACGTAGTCTCACGAAACCGGCCATCCTTATAGAACGCACGGCGCGAGAACGCGTCATAGTTGCGGCTCCAGGTTTTTGGCAAAAAGCTGGCGGTAGTTGCCGAGTAATTCATCTCCCGTCGTTTGCCGATTTCTCGCACCGCTGTCTGGCGATGACACTGCGCGCAGATTCGGACGCCCTCGCGGTTGCCGATCCGCCGAAAGTCAACGGGCGGTTCCATTGCATCCTTCTTGACCACCTGCCCCGCGCGCATTTGTTTCACGTGCCGCGCGGACGGGCCGTGGCACATCTCGCAATTCACCCCGGCCTCCAAGAAAGTGGCATGTTCCATCGGCCTCGCACCGTCAACGGCAGCCATCAATTGGCTGGTATGGCAAATGGCGCAATTCTCCTGGTAATTCGTGGCGGGCAGAAGCTTTGGAAAATCCGTGATGACGGCGCGTTCGCTCCCTGGTGGATCGATCATCTCCCAGTAATTGACCCAGGCCTTGCGCAGCGAATTATATTCGATAGGAAACACATGAAAACTGCCGTCGGGCAGTTTCGTGGCGTAGCCTTGTTGCCACTTCGAGCCAATGGTGTAGTCGACGCGAAAGCGCTGCCACTGGCCCGGACGCGATTGAAATTCGAAATAGGGCCTTCGATCGATACCCATGCGAATCCCCTGGAATTCGCTGCCCGCCGAAAAATTGCCGATGACGCTTTGAGGCTGATACACGCGAAGCATATTCGCCATACCGGTCTCGCGCCACGTTTGATGCTCTCGCGCATGGCAGCTTTCGCAGGCCGCGGACCCGGCATAGCCCTCTCGAATGGCAACCGAGGGCGAACCCTCCGGCACGTCCCCTCGCGAACCGATCTCGCGTTCCGGCAGTATGGCTGGCAATTGCATTCGCCGCAACTGGTCCTGTGCCTTCGTGTCGAGAAGAGAGGAAGAACCAGCCACAAACGTCAAATCGCTTGCGGCCTTCATCCCTTGATGCAAACCCAACTCCACCAGGGCGCGTAAATAGAAAATTTCGGCATCGTTCCGATTCCAGGCCGACGCGCGATTGAGAGCCTGCAGCGCCTCGGGAAGCTGATTCGTCGCGGCATAGGTCCGGCCCAGTGCAAAGTACGCCGATGCTCTTAGTTCGTCCCAGTTTGCTTCATTTACAAATTGATCCAGATACTCAATCGCCTCGCGCGCGCTGCTCTGCGCCGCGGCAAATCGCTTGGTCTGCGCCTCGACGTTCGCCACCAGGACCAGTAGCGTGGGGTTCTCCGGCATCAATCGAAGCGAAAACCGCGCTTCGTCCAAGGCAAGCGCGTATTGTCCAAGATCGATGGATGCCCGCGCCGCAGCGTCGTAAACCTGCGAAAGCAGCCAGGATTGCGGATACAGCTTCATAAAGCTCTCGGCCAGCCGAAGCCGCTCCGCCGGAACTTCTTCGCGGTACAGATCGAGAAACGCCTCTTGCTCGTGAGGATCTTTTACTTGGGAGACGATCGTATAGGTCTGGCCGGAATTCTTCAGTAGAATCGTGTCGCTGTCTTGCGCCCGGATCGCGCCGGCGGCCAGGAGGGCCATGCAAACGAAAAGATATAAAACGTCCCTACCCTCCCTGTACCCGGCGCTCCTTGCCCTGCCAGAACGTCTCTCGCAACTCGCGTTTGAGAATCTTTCCCGTTCCCGTTTTCGGCAGCGGGCCTTCGGCAAACTGCACCAGCCGCGGCAATTTGAATTTCGCGAGCCGTGGTTCCAGAAAAGCCAGTAACTCCTCGCTCGATAATCGGTCGCCCGGCTTGAGCACCACGATCGCCGCGGGAATTTCGCCCCATTTCGGATCCGGCGCCGCCACAACCGCGCACTCAAACACCGCAGGGTGCGCAAAGATCGCCTTCTCCACTTCGATCGAGGAAATATTTTCGCCACCGCTGACGATGATGTCCTTCTTGCGGTCTACGATGTGGATGTAGTTTTCTTCGTCCCACACCGCCATGTCGCCCGTATGCAGCCAGCCGTCCCGCAGCACCGCTTTTGTGGCTTCCGGTTCCTTGTAGTATCCATCCATCACGTTGTCGCCGCGGATCACCACCTCGCCTACGGCTTGCATATCGCGCGCCACTGGCTTCCCCTCTAAATCGACCACATGAATCTCATTGCCGAGAATCGGCCAACCCGCCATCGCCAGATGCCGCAGCCGGTCTTCTTCGTCGGCATAATGCATCGTTCCTTTGGTGTGCGCGCAGGTTGCCACCGGGCATGTTTCGGTGAGCCCGTAGCCGGCCATCACGTTGCAATGAAATGCCGCTTCGAGACGAGCAATCAATTCGGGAGACGACGCCGCGCCCCCCAAGTGAATATCCTGCAGACTGGAAGTATCGAATTTCCCCAGTTCCGGGCAATTCAGCAGCGCGTTCGCCATCACCGGAACCAGCGACATGCCGGTGGCATGTTCGTCCTGGATCAGCCGCAGCACATGAGCCGGTTCAAAGCGCCGCACCATCACCTGCGTACAGCCGTTCAAAGTGGCGGTCTGCGGCCGGCCCCAACCATTGGCGTGGAACAAGGGAATCGTGTGCAACTCCACAAACCGATCGTTTTGCGTAATGCTGCCGGTGACCGCCAATGCGTGCAAATAGATCGTACGGTGCGAAAGCGCCACGCCCTTCGGCGAGCCGGTGCTGCCGCTGGTGTAGAACAACTCAGCAATCTCGTTTTCGTCGAAAGAAAGAAGGTCGGGCCGCTCCAGGCGCCCACGCGCTAGCAATTCGTCATAAGTAAGATCAGCCTGCGCAACGGAAGCATTGATCGCCACATAGCGCCGGATCGAGGGACACGCTTTGCGAAAAATGTCGATGAGCGGCGCGAAATCGTTCTCAAAGATCAGCACGCTCGCCTGAGCATGGTTCAAAATCTCAATCAGCTCCGGCGGCGTGAGCCGGACATTGAGCGGCATTACGATGGCTCGCAGCAGCGGCGCGCCGTAGTAGCCTTCGAGCAACTGATTGTTGTTGAAACTGAGGAACGCCACGCGATCGCCCGGCTCGACGCCTTCCGCACGCAGACCCGCCGCCAGCCGTTCACAGCGTTCGCCAAACTGCGCGTAGGTATAACGCGAGCCGCCCGAAATGATTCCCACCTTTTTGGCATAAAGATCCACGCCACGGTAGAGACAGCGAATGGGAGTAAGCGGTAAATTCATCGAAGCACGCTACCCAAATGACGCACGCTACCCAAATGACGCGAGCTATTCAAAGGACGTAGCGCTCCTTGGCCAGCAACCGGCCGGCAATCTTGCGGCGCGCTGCCACCGCGTCTATCGGGTCGTAAACCGCCAGCCGCCGTAATACGGACATGTTCTTGCGAAGCGTCTCGCCCTCCGAGCAAGATCCCAGCACGTTGCGTGCCGATTGTTCCACCCGCCCCATCGCGTCTCGCAGAAACGCCGCGCACATGGCCGCCGCGATGGTTGTTTTGCCCACAGCCGCCGCCTTGCGGGCCCGCAGCAGGCTCGATTCCATGGTGAACGCCTCCATCACGATATCCGCCACGTTCATCATGATTTCCTGTTGCCCATCGAGCGCAGCCTGGTATTTCTGAAACGCCAGGCCAAGCACGAGCAACGCAATGCTCTTGGCATTGTGGACCAGCCGCAGCTCCTCATCCGCTTCCGCGGAGCCAATGTTGCCGTTCTGTATGTCGCGCATGAGCGCCAGCGCCGCCGGCATCAAACCTAATTGGCCGCGGGCCGCGCGCTTCAACAGCATGCCGGTAATCAGCAGGCGGTTGATCTCGTTCGTTCCCTCGAATATCCGGTTGATGCGCGAATCCCGGTAAGCCCGCTCCACCGCGTAATCCTGATGGAAACCGTAGCCGCCATGGATCTGTACGCCTTCGTCGACGACATAATCCAGCACTTCCGAGCCATACACCTTGATGAGGGAACACTCGACGGCGTACTCCTCTATTGCTTTGAGCATCGTCTTGGAAGCGTCCGGCTGATCCCAGGAAAACCCTTCCAACTGTCCCTGTATCAAGCCGACAATCCGCCACGCTGCCGATTCCGCGGCGTAAATTCGGATGGCCATCTCCGCCAACTTGTGCTGAATCGCCCCGAACTCCGCAATCGGCGAGCCGAACGCCTTCCGTTCCTTGGCGTACTTCAGGCTCACCGCCAGCACCCGCTTCGCCCCGCCCACCGCCAGCGCGCCCAGCTTCAGCCGCCCCACGTTCAGGATGTTGAACGCGATGATGTGCCCTCGGCCAATTTCGCCAAGCACATTCTCCACCGGAACCGGCACGTTCTCCAAATAAATGGCCGTGGTCGAGCTGCCCTTGATCCCCATTTTCTTTTCTTCGGCGCCGCTGCTAACGCCGGGAAAACGGCGCTCCACCAGAAACGCCGTGAATTTTTCGCCGCCTACTTTCGCGAATACAGTGAACAAATCGGCCGCGCCGCCATTCGTGATCCACATCTTTTGTCCGTTCAGCACGTAATGCGTGCCGTCGGCGCTCAAATCCGCGCGAGTCCGCGCCGCCTGCGCGTCCGATCCTGCCTGTGGCTCCGTCAAAGCGTACGCCGCCACCATCTCTACCTTGGCGAGTTTCGGCAGATACTGGCGTTTCTGTTCGTCGCTTCCGAAATACAGAACCGGCAGCGTGCCGATTCCCGTGTGCGCGCCATGCCAGCCGGCGTACGAAGCATCCTGCCCTAAATGTTCCTCGGCGACGAGCGTCGAGGCCAGGTCCAACTCCATGCCGCCGAATTTTTCGGGAATGGCAATCGCCGTCAGCCCCAGCTCCGCCGATTTGCGCAACAACCGCGGTCCAAGACCCGGCTCCTGATGTAGCAGCGCTTCCAGATTTGGCGCTACCTCCTGCGTAAAAAACTCGCTCGCGGTTCGGCCGATGGCAAGGTGCTCCTCGCTCAAATCTTCGGCGGTGAAGATGCTTTCGGACGTGCTGTCCTCGATTAGGAACGCGCCACCTTGTATTTTAGGAAGAAGTGCGTCAGCCGCCGCCATGTTCGTCTCCTACGCCGTCCCTGCTGCCAGCGCCGCCGCCAGTTTCTCGCGGACTTCGCCCGGTATCGCGATCGCGCGTTGTGTCCGGCGGTCCATGCAAGCCATCACCACTACGCCTTTGGCCGCCAGCTCTGCGTTTTTCAACGTCCGGAATTCCAGCCGCAGCGACGCTCTGCCAAGCTTCGTCAAGCATACTTCAATCACAATTAGGTCATCATGAATCATCGCCATCCGAAAGTCGCATTCGACGTGCACCCGTGGAAACCCGAAAGGGCCGTCCCCATACAGGATCCCGAGCGATCGCATGAATTCCAGTTCCGCCGACTCGAAATAACGGAACATGGCAGTGTAATGAATACGCCCGCTCGCATCGGTGTCGATGAAACGGATTCGGGTCTCGAAACGAAACGGATCGCCTGTCGCCATCTCACTAAGAATGTCACGGGCTCTATAAGGTATAGTCAGTAGACTCCTATACTTATGGCATGGCGCGGTAGCGGGAACATGGAGAAACTTCAGACCACACTAGAGTCAACGCTGCCCAGCGTCGACAAGGCCGAGGAGTTGGTGATACGGGAAGCCGCCAAAGCCGGTTTCGACGAAGACGAACAAGGCCAGATCGGCATGGCGGTCCGCGAATGCACCGTCAACGCGGTCGTACACGGCAATCGCTACAACAAGAACAAGAAGGTCCATTTAGAAATAGAACGGTCGGCCACCGGCTTGACGGTCACCGTGGGCGATGAAGGCGACGGCTTCGACCTGGCTTCGCTGCCCGATCCGCTCGCGCCCGAAAACTTATTACGTCAATCCGGACGAGGGCTCCTGTTGATCCGGGCATTTATGGACGAACTCGATTTGCATCCGCGTTCCGGCGGCGGCACCGAAGTTCGTTTGGTTAAGAATCTGGCGAAGTCGTGATTTTTCTGATCGAAAGGTATTCGACCCATATGAGGAGGCAGAAGTGAGTGTAAAATTGACATCTCGCCAAGTTGGCGATGTCACGGTAATCGACGCGGCTGGACGAGTCACTCTGGGTGAGGGCGCGAGCGCATTCCGTGACACCATTCGTGATCTCGCGGCAAAGGGCAACAAAAAGCTGCTGTTGAATCTCGGGGAAGTCTCCTACATCGATAGCTCCGGCATCGGCGAGATGGTCTCTGGCTTCACTACCGTCACCAACAACGGCGGCCAGCTCAAGCTTTTGGGATTGTCCAAACGCGTCAAGGATTTGCTCCAGATCACCAAGCTCTATACGGTTTTCGAGGTCTTTGACGACGAAACCGCGGCTATCCGCAGCTTCAGCTAGTACTCTCCGCGTTTTCGATTCCCCGCGCTGGAGTGAGATAAGTGCCTGCTGCCTTGCACATTCATTGCAGTAAGACGCAGTTATGTCACTCCAGCCTATGCCAGTATTAGCCACCCAAAGCGCCGCCGTTCCCCTCTTCGAACAGCGGCCTATCGACATTTTGATCGCCGATGAACTCACGCTGGTACGCGAAGGTTTATCGGCTCTTT
Source organism: Bryobacteraceae bacterium (assembly GCA_036501045.1). Taxonomy (GTDB): domain Bacteria; phylum Acidobacteriota; class Terriglobia; order Bryobacterales; family Bryobacteraceae; genus Bog-105. Next base: position 33,198 of record DASYAX010000366.1, read on the forward strand.
GTAACTCCATTGCCGGCTATCACGTGGTTGCGCAAGTCGGTTCGGCCGGTGCCGCGCTGCATGAGATTCAGCGGCTACAGCCCTCTTTGGCGCTCCTCGATCTTGGTTTGTCTGATTTGGCCGCGACGGAGGTCATCCGCCGCGTTCGCGACCAGCACCTCAGCACCCGTTGCGCTGTGTTCTCCGTGCGCAAAGACCGTAAAACCGTGCTCGAAGTGCTGCGCGCCGGCGCCTGCGGCTATCTGCTCAAAAGCTCTTCCGCCGATCAAATGGCCGATGCTTTGGGCCAGTTCACGCAGGGCGGCATCTACGTGTCGCCTCAGATTGAAGTGATGTCGTTGTTTGGCGAGAGCGGCGGCCGGCTCCAGGCCGAAGATCCGCTCGAATCTCTCAGCAGCCGGGAATTCCAGGTATTCTCTCTCCTCGTCGATGGCATCCGGGCCAAAGAGATCGCCGCGCGTTTGGCGCTCAGCCCCAAAACGGTGGATACCTACCGCTCCAGCCTCATGCGAAAGCTCGATATTCATGATGTCGCCGGCCTTGTGAAGTTCGCGATAAGACGTGACTTAGCTGACTTGTACGCCTGACCGGGCACCCCTCCGGGCACCCCCGGAATGTGTTACGCTACAGGTGGTTTGGATCGTGATCCTGACAGCCCAGCCGCGCTGTCACTCACCAGAAAGGCAGTCGTCCGTCTTTGACCCGTCATGAATTAAAGGAGCAACTGCAGCACGACCGGTTTACCGATGTCGTTACCAGTGCGGTAAGCTTCACTTCTTCTCACCGCCGCAGCGTGATTCAGTGGTCGGTTGTTCTCGGTATAGTCCTAGTACTGGCCGGCGGGGCTTGGTGGTACTTTGCCCATGCCAGATCCGTTCGCCAGCGGGATCTTGCGGCTGCGATGGCCGTGGTCGCCGCCCCGATCGGGCCGCCGAACGAGTTCGCTCAGACTTTTCCTACCGAACAGGCAAAGACGCAAGCCTCTTTGAAGGCCCTCTCCGGCGTCGTCGCCAAAGATGGCAACAGTCGCGAGGGATTAATCGCCCGCTACTATCTCGGCACGCTGAAAGCGCAGGATAACGACACCAAGGGCGCAGAAAGCGATTTGCGCGGGGTGGCCGACTCGACTAACCCCATGTCGCCTCTGGCCAAAATTGCCTTGGCCCAGCTCTACCTGAGCCAAAAGAGGACCGCCGACGCCCAGGGTTTGCTCCGCTCGATCGTGAACGATCCCACCGCCCTGGTTTCGAAGGCCCAAGCCCAGATTCTGTTGGCGCAGCTCGACGAAACAGCTAGTCCGAAAGAAGCCAAGGGCATCCTCCAGTCGATCGAAAAAGCCGATCGCGAGCGGCCCGCCGTGACCCGCGCGGCCGATCAGCTCTCTAGCCAGTTAGCCAAGTAGTCCGGTCCGACGCAATGCTCGACCGGCTTCGCTTGCATACTAAGAATTTGCGCGGCAGACGCTACCCGGAAGCGCCCCATCCGTACCGCAGCGAATTCCAGCGCGACCGCGACCGCATCATTCATTCGCACGCCTTCCGGCGCATGGAAGGCAAAACGCAAGTCTTCGCCGCTGGCCTTTGCGATCACTTCCGCAACCGCCTGACGCATTCGATTGAAGTCTCGCAGGTGGCGCGTACCGTGGCGGTGACGCTCGGGCTGAACGAGGAGTACACCGAAACCTTGGCCTTGGCTCACGATCTCGGCCATCCGCCCTTTGCCCATATCGGCGAGAAAGCGCTCGACCGCCAGATGCGCCGTTTTGGCGAAAGCTTCGAACACAACCGGCATGCGCTACGCCTTGTCGATCGTTTGGAGAAGCGCTATGCCCGCTTTGATGGCCTCAATCTTACCTTCGAAGTTCGCGAAGGCATTATCAAGCACTCGCGCGAAGTGGCAGCCGATGCCGAGGCCGAATTACAGGAGTTTCTTCCCGGTAAGCGCCCTCCCCTCGAAGCGCAACTGCTCGATCTGGCGGACGAGATCGCCTACAACACCGCCGATCTGGACGATGCGTTTTCGGCGGAGCTCTTTCCGGTCGAAGAAATCGGCCGCGCCATTCCGGTTTTCGGTGAACTGTCGGAGCAAGTCGATACGCAATTCCCGGGAGCCTCGAACCGGGTGCGTTTTTGGGAGGTTCAGCGCCAGATCATGAACTTTTTGATCGGCGGGTTGATCGACGGGACCCTTCGCGCCGTGGAGGAGGCGAGTGTTGAGACGTTAGAAGACGTGCGCGCGCTCGATCACAGACTCGCCCGGTTCACCCCAGATGCCGCCGAGATCAACCGGCAGATGAAAACCATGCTCGTCACCCACGTCTACTCGCACGCGCAGCTCATCGAAGATCGCAGTATCTCGGTGACCAAGCTCGACGAGTTGTTCGCCTATCTACTGGAGCATCCGGAACACGTTTCGCCCGGCTATCGCGAGAGCCTCAAGGATTCGGCGGTACATCGCGTGATCTGCGATTACCTGGCGGGAATGACGGATGAATACGTCACTCGCGTGTATCGCGAATTGCTCGAATAACTACTCGCGCGCGACTGCGCTTGATAACTCGGCCGAGCGGACCACGTAAATCTTCTCGATCTGCCGGCAGATCTCTCGCGCGACGGTTTCCGGCTTCTCCTCTTCGTCCAAATCCACTTCCACTTTGATGTAAAGATCCACTCGCTGCATCGCTCTGATCCGATAATACTCGGTAGCTCATGTCCGACCCCCTTCTCTGTAAGATCTGTGGCAAGCGCCGCGCGCGAAGGTTCTGTCCCGCCCTCAAGGGCGATATCTGCACCATCTGTTGCGGAACGGAGCGTGAGGTTTCTCTTTTCTGCCCCCTCGATTGCGAGTATCTACGCGAAGCGCACCGGCATGAAAAGCCTGTGCCCGTCGAAGAGAGCCAGATGCCCGATCTCGATATCGAGGTCAGTGAAGAATTCGTCCGGAAGCACGAAGAGCTATTGCTGTTTTGTATTTACTCACTGCTGCAGGCGGCGCTCAAAGCTCCCGGCGCGACCGACGCCGATACCCTCGCGGCGCTCGAAGCTCTGATCCGGACGCACCGCACGGCGGAATCCGGACTCATGTACGAAACGCGTCCGGAAAACAGCATCGCGGCGGCCATACAGCGTGGGTTTTCGGATTCCTTGGACGACTATCGGAAAATGAAGGTAGAGCGCGAGGGTCTGCAGCCGGTGCGGAACGCCGAGATTCTCGCCATGCTGGTGTTTCTCCGCCGCATTGGTCTGCAAAACCGGAATGGGCGTCCGCGTGGACGCATGTACCTGGACATGCTGCGGCAGATGACACCCGTGCAGGAGGTCGAAGCGCCCGCGCCCGGCATCATTCTATAGACAAGGGGATTCACGCTGAAAGCAAGGTTGCTTAGCTGGAAAGAACTGACTCCAGACGTTCATCACTTCGAGTTCGAGGTTCCCGGCGCAAAAGAGTTCGCCTTTACGCCCGGCCAATTCGTTTCGGTGTCGGAGAAGGTCGATGGCCGGGAGATCACGCGCGCCTATTCGATCGCCTCGCCGCGCGGCGGCAATCATTTTGCGCTTTGCCTGAATCGCGTGTCCGCCCCGTTAGTGTCCTCCTACTTGTTTGAGCTAAAGCCGGGAGAAGAGGTCGAAATGCACGAGCCGTTCGGCCATTTTACCCTGCGCCATCCGGAACGGCGGGCCGTTTTTGTTGCCACTGGCACCGGAATCGCGCCATTCCGCTCGATGCTTCTCGACCACGTTCCCCGCTCGGACGTGCACATCACGCTACTTTTCGGTGCGCGTCACGAACAAAGCCTGCTTTACCGGCAGGAGTTCGAGGAACTTTCGATCGAGCATCCAACGTTTCGCTTCCTGCCGACCGTCAGCCGCCCTTCCGGCGCCTGGAAAGGCCGCACCGGCCGCGTCCAGGAACATCTGGACGAAGCGCTGGCTCTTGACACGCCGGGTGCCGCCGGTGACCTCGATGTCTACGTGTGCGGGCTGCGTGAGATGGTGGATCACGTACGCGAGGCCTTGAAAGAGCGCGGTCTCGACCGCAAGCAGATCATCTACGAGCGATACGACTAGCAGCGCTCATCAAGCCACGACGCGCGTGATCTGCGTGTGTGGATACACTTCTTCGGTTTGCGCAAGATTCGCTAGCGTGATGCCCGGCAGCCGCGCGGAAGCGGTGCCGGCCGCCACGCCCCAGCGCAGTGCGTCGCCGAAGGAATCTCCGCGCTCGAGCGACCAGACAATGGCGGCGGACATCGCGTCGCCTGCGCCGATCGCGCAAACCGCATCAATCGGCGGTGGCTTGACCTCTAGAATTCCTTCGCTCGAAGTGGCCGCAATTACGCCTCTACCACCCAGCGAAAGCACCACCGATTTCGCGCCCAGTGACTTGATGCGCCGCACCGCGTCGATCAATTGCGACCGCGTGATCAGAGCCGTATTCAATAACCGCTCCGCTTCCGATTGATTTGGCTTGACGATGGTGGGCTGCCCTTCGAGTCCATGCAGCAGTGGATCGCCATCGGTGTCGAGAAACGTCTCCACCTTGTGCTTGTTGCAGAGCCTCACCAATTCGGTATAGAAATGCATGTCCATGCCGGGCGGCAGGCTGCCGCACAGCATCAGCCACGATGAGCCCGCGAGCCTTTTTTCTGTAGCCTGGATGACCCGTTTCTGCTCGGCTTTCGAAAGCGCCGGACCGCGCTCATTGAGCTTGATGGAAAGTCCCTGCCGGTCGGAAATCGTGAGATTGGTGCGAATACCGTTGCCGATCTTTACGATTTCTTTGCCGAACGTATCGTGCTGCAGTTGTTCTTCGAACTTCCGCCCGATTTCCCGCCCGGACGTCGTAATGGCCACCGTGCTGGCGCCAAAACTGGTGAGCACACGCGCCGCGTTGATGCCCCGGCCACCGGCCGCTTCGGTGGTGGATTCGATATAGGCCCGGTCTTCGAAAACCAGCCGGTCCACCGTAATAATGCGGTCCAGAGCGGGATTTACCGTCAGCGTGAGGATCGATTTACTCATTGAGCCCGGACTTCCAGCGTAACAACGCCGCCGGGTAAGCCCGCCGCGTGAGCTATGACGGGCGGCCGCCTCTCGGCTGCAGCCGCACGGCCAGCATGCCGCCAAACGCCGCCGCCAGCGTCCCGACGAAGAAGGAGAGCACCAGCGCGGCCACCATCAGCATCACAAATTGACTCGGATCGTTCAACACCTTGGCCAGTTCCGGCGCTTGCGGCAGAGCGGCCTTTAGCATGCTGCGGCCCTCCTCGGTCGAAAGCGTGAAAACGGTGGCCACCGCCGCCACCAGGAAAAGCCAGAGGTAGGTCATGGCGCCGAGAACTGCTCCCCCGATTGGCGTCAGTGGTTCGGTCGTGCGGCTCCGGTACACCCGCGCCGCCGAAAAGCCGGCAGCGGCCAGAATCAGCAGTCCCAGCGGCGGCACGCCAATTTGCGCCACCACGGAGAGCGCGATCAGCGAAATGGCGGCCATAGTGAGCGTGATACCCACCGCCCGCGGGTTGCGAAAGCCGATGCGCGGCAGCCGGGCTGCGGCCGTCTGTGCCGGCGGCGGAACCGCGACGGGCGCGGCATCCTCGGCCCTCAGTCGGACAATGTCTTCTTCGTATTGCGGTTTGCCACATTTGTGGCAAAAGCGGGCGTCCTCCGGAAGGAGCGCTCCGCAGTTACAACGCGGTTGCACATCTTCAGTGTAGTCTTCGTCGGCGGGCGAAAATTACGGAACGAACCCAATCCTTGGGTTCGTTTTTTCAACTCGCCTCATTAAGATGGCTATTGAGCACCCATGCCGAAGCCTAACCTGCTGGTCGTCTGCCCACCCGATCATTACGCGCTGCGAAATCTGGATCAAATTCGTGACATAGCCAACATTTCCATAAGCAACGATGAGAATGAGCTAGCGAAGCTGATTCCGGACGCGGAAGTGATTCTCTACTCGGGATTAACCGGGAAGACCATCGGCTTTGCGAAGGTCTGGGAACACGCGGCCAAGGTGAAGTGGGTTCATTCGCTTTCAACAGGCGTCGAGAAAATGTTGATTCCGGCCCTGATTGAGAGCCCGGTGCCTGTCACCAACGCGCGCGGTGTTTTCAAGAGGTCGCTCGCCGAGTTCGCGGTGCTCGCGATGCTGTACTTCAGCAAGCGCGTACGGCGGCTGGTCGAAAGCCAGCGCGCGCACAACTGGGACGACTTTTCGGTCGAATTTTTGCGCGGCAAAATTCTCGGCGTGGTCGGCTTTGGCGAAATTGGGCGCGAATGCGCCACGCTTGCCAAGTGTCTGGGCGTGAAAATTTACGCTACCCGCCGGAGGCCGGAACAGTCAGCCAACGACCCGCTGCCGGATCGAATCTTTCCAGCGAGCGCCCTACTCGATATGCTTACCGAAGCCGATGTAGTATTGGCCGCGGCGCCGCTGACGCCTGAAACCAAGCACATGCTGGGCGACCGCGCCTTCCGGGCCATGAAGCCTTCGGCCATTGTGATCAATGTGGGCCGCGGCCCCGTCGTCGACGAAGGCGCCCTGATTCGCGCTTTGGAGGAAAGACAGATCGGCGGCGCGGCGCTGGACGTTTTTGAAACCGAACCGCTCGCCGCCGACAGCCCGCTGTGGGATATGGAAAACGTGCTGATTTCCCCTCATTGCACCGATCGAACCGACAAGCCCGATTGGCTCGATTTAAGCATGCAGTGTTTCATCGATAATTTTCGGCGCTATGTGAATGGTGAGCCGCTGCAGAACATAGTTGATAAGAAGGCTGGCTATTAATGCCGGTAACGCTCGAAGACGTGAAGGCGGCGGCGGGGCGCATCCGGGCGCTGGCGCATAAAACGCCGGTCGAGCATTCGCGGCTGTTCGATGAGGCGGCGGGTATAACCAGCTATTTCAAGTGCGAGAATTTGCAGCGCGGTGGGGCCTTCAAAATTCGCGGGGCGCTCAATTTTCTGATGACGCTTGTCCCCGAAGAGCGCAAGCGTGGCGTAGTGACTTATTCCTCGGGAAATCATGGTCAGGCCGTGGCCATGGCCGCCGCTCATCTGAACGTTCCGGCCACCATCGTCATGCCGACCGATACGCCCAAAAGCAAGTTGGAATCGACCAAATTATACGGGCCGAAAATCGTCTTCTTCGACCGGCTTCGCGAGAACCGGGAAGAAATTGCGCAAAAAATAGCCGACGATACACGCGCGATTATCGTGCCTTCCTACGATCATCCGTGGATCATCGCCGGGCAGGGAACCGCCGCCCTCGAACTGCTCGAAGAATATCCCGACTTGGATGCGATCGTGACGCCTCTCGGAGGCGGCGGGCTCTTATCGGGAACGCTGGTAGTGGCGAAAGCGCTGCGGCCCGGCATTCGCGTCTTCGGGGTTGAGCCGGAGCTGGCCAATGACTGGGACCTCTCGCTGCGATCCGGCACGCCAGTAAAAATCGAGCCGCCGCCTACCATTGCCGATGGCCTGCGCACCATGACGCCTGGCATCGTGACGTTTCCGATTGTGCGCGCAATGGCCGAGAACGTGCCGCTGGTTTCGGAAGAAGAAATTAAGGCGGCGGTGCGTTTCCTGCTTTCGCGCATGAAACTTCTGACCGAGCCGAGCGGCGCAGTGGGCGCGGCGGCGGTGCTTCATAGAAAGCTTCCGGCCGATATCCGTTCGGTCGGAATTCTGCTCTCCGGCGGCAATGTCGATTTCGATGTTCTCGCAGGCATTCTCGAAGGTGCGTAGTGCCTGAGAATCCCTGGAAGATGAAAGCCACGCGCACGGCCTACCAGAACGCTTGGATTCGTGTGCGCGAGGATGAAGTGATCCGGCCGGATGGCGCGCCTGGCCTGTATGGCGTGATTGAGATACGACCGTCGGTGGGCATCGTAGCCATCAACGAGCGCGACGAGATTGTGCTGGCGGGGCAATGGCGGTACACGCTGAATCGCTATTCCTGGGAAATTCCGCGCGGTGGTTCGGATCCCGGCGAGAGGGATGCGCTCGCAGTGGCCAAGCGGGAACTTGCCGAAGAAGCGGGGGTGCAGGCTGAGCAGTGGCAGTTGCTGGCCGAAGTGGACGTCTGCAACGGCGTCACCGACGATGTGCAGAGCTTGTTTTGGGCCAGAGGGCTCTCGTTCACCGGCAGGCACCTCGACCCGGAGGAAGACATCGTGGTGGATTGGAAGCCATTCGCCGAAGCGCTGGAAATGGTCATGGACGGTCGAATCACCGAAGTATGTAGCGTCGCCGCCATTTTGAAAGTGGCATTACTCAGGCGGGACGAATAGCGATGGATCTGCGAAGCGCTCAATCGCGAACCTGGTTTGGAAGGTTTGCCTGGGGTGTGCTGGCGTATAACCTACCTGTGATCCTGTGGGGCGCTTATGTGCGCGTTTCGTTTTCGGGAGACGGCTGCGGCGCGCATTGGCCCTCTTGCAATGGACAGCTTCTGCCTACCCAAATGGCCGCGCCTACGATGATTGAATTCACTCATCGCATGATGACGAGCTTGGATTCGATAGCGGTGATCGCGCTCTGCGTGTGGGCCTTTCTGGCTTTTCCGAAACGGCATGCGCTGCGCCGCTATACGCTGCTGTCGCTCGCCTTCTTACTGGTCGAGGCGCTGCTCGGAGCCGGGCTGGTGTTGTTCCGGTATGTGGCAAAAGACCAGTCGGCGGGGCGTGCCTGGTATTTGTCCGCGCATTTGACCAACACCATGCTGCTGCTGGCGGTGCTGACTGCCGTGGCGTGGCTTGCGCAAACGAACACGCAGCGGCTGCGGTTTGGGGACCCTTCACGGAATGCCCTTGCCGCCCTAGCCGTGACCGTCGTGGTGAGTATCACCGGAGCCATCGCGGCTCTTGGCGATACCTTGTTTCCGGCTTCATCCTTAACGGCGGGCATGCAGCAGGATTTCTCGAGTGCCTCAAGCTGGCTGCTGCGCTTACGCTTACTGCATCCGGTAATCGCCGTTTTGGGGGCGGTGTATCTGCTCTGGATCGCCATCACGCTGCGGCGAGGCAGAGACGAATCCGATCCAACGCGGGTGGCGGCCGGGCGAGTGATCACGCTCGTTGTGTTTCAAGTGGCCGCCGGCGCGATCAACATTTCCCTGCTTGCGCCGGTATGGATGCAGCTCATTCATCTACTGATCGCCGACGTGGTCTGGATCGCGGTCGTGATGCTGGCCCTCGAGACCGTCCGCCCACAGCACATCGGGTCTTCGGCGGTGGTTTACGGCACCTTCGCCAAAGCCCCATAACTTCTGTCGGCGATGCGTTCAATGCCACCTGCACCCACCATTCTGTTTCGTCTCCCGCTCTCCTTGCTCTTTGTTTGTACTTTGTACGCGCAGGGGAATTATGAAATCCAAGTTTATGGCGCCGACACGGTGGCGCCCGGCAACACCATGGTCGAGCTCCACAGCAATTTCACCGCGGAAGGAAGTAAAACCACCGCGGACGGCACCTTCCCGACCAATCACCAGGAGCACGAAACGGTCGAAATCACGCAGGGCTGGAACAATTGGTTTGAAACCGGCTGGTACATCTTCACCAGCGCAGGTCCGAATGGCCAGGGCTACCGTTGGGTCGGAGATCATATCCGCCCACGCGTCCGCGTGCCCGACGAATGGAACTGGCCGGTGGGTGTCAGCCTGTCGATGGAAATCGGCTACCAGCGGCCTATCTTCTCGCGTGATACCTGGACTTGGGAAATTCGCCCGATCATCGACAAACAGCTCGGCCCTTGGTACTTCGCCTTCAATCCTGCCTTAGAGAGATCCTGGCATGGGCCCAGCGTCAACCAAGGCCTCGAGTTTGCTCCCGCCGTGAAGCTGAGCTACCAGTTCGATAAGAAGATCGCCGGGGGCTTCGAATATTATGGCGAAACGGGCCCTGTAACCGGCTTTGATCCTCTTACTGAACAGCAGCAGCAATTCTTTCCGGCTGTCGACCTCGATTTCGGTCCCGCCTGGGAGTTCAACTTTGGCGTCGGAGTGGGTGTTACTCACGGTACCGATCACCTGATCGTCAAAGCCATCCTGGGACGGCGCTTCAATTTCTTCGGCAACCGCAAGGGCCGCGGCTCGTGATCCGGACCTGTCTCTCCGCTACAATGTCTGTTCATGGCACAGTTGCTGGGGGGCAAGACCGCGCTTGTTTTGGGTGTAGCCAATAAGTGGAGCATCGCTTACGCTATCGCCGCCGCTTTCGTCCGCGAAGGAGCGTCGCTCATCCTTACCTATCAGGGCGAGCGCCAGCGGCAAAACGTGGAAGAGCTAGGCGCCGGGCTGCATGCCGTCAAAGTTCTGCCGTGCGACGTTACTAAGCAGGAAGAATTAGACGGCTTAGTTTCGAGTTTGCAGCAGGTCGCTCCGTCCCTCGATGCCGTGGTTCACTGCCTCGCCTTCGCCAACCCGCAAGACCTGAGCCGGCCGTTCCTCGAAACGAGTCGTGATGGCTATCTACTAGCTCAGGAGGTAAGTGCCTACTCGCTGGTCTCGGTATCTCGCGCGATTACGCCACTTATCGGAAAGGGTGGATCGATTACCACGCTGACTTACCTCGGCTCGACGCGTGTAGTACAAAACTACAATGTGATGGGGGTCGCCAAAGCCGCTCTCGAAGCGTGTGTCCGCTATTTGGCGAGCGATCTGGGCCCTAAGCGTATTCGGGTTAACGCCATCTCGGCCGGTCCCATCAAGACAGCCTCCGCGCGTGGCATTAAGGATTTTTCGAAGGTGCTCGAGGGCGTTGCCGCCGTTGCCCCGCTACGGCGCAACACGGATCCCGCCGAAGTGGCGGACACCGCCGTCTTTCTGGCCAGCGATCTGAGCCGGGGAGTTACTGGAAATGTAGTATATGTCGACGCCGGTTTTCAAATTATCGGCATTGGTTTGAGTGCGTGAACGCTCAGAGAGTGAATGAGCGCTTCGCATCTAACCACCCAGCTAGTAGCACGTCTCAATTGACAGCGTATTCCACGCTCACTATTCTGGTAATTTTCGATGGCAGTCGCCGAAGACCGCCTTCTTACTGTTTATCCATTGGTTGTCAAACCCTTGTTGCTGCTATCTAAACTATGATTCAGGTTACTGGTTTATCAAAACGGTACGCGCGCCATGTCGCCGTGAACAATATTTCGTTCGAGGTAGAAAAGGGTGACATCGTCGGATTTCTCGGCCCGAACGGAGCCGGAAAAACTACTACGATGCGTATCCTCACGTGCTTCATGCCGCCTACCGAAGGAACCGCCACCGTCGCCGGCTTCGACGTCTTCGAACAACCCTTCGAGGTGAAGAAGCACATCGGCTATCTGCCCGAAGCGCCGCCGCTCTATCCCGAAATGAACGTTTCCGATTATCTAACGTTTGTGGCGCGGCTAAAAAATATCCCGAGCGGCGAGATCAAGAGCCGCACTCAGCAGGTAATGGAACGCTGCTCGGTGGCCGACGTAAGCACGAGCTTGATCTCGAAGCTTTCGAAAGGCTATCGGCAGCGGGTCGGCTTAGCGCAGGCCATCATTCACAACCCCGACGTGCTGATTCTCGATGAGCCCACGTCCGGCCTCGATCCCAAGCAAATCAACGAGACGCGGGAGCTCATCAAGAACCTCGCCGGCGAGCACACCATCATCCTCAGCACCCACATTCTTCCCGAAGTCGAAGCCGTATGTGAGAAGGTGATCATCATCAATAAAGGCAAGCTGGTGGCCACCGATTCGGTCGAGAACCTCAAGAACCGCGCGGGTATCGGCGGCGGCATTCAAGTGCAAGTCGATACCGCCGGCAACGCCAATGCATTGGCGGTTCGCCAGCGGCTCGAACAAATTCCCGGGGTCAGTAAAGTGCTGGACGGCGCCTATTCCGGCGCCGATCGCTTCGGGTTCGAAGTGGAAAGCCTCCAAGGAATAAATGCCCGGCCGGACGTGGCGCGCGCCATCGTGCATGCCGGATGGAATCTGCTGGAGCTGAAATCGAGCAGCCTCACGCTCGAAGAGGTCTTCCTCGAATTGACTGGCTCGAGCGTCCCGCCTGCCGAACCGGTAGTCGCCGGAGGTGAGCAATGAAGAATGTCTGGACGGTCTGCCGCCGTGAGCTATATGCCTACTTTGTTTCGCCCATAGCCTGGGTATTGCTCGCCATCTTCGCCTTTCTGAGCGGCGTGTTCACGTACATCATCAGCGCCAGCTTCGTCCGCGCTTCGCTCGAAGGGCAGATGAGCGGCCAGTCGATGCCCATGAACGTCAATGAACAGGTCATCGCCCCGCTCTTTTCGAACATCGCGGTAGTGGGGTTATTCCTCATTCCGTTGATCAGCATGCGGCTCTTCGCAGAAGAAAAGCGCCAGGGCACCATTGAGCTGCTGATCACTTCGCCGGTTCACGATCTCGAAATCATCATTGGCAAATGGCTTTCGGCGGT
>DASYAX010000367.1:0-16741 GCA_036501045.1 Bryobacteraceae bacterium
CACCGAAATCGCCTGGTACGCCGGCGACGACCCACACGTCCCGGAAGCCTCGGACCTCAGCAGCGCCGAAAAGTTATTCGCTTTCGCCCTTGCCGAGTTATGGATGGCATTGCTTCAAGCCCTGATAGCCGAAGTCTTACGTCGCGTCGGCAAGAACCTGGGCGACAAGATCGCAAAATCCGAGGCGATCAACGCTGTCGCCAAGAAAATCGGCGAAAGCAAGCTTGGATCGGCCACCGCCGAATGGTTCCAGAAGAATTTCGACAAGCTCAACGAAGCCGTCGAAAAGCGCAAGGCTGCGCGCTTGAAATTGAAGGGACAAGAAGGAGACGGGGGAGGATCATCCAAACCGGCAGACACAGTGAAGGCAGAAAAAACTGCCAAGGTCGCGGGAGGAGCGCCCAAAAATACCGGTGCAAAGTTTACTGACGACGCAAAACTCCAAAGTCACTTCGAGGACCATGGCGGTGATTTTGGGGCAAGAACAGAAGCCGAATATCAGCAGCAGGCCAGCGACTTTCTGACGCGTATCAAGCCCCAGGGCGTGCTCGAGAAGATTAGGCCTAATGGTGACATAGTCCGATATAATCCGGCTACAGAAGAGTTTGGAGTTCTCTCCAAGAGCGGAGCCGTTAGAACGTACTACAAACCCGACCCAGCGATACACGGATACCCCACGAACTTGGACTACTTCAATGCACAGTAAACGAGCATTCATCTGTCCCGTGTGCGGATTTGCCGGCCTGGACGAGCCGCCATACGACGAGTATGGCTGTCCTACGTATGTGATTTGCCCATCTTGCGGAACTGAATTTGGCTACCATGACGCAACTTTGACGCATGAAGACTTGCGTCGGAAATGGATCGAAAAAGGGATGCCGTGGTTGAGTAAGAGTAATCGGCCTCCCGAAGGGTGGGACCCTGAGAAGCAACTTCGGAATATCACATGAGAAGACTCCAACCCGTCATCTGGGCGAAAGGAACATTCCTCTCCCCTCAGCACCTGCAGGCGCAGGACGTCTTCCACGAGGACTTGCTGCAGTTCCGCGTGGACGCCTTAAACTTCTCTCCCTGGGGATTTCGCACGCTCACCATCGATCGCGAGGCCCTGGCCGCCGGCAACCTCGCCATCGATACCGCCTCCGGCATCTTCCCCGATGGATTGCTGTTCGATATTCCCGGAAGCGATCCGCCGCCGCCGCCCAAGCCGCTCGCCTCCTACTTTGACCAGCTCCGCGACACCGTCGACGTCCATCTCGCCGTCCCTGCCTGGCGCTACGGAAATGTCAATATCGCCACCGGCTCTACTGCCGAAGTAGACGCGCGCTACCTCGCCGAAGTCGCCTTGCTCCGGGACGAGAACGCCTCGCAAATCGAACGCCCGGTACAAATAGCGCGCAAGAATTTTCGTCTGCTGGTCGATACCGAAGCGCGCGAAAGCACTCCGGCCATTAAGCTCGCGCGCATCACTCGTGCGGACAGCGGCATACTGCAGCTCGATCCCACCTTCGTTCCGCCGCTGCTCGACATCCGTGCCAGCGAGCACCTCATGTCCATCGCCCGGCGTCTGCTCGAAATCCTCACCGCCAAGAGCGCCGCGCTCTCCGGCATGCGCCGTCACAAGAACAAAGATCTCGCCGATTTCACCGCCTCCGACATCGCCAATTTCTGGCTGCTCTATACCGTCAACACTTTCTTGCCCCCGCTGCGCCATCTCTTCGAAGTGCGCCGCGGCCATCCCGAAGTGCTCTTCAATCTGATGAACGCGCTCGCCGGTTCGCTCACCACGTTCTCTACGAAAATTCTGCCGCGCGACCTGCCGCTATACGATCATCGCGACCTCGGTGGAAGGCTGAGCGATCTCGACGATAAACTGCGTTACCTCCTCGAAACCGTCATCCCGAGTAACTTCGTCGCCTTGCCGCTCAAGTCGACCAGCCCTTCGATCTACTCGACCGCCATAGCGGACGACAAATATCTGCAGAACACCAAGATGTACCTGGCGCTCAATGCCGAGTTGCCGGAAGGAGAACTGATCGGCAAAGCGCCGCAGCTCATCAAGGCCTGTTCGGCAAACCATCTGGAGCATCTGGTGCGGAATGCGCTGGCCGGCGTGTCCATGCGCCACTTGCAGGTTCCGCCGAGCGCGATTCCCGTCAAGCTGAATTATCAGTACTTCAGTCTCAACCAGGACGGTCCGGCCTGGGAAGCGATCAAGCGTTCGCGCAACTTCGCAGCCTGGGTGCCGGCCGATTTTCCCAATCCGCAGCTCGAGCTGATCATCCTGCTGCCCTGACTTCTATTCTTCGTCGTGCTGCGACGAAAGCCGGCTCACTACGGAAAGATCTTCGAGCGTCGTTACGTCGCCCGTGACCACGTTGCTCGTAACGATTTCGCGCAACAGCCGCCGCATAATCTTACCGCTCCGTGTCTTCGGTAGCGCATCGGTGAATCGAATCTCTTCGGGCCGCGCAAACGGACCAATATCATGCGCGACCCACTGCCGCAATTCCTTCCCGAGCGTGTCGTGATCCCAATCGCCCTTTTTGAGCGTGACGAAACAACACACCGCCTGTCCCGTGATCTCATGCGGCTTGCCCACCACCGCCGCTTCCGCAACCGCCGGATGATGCACCAGCGCGGATTCGATTTCCATCGTGCTGAGCCGGTGTCCGCTTACGTTCATCACATCGTCCACTCGCCCAAGCACCCAAAGATAGCCATCGTCATCGCGTCGCGCCGCATCGCCCGTAAAGTAGGACCCCGGCACGCGCGACCAATACTGCTCTCGAAACCGATTCGGATCACCCCAGACGTTACGGATCATGCTCGGCCATGGATGGCGAATGATCAGATAGCCCTCGCGATTGTTGCCTGCCGGCTCGCCCTTCGCATCCACTATGTCCGCCACAATGCCAGGTAGCGGCAGCGTCGCCGATCCTGGCTTCAGTGGCACTGCGCCCGGCGCCGGAGCAATCAGGATCGAGCCGGTTTCGGTTTGCCACCAGGTGTCGACAATTGGACAGCGTTCTTTTCCGATCACCTTGTAATACCATTCCCAAGCCGCCGGATTGATTGGCTCGCCAACCGACCCGAGCAGCCGCAGGCTCGACAGATCGTGCGCCTCCGGCCAGCGGTCGCCCTGCCGGATCAGCGATCGGATGGCTGTCGGCGATGTGTAGAAAATCGAGACTTTCTTCTTCTCGACAATCTGCCAGAGCCGGTCGAAAGCGGGAAAATCGGGCGCGCCTTCATACATCACCACCGTGGCGCCCGCGGCCAGCGGACCATAGACGATGTAGCTATGCCCGGTCACCCAGCCGATATCCGCCGTGCACCAGTACACGTCATCCTCGCGCAGGTCGAACACCCACTTCATGGTCATCAACGCTTGTAAGAGGTAGCCCGCGGTGCTGTGCAGGATGCCCTTCGGCTTGCCAGTCGTTCCCGAAGTGTAAAGCACGAAAAGCGGATGCTCGGCATCCAAATCCTGCGCCGCGCATTGTTCCGCTTCCGCCGTGGTGGAAGCCGCAACATCCAACTGCGCGTCCACGTCATGCCACCACTGGTCGCGGCCTTCCTTCATCGGAATCGCATACCCGGTCCGCTTGCAAACGATGACGTCTTTCACGTCCGGCTGGTCTTGAATCGCCTCATCAACCGCATCCTTCAGGCGAACCTCTTTCCCGCGCCGCCATCCGCCATCCGCCGTGATAATCACCCGCGCGCCCAGGTCCGCTATGCGCGCCTTCAGCGCTTCCGCCGAAAAACCGCCGAACACCACGCTATGCGTGATGCCGAGCCGCGCGCACGCGAGCATCGCAATCGCCAGTTCCGGAATCATCGGCATATAGATCACGGCCCGGTCGCCTTTCTTGTGGCCGAGATGTGCCAATACCGTGGCAAAGCGGCTTACCAGGCGATGCAGCTCTTCGTAGGTGATGATCCGCTCGTCCCCCGGCTCGCCTTCCCAAACGATCGCGGGCTTGCTTCGGCGCGCTGTCTTCAGGTGCCGGTCGACGCAGTTATAACAGGCATTGATCGTGCCGCCGCCGAACCATTTTGCAAAAGGCGCGTCCCATTCCAGGGCTTGCGAAAACGGCCGGAACCACGTCAATTCCGTGCTTGCCAGCTCCGCCCAGAATTTCGCCGGGTCGCTATTCGCCCGTTTGCGGAGTTCGCGGTAAGCGCCCGCGCCCGCCACCTGGGCCTGGGAAACAAAGTCACTGCTGGGTGAATAGATTTTTGAATCGCTCATGGAAAGTCGGCTAGCGAAGCCAGTGTAACGCAGCATTGCCGAACAAATGCGCTACGCTTCTGACAGGTATGGCTCTCGGGCGGCTGCTCATTTTTGCCGGGCTGCTTCTGTTGGGCGCTGGAGTCGTTGTGCTGGTGGCTGCCAAGCTCAACTTGCCGTTAGGACGCTTGCCGGGCGACATCGTGTGGCGCGGCAAAAACGGCGCCTTCTACTTCCCTTGGGTCACTTGCCTCTTGCTCAGCCTGCTCGCAACTTTGCTGTTCTGGTTCTTCAACCGGCGCCCATAACGCTAGTGCACCGAGCCGATGCGCCCCAGCGGCCAAAACACAAACACGGCCTTCCCGTAAATATAGTTGCGCGGCACAAATCCCCAGGCGCGGCTGTCATTCGATGAAATGCGATGATCCCCTAACACGAAATAATCGTTCGGAGGAACGACCGTCGGAGGGTAAGGCCGGTCGTCACGATATTCGGGCGGGACATAATTTTCCTGTAGCTTCTTGCCGTCTACGATTACTTGGCCGTCCTCCACCGCTACCGTGTCGCCGGGCAGACCGATCACGCGCTTGATGTACGATTTCGTGGTATCTTCCGGGAACCAAAAAACGACCGTATCGCCGCGCTTGATATCGCCCAACCCGAACTTATAGCTGAATTGATTGATGAACAAGCGCTCCTGGTCGTAGAGGCTCGGCATCATACTCGTGCCTTCCACCTTCACCGGCCGGTACAGAAACAGGATCACCAGGACCGCTATCAGCACCGACAACATCAGGTCCCGAAACCAGGCAAGGGTGGTGATCAGCGCGGAGCGCGCATGATCTTTCCCCTCTGCCATAGAGACAGCGGGGATGGCCGTCATGTCAGGAACCGGATCGCCCATGCGGATCGCTCATGAATGACACGTACTTCTAATTTACTAGGAGCTGAGGCGCAACCGTAGGCCGCCTGCTGGTTTGGACGTGCCGCTCAGCGTTTCGATTCCTCAGCCAAAAGCCAGCTTACTAAGAAAAAGGGCTTACTGATTAAGCGGCCGTGGTCAGTTCGCGCTCGGCGCGTAGCCAGTCTTCTTCGGCGAAGCCGTGCGCATAGCCCCGTGCGACCCAATAAGAATGCGCCAGCGCCGCAATCTCTTCCTCTGTTACCTGCCGCGCGGTCCGGCTATTCTCGACGGCGGACGCTTGTGCAGTTGCTGTTCCCGGAGTAACCGATGAATTGATCTTGTGATGATGCTTGGGCAACGCGTTCTCTCCGGCTTCATTTTTCTTCGGCTTGGAAGACATGGTCTTGGTAGATCTGGCGAACCGCGGCTTCGGCGTGACTTCAACGGCAGCGCCTAGCTCGGGCGCCGCCACAGCCTCTTTCGCGTTCTTTGGTGTCTTTTTCGAAGATTTATTCGACTGCATGACCATATTCTAGACGGTCTCAAACACGCTTGCCAATATTTGTTTATTGCGATTGGATGAAAGGCCGGTCGTGTAATCTGATATAAATGGCAACGCACACCCGCCGGCAGCTCGTTTTCGCCCGTCTGCTGGCGTTTCTGTGCCTTACAGTAATCCTCGTGTCGACGCTGGCCGCGCCGATTCACAAACACGACGCTGGCCAGGAAGCCACTTGTCTCATCTGTCACGCTACCCAGCGGGCCGGTGTGATAAGCATCGCAAACGACGCCGGAAAACCAACCGTGGCCGCCGCTGGCGCGGTCGCGTCTTTGCATATCGGAAAGGTCATCTCCGACTTCTCCTATTCCGTTCGCACTCCGCGCGCGCCGCCCACATTACTCCTTTCTCTCTAGTTTTGGATTGACTCACCCGTTCCTTTCACGAGCGGCTGGTTGATCTTAATCGCGATTCCAAAGGAGTATCTACGTGTATCAACTAAACAGGACGGCCATTGC
Source organism: Bryobacteraceae bacterium (assembly GCA_036501045.1). Lineage (GTDB taxonomy): Bacteria > Acidobacteriota > Terriglobia > Bryobacterales > Bryobacteraceae > Bog-105. The sequence continues at coordinate 6,159 of DASYAX010000367.1, forward strand.
AATGGCGCTTTCATTGATGGCCGGAATGGCAAACCCGCCGGCGTTTGCCGGGCAGGCAACCGGCACGGGCGGCACGATTCAAGGAACGGTAACCGATCCAAGCGGCGCATTTGTCAGTGGCGCTTCCGTCACCTTGACGAACGGCCTGATGAACTACTCGCAAGCCGTGCAGACCGGCGCTGACGGCGCGTTTCGATTGGTCAACGTGCCGCAAAACCAATATCGTCTCGAGATCTCATTACCCGGTTTCCAAACCTATAGCCAATCCATCGCCGTGCGTACTTCGGTTCCCATCCAGATAAAAGCTGCCTTGACGCTGGCCGGGTCCACCGAAACCGTGAATGTGCAGGCTTCGCCGGATGCCATCGAAAATGTGCCCGCCGCGCATACGGATGTCAGTCAGGATTTACTCGCCAATCTTCCCATTGGGTCAACTGCCCAGGGTCTCAGTGACGCCATCACGCTCACCTCTGGCGGCGTCGTGGCGGATTCTCAGGGGATGTTTCATCCGCAAGGCGATCACGGCGAAACCACCTACATCGTCGACGGACAAGACATCAGCGACCAGCAGAGCAAAACCTTTTCCACCCAGCTTCCCGCCAATGCGTTTCAATCCTTGGAACTCGTCAGCACCGCTCCCAACGCCGAATACGGAGGCAAAACAAGTCTCGTCGTGAATACCGTAACGCGCTCCGGCCTGGGTCAGAAGCCCACCGCCAGTTTCGATGCCTACTATGGCTCGTTCGGCACGGTTGGCGAAGATGCGACTTTCGGCCTGGGTGGATCGAAATGGGGGAATTTCCTCGTGGTCGATACCAGTCGAAGCGGACGTTTTCTGGATACCCCTGAATTTTCCCCGATTCACGACCGAGGCAACAACACATCCATCTTCGATCGCATCGATTACCAACCCACCGGCCGCGACTCCCTACATTTGAACATCTTCGGCGCGCGCAATTGGTTCCAGATTCCCAACACGTACGATCAGCCGGATCAGGACCAGCGCCAGCAAGTCAAAACCTTCAGCTTCGCTCTTGGCTATCAGCACACCTTCAATCCCGAAACTGTGCTATCGGTGAATCCCTACGTCCGGCAGGACCGCGTCGATTACTATCCCAGCGCGGATCCCTTTGACGATTCGCCGGCGACGCTCAATCAGAGCCGTCGCCTGACGAATTGGGGAACCCGCGCCGACGTTTCTTATGCCAACGGTGTCCACAATATCAAGATCGGCACGGAATTATCGCAGACTCGCCTGGCTGAGGATTTCGGTCTGGGCATCACCGACCCCGGTTTCAATCCCGTCTGCCTCAATGCCGATGGCAGTCCGGTGACTTCCGCCGCCATTCTCAATCCCACCAATTGCGCCGGCGCCGGATTTGTCGCCAATCCGGCTGTTTCCCTGGGGCTGATCCCCTATGACTTGACGCGCGGCGGCCAGCTTTTCCACTTCAACGGAGCCGCCAACATCAATCTGCAGACAGTCTATGCACAGGATCAGATCACCATCAAGAATCTGACGATCAACGCCGGCCTGCGTTTTGACAATTACGACGGCATCAGCTCCGACAACCTGCTCCAGCCGCGTGCCGGATTTTCTTATCTCATCAAACCGACCGGCACCGTGGTGCGCGGCTCCTACTCGCGAACCTTGGAAACGCCGTACAACGAAAATTTGGTGCTTTCCAGTTCTACCGGCTCGGGCGGCCTTGCTTCGAATGTTTTCGGAGCCTATGGCAGTCAGGCGCTGCGTCCCGGTCATCGCAATCAATACAGTGTCGGCCTCGAGCAAGCGCTCAAAAAATACCTTCAGATCGACGCCGATTACTTCTGGAAATACACCAAGAACGCCTTCGATTTCGATACCCTGTTCAATACTTCCATCGCCTTCCCCATTTCCTGGCGGCAATCCAGAATCGACGGCGTTTCGCTTCGTGTCTCGACCTCCAATCTGCACGGCTTTCAAGCCTACACCACGCTCGGCCATACGCGGGCCCGCTTCTTCGGCCCCGAAAGCGGCGGCCTGATTTTCAATTCGCCGTTGGATTCGAGCGTCTTCCGCATCGATCACGATCAAGCACTGCAACAGACGAGTTTCTTGCGCTATCAGCACGGCCGGGATGGCATGTGGGCGACCTTCACCTGGCGCTTCGATAGCGGTGAAGTCGCGGGCTCGGTCACCGATCTCGCCGACGCGCTCGCTTTGACGGGAGATGAGCAAGCCGCCATTGGCTTTTATTGCGGCAGCCAGGTGGCCAGCGTTGTGCACCCCATCACATCTTGTTCGGCAAGCTACGGAGCTACGCGGCTGGTGATCCCGGCCGCGGGCTCCTTCAATGCCGATCACAATCCGCCCCGCATCGCGCCGCGTAATCTGTTTGACCTAGCCGTCGGCACCGATAATCTTTTCCACAAGGAGAAGCTGAAAACAACTCTCAAATTAACCGCCATCAACATCACCAACAACGAAGCGCTGTATAACTTCCTCTCCACCTTTAGCGGCACTCATTTCGTCACGCCTAGAAGTTATCAAGTAAGTCTGGGCTGGGTTTATTGACTGGGTTGAGTCCACAACCCGGATTTCTGAAGCTCAACGAGATGTGGCAGCGTCACATCGAATAGGGGTGAAATGAGGCCTTCGAACATTTTCCAGTCCTGGGCAAAAGTACTTACTGGAAATATCCCGATGTTATCCATCGAAGTGACGCGGGAGTGTCCGCTTCACTGCCCGGGTTGTTACGCCTACGGCGATTCCCATCTGGGCGAAGGTGCGCCGAATCTCCGCAGCGTGAGCGATTTCAGAGGGGACGCTTTGGTCAATGGCATCTTCCGCCTGATCGATGAGCACAAGCCTTTGCAGGTGTCGCTGGTTGGTGGAGAGCCGCTCGTGCGGCATCGCGAGCTAAGCCAGGTCATTCCCGAGCTAAGCCGCCGCGGCATTTACACCATGGTCGTGACCAGCGCCGTCATTCCTATCCCGCAAGAGTGGACGAGTTTGCCGAAAGTCACCGTCGCGGTGTCGGTCGATGGCAATCCCGAAGATCACGATATCCGCCGCAAGCCCGCCACCTACCAGCGCATCCTCAAGAACATCTCCGGCCGGCAGGTGAACATTCATTGGACCGTAGTCCGGCAAAATATCGAACAGCCTGGCTATATGGACCGCTATCTCGCCTTCTGGAACGAACAGCCCGAGGTGCGCAATATTTGGGTGAGTGTCTATACACCGCAGCTCGACGAAGAATCCGCCGAGCGCCTCACGCCCGAAAATCGCATCCAGTTGGCGGATTACTTCGATTGGGTGGGGAGCAGGTATCCGAAGCTGACCATGCACAGAGGGTTGATGGATGCCTTCCGCACGCCTCCCGCAACGCCCAAAGCGTGTCTGTTTTCCAAGCTCTCGGTGAACTACACCGCCGATCTACACACCCGTGTCGAGCCCTGCGTATTCGGCGGCTCCCCAAGCTGCGCGGATTGCGGCTGCTCCATCAGCATGGGAATGCATTGGCTCGGAGACATCAAAGTGGCAGGTCCGCTCCGGGCACGTCATCTGATCCAAGGTTCGCTCGCCATCGGTCGCGGCGTGAACCGCGCTCTCGGCAAGGGCGAAGGCCTTCGGTGGCAGCCTCAACCAGAGACTTCGAACGAGCACGATCTGATTCAAATTCAGTAACAGCGAACCAGCTTTGGGATGAGTCGGAAGTTCATCGGCGAGTTTAGACGAATAGATGGTTTCTCGGCTTGACTAGCAGATAAGCACGTTATACGCTGCGTATAACAAATCGCGTTATACAATTCGTATAGCAGCGCCCCCTTGCTATGCGTTTCGAGTGGGATCCGGAGAAGGATCGGTCGAATCGGAAGCGTCACAATGCCATCGATTCGAGACGGCCACGCGAGTATTTTTAGACCCCGAACTGATTCTGCTCGAAGATCGCATTGACGATCAAACCGCTGAACAGCGCTGGCACGCCATAGGAACGGTTCCTTTAGCAACGGGGCGGCAGGCGGTGTTGGTAGTCGTTCATGTAGTTCGTAATCAGGAGAATCCCAATGCATCAAAACACACCACACAAGCACAAAAAGGCATCGCGCAAAACAAGCGTAAAGAAGAAGTTATCCGCGTCATCTCGGCCCGCGAAGCTAGTCGCCGTGAGCGCCGAATCTATCTACAACAAGCCGCTGACTGAGAAACAACGCGAGACGTTAGAGCGAATTGCCGCCCGCCAGGCCGCTGGCGACGATTCCGGAATCAACTACAGTGATATTCCCGAACTGACTGCTGAGCAGCTTGCGACGGCTATCCGGCCGAACAAGACATTGATCGCCGTACGGGTTGATCCCGAAGTACTGGCCTGGCTGAAGAGTTTCGGGCCCGGCTATTCAACACGTGTGAACGGTATCCTGCGTACCGTAATGAAGCAGAGTCGCGCCGGCTAGCGGCCCCTTCCCCAGCTGTTTCTCATGGGCGCAGCGCCAGCGTCGTGGCCTGTTCGGTCAGATCCAAGACCAGTAACTTTTGCCGTCACCGGCCCCAGTCGAAGCCTCCCTCATCGACTTTGCAAAAATAAAAGCCATGTCGAAGACAGTAGTCATGATCGCGAGCGGCGATCTGCGTCTTTCCGCCAATCGCGTCTGCTGGCCCGCGCAGCAGCGGGTGGAAGAAGCCGTTAGCAGCGCCATTCGATCGTTTGGCTTCGAAGTGCAGCGCGGGCATGCGTTCGATTCGGTAAAACAGCACGGCTTCATCGATTCGCAAAAGGTTGGCATGGAAGTATTCCGCAGCATCCCGCCGGATGCTCCGCTCGTCGTCGTAGAAGCCGTCTGGCAATACAGCCATCACGTGCTGCACGGCTTGATCACTCATAAAGGACCCATTCTCACGGTCGCGAATTGGAGCGGCCAATGGCCCGGATTAGTCGGCATGCTGAACCTGAACGGCTCACTCACTAAAGCGCAAGTGAACTATTCCACGCTCTGGTCGGAAGAGTTTAAAGACGAATATTTCCTGACGCGATTGAAGGCATGGCTCGACGGTCAACCGGTGCAGCACGACCTCAGCCATGTCAAATCGCTGCGTGACCTCGACCTGCCTGCCTCACCCGCGTTGCTCGGGGTTTCGCTCGCGCAACAGCTCAAACGCGACAAAGCCATCATGGGCATTTTCGACGAAGGCTGCATGGGCATGTTCAACGCCATCGTCCCCGACCATCTGTTGAATCCCACCGGCGTGTTTAAAGAGCGACTCAGCCAATCGGCGCTCTATGCCGCCATGCGCGCTGTGCCCGCCGAAGAAGCGCAAGCCGTCCGCCGCTGGCTCGACGAAAAAGGCCTGAAATTCAAAACCGGCCCGAATCCGGAAACCGACCTTACCGAGGATCAAATTCTCGATCAATGCCGCATGTATATTGCGGCGTTACGCATTGCCGACGAATTCGGCTGCGCGGCCATCGGCATTCAGTATCAGCAGGGTCTAAAAGACTTGGCCCCCGCCTCGGATCTGGTCGAAGGCCTGCTCAATAACTCCGACCGTCCTCCCGTAAAAGCCATCGACGGGCGCGCGCTCTACGACGGCCGGCCGCTCCCACACTTCAATGAGGTTGATGAGTGCGCGGGTCTCGATGCCATCGTCACCAACCGCGTCTGGACTGCGCTTGGCTTCGCGCCGGAAACGACGCTTCACGATCTTCGCTATGGCGAAGACTATAACGGCGACTTTGTATGGGTTTTCGAGATCTCGGGCGCGGTCCCGGCGGCGCATAACGTCGGTGGTTACGCGGGCTCGGTGAGCGAACGCCAGCCCCCGATGTACTTCCGGCTTGGCGGTGGCTCGCTAAAAGGTGTTAGTAAGCCGGGCGAAGTCGTTTGGAGCCGCGTCTTCATTGAAGAAGGCAAATTGAAAGCGGACATCGGCCGCGCACGTGCCATCGCGCTTCCCACCGAAGAGACAGACCGCCGCTGGCGCATCACCACGCCACAGTGGCCCATCATGCACGCCGTCCTTTATGGCGTCACGCGAGATCAGATGATGGCGCGGCACAAAGCCAACCACATTCAGGTAGCCTATGCTCCCGACGACGCCGGCGCAAAAAGAGCGTTGGCTGCCAAAGCCGCTTTCTTCCAGGAAGCGGGATTGGAAGTCGCCATCTGCGGAACGGAAACGGGTATCTAGCATGAAAGTAGGAATCCTCGGAACGGGCGCGATCGCCAACAAGCACGCGCAGGCCTATCGGAACATCGGCTTCGAGTTGCTCGCCTGCTCGAACAAGACCGAGTCCCGCGGACGCGAATTCGCCAGCCGTTGGCAAACGGAGTTTGTCGCCGATTTTCGCGATCTTTGCCGCTATCCCGGTCTCGATTTTGTCGATGTTTGCACCTTCCCCGATTTTCATCTCGAGCCCATCGAGGTGTGTGCGGCCATCCAACGCCCGTTGATGGTTCAGAAGCCCATCGCCACCAATCTGGATGCCGCGCGCAAGATGATCGATGTAGCGCGTAGCGCGGGCATCAAACTCGGCGTCATGAGCCAGCATCGCTTCGATGACGCGACCGTTTTTCTCAAGCGCGCCCTCCCTGCCGGCAGGCTCGGCAAGATTCTGCAAGGCGATGCCTACGTAAAGTGGTATCGCAGCGATGAATATTATTCGCGGCCCATCAAAGGAAGCTGGCACACCGAAGGCGGCGGCGCGCTCATCAATCAAGCCATCCATCAGGTCGATATTTTGCTCTACCTGCTCGGCCCGGTCACAACCGTGAGCGGCATGTGGCAGTTGGGAGCCCGTCACAAGATCGAATCCGAAGACGTAGTTAATGCGCTGCTGCGCTACCAATCCGGCGCCACCGGCGTTCTGCAGGCCGCTACCGCCTTCTGGCCCGGCTATACCGAGCGAATCGAAATTCACGGTACGAAGGGATCGGCGATTATTTCGGGCGACCGCCTGACTTCCTGGGATGTGCTCGACGACGAACAAGCCAACGCCGCCGATCCCGCCCCGGTTGAGCTGAGCGTCGGCTCTGGGTCCTCTGACCCCATGGCTATTGGGGTCACGACGTTCGAGCGTCAATTCCTTGATTTCGCCGATGCCATCAAAACCGGCCGCGAGCCGATCGTCAACGGAGAAGAGGGGTATCGCGCGCTTGAATTGGTACTAAGCGTCTATCGCTCGTGCCGCGAGCAAAGTCCTGTTACGCTGTTATAGCTACCGAGTCCGCCGCAAAGCTATAATCAAGGCGTAGACCGAGTCGTCTGTGCTGCCTATCGCGGAATCATCCGCTCATTCGAGTACTGCTCTTCGTCCGTCGGCAGCCCTCGCCAGCCCGCTGCACGAGCTGATTGACTCATCCGCCGATCCTTTACAAGTCGCCCGCTATTTCGAAGAGTTCGGGGTGCGCTACGGCGCCGATTTAGACCGTCTGGTCGAAGATCCCGAGCGTCTGCGCTGGCTCGCGGTCATTTTCAACTCGAGCCGCTTTCTCTCCGAAGAACTGCTGCGCCATCGGGATTGGATTTGGACCGTTGCGGATCTCCATATTCCGCTGTCTCCGGGAGATTACAAACGGCGTCTCGAGGCCTTTCTCGCGGAGCGCGCGGCCGCCGAACCCACCGCCCTCGATCTGGCCATGTTCCGGCGTCATGAGTTGCTTAGAATTGTGCTGCGCGATCGTCTCGGAATCGGCGCCCTCTCCGAAATCACCGAAGAGTTATCGAACCTCGCGGACGCGATCTTGGGATGCGCCCTCGCCGCCGTTACCGCAAACATCGAGGCCCGCCACGGTTCCCCCGGTACTCACAATGGTGCCGGCGAAGTAACCCCAGCCGCCTTTACCGTTGTGGCGCTCGGCAAGCTCGGTGGCCGCGAGCTGAACTATAGCTCCGACGTAGACCTGATGTTTCTCTACAGCGGCAACGGCGATACTTCCGGTCCACAGATCATCACCAATAAAGAGTTCTTCAAGAAAGTCGCGAATCAGCTCACCAATCTGCTCTCTACCTACACCGCTGCCGGCCTTTGCTATCGCATAGATTTACGCCTTCGGCCAGAAGGAACCTTGGGCGAGGTCTGTCTTTCGCTGGCCGCCGCCAAGGAATACTATTCGAAGCGCGCGCGCGATTGGGAGCTCCAGATGCTGATCAAAGCGCGTGTCGCCGCTGGCGATGAGTCGCTCGGTCAGGCGCTCCTTGATTTTGTCGAGCCGTCGATTTATTCGACCACTCTCGATTTCTCGACCATTGAGAGCATGTCCGTCACGCGCGAGCGCATTACCGAAAAGCTGGCTCGCAAGCGGCTCAATAAGAATGAGCTGGACGTAAAGCTGGCGCGTGGCGGCATTCGCGACGTGGAATTTCTAGTGCAGTGCCTGCAGCGCATGCACGGAGCGCGCGAAACCTGGGTTCGTCACGGCGGCACGCTACTCGCCTTGACCCGCCTGCACGATCGCGATTTGCTTTCTACCACCGAATATTCGCGGCTCGTCGAGGCCTATGAATATTTCCGCCGCCTGGAGCATCTGCTTCAATTTGAGGACGATCGTCAAACGCACGCGCTGCCTTCGAAACCGTTCGAGCTCGAGCGCCTCGCCCGCCGCATGAGTTTTCCCGCGCAGTACTCGCAAGCGGGCTTGAGCGCCGGAACCCTGCTTCTGAAAGAGCTGAATCAGCGTCTCGAAAATGTACAGGTGATCTATGAGCGCATCGTGCATGCCCAACGCCCGCTCCAATATTCGATCAGCTCGCCGGCCGCCGTTGTGTTCGACCCTCTTCCCAAATCGGAGGAGCGGGGCGGGGAAGATGTGTCTTTAGAAGTCTTGAGTGCTCTCGAAAAGCCGGCTCCCGGTCTCGTCAAACGGCTTTATTCGCGCGGCGTTTATCGTTCCGGGCGCGCGCTCACCACATTTCTCGAATCGTTGCTCCGCGAGCCTCAGCAATTGCAGCCGCTCAACAACCACCCGGTATTGGCCGATTGGATGATGCAGCTTTTTGAGCTGAGCCCCTTTCTGTCTGAGCAATTGTCGCGCTATCCGGAGCTGCTCGAAGAAATTCGCCGTGCCGCTGACCATCCCACCAAGCGCTGGGCTTTCGAAGGATTGGCCGCGCCTTTAAATGACATTGGCGGTCTGCGCCGCTTCTACCGGCGCGAGATGTTTCGCATTCAGGTGGGCAGCATTTGTGTTCCCGAGCCGGTTTTTTCCACGCTCGATAACACCTCGGCTCTCGCCGAATTTGTGATTGCTCGCGCCTATCGCATCGCTCTTGAGAAAGCCTTGGCGCATGCCCGCGCCCACGCTACCCCGGATAAACCGTTCCATGAGCCGCAAAACGAAATGATGGTGGTGGCTCTTGGCCGCCTCGGCATGCGCGAGTTCGATCTTGCCTCCGACGCCGACCTGTTGTTCATCCTGCCCGACGCCGAAACCAGCCGCCAGCGCTTCTGGACGCGCGTCGCCGAGCATCTCATCGAGATTCTTACCACCTACACCGGCGACGGCACCATCTTATCGCTCGATACGCGCCTCCGGCCGAATGGCCGCGAGGGCATGCTGGTCCAAACCGAATCAACCTATGTAGATTACTTCTCAACCCAAGCCGAAGCCTGGGAAGGCATCGCCTACATGAAAGCGCGCGGCGTGGCGGGCGATACCGATCGTGCTACCGATTTCCTGAATGAGCTGCAGCAGGTCGATTGGCGGCGCTATGGGCAAAGTGGCCGTTCGCAGTTTGACTTGCGCCAGATGCGCATGCGCCTGCAGCGCGAGCAGGGGCAGGTCGCGCCGCTCAAAGCTGCCGAAGGCGGCTACTACGACGCCGACTTCATCCTGATGTATCTGCGCCTGAAGGGTGCCGGCATGTTCTTCAAAAGCCTGAATACTCCGGAACGAATCGATATCGTCGAGAAGATGGGCCACCTGACCCGCCCGGACGCCGAATTTCTCTTGCAGGCCACTACTTCCTTCCGTGCTCTCGATCACGCCCTGCGCCTGGTCACCGGCCGGCCCGAAGAAAGGATCCCGGCTTTGCCCGAGCATCGCGAAATGATCGCCGAGCTGATGCAGCGCTGGACCGGCCAACGCTCAACCGCCGAAGCCCTCGACGCCGACTTAGTGACGTTGCAATCCCGCATGCGGCGCGTCTTTGAAGGCATTTTCACCCAATAGATAAAGCCTGGAACGGCCGATATGATCATCACGGACCACTGCATCCGTATGAAACAAATTCTGATCTGGCTCGGGTTCGCATCTCTCTCCATTCTCTCGGCCCAGGAGGCCTCCAAGCCAGCTCCGTCCGATGCCTGGGCCACCAAGACGATCCAGGTCAAATATGTAGATCCGGAGCAGTTGCGTGAGATGTTTTCCGGTCAATCCTATGTCATGGAAGCCGACCGGGCGCTAGGGGTGTTGACCGTTCACGGACCGCCGGCCTTCTTAAAGGAAGTCGAAGACACCGTAAAGCGATTTGACGTCGCGCCGCCCTTGCCCGCGAACATAGAGATCTCGGTATATCTGTTGGCCACCGCCGCCCAGGCGTCGCCTTCGGGAGCGTTGCCGCCCGAATTGGCCGCCATTGGCAAAGAATTGAAAGCTGCGGG
>DASYAX010000368.1:0-5472 GCA_036501045.1 Bryobacteraceae bacterium
GTTTTACGAACTCACCGCCGCAGGCCGCAAGCGTCTGCGTGAAGAAACCGAAAATTGGAATCGTCTGGCCTCAGCCATCGGCTCCGCGCTCGCCGCGCGACCGGAGGAAGCATGAAGCTCCTCGACTCGCTTCACTTCCGCCTCTCGACTCTGTTCCGCCGTTCGCAACTCAGCGCCGAAATGGAAGACGAGCTGCGCTCCCACATCCATCATCGCGCCGACGATCTCGAGCGCTCCGGCCTCAGCCGCGCGCAGGCCGAACGTCGCGCCCGCCTCGAATTCGGCGGTCAGACGCGCTTCAAAGAAGAATCTCTCGAAGCCGCTGGCGGCACATTCATCGATTCGCTCGCGCGCGACGTCGTCTACGCCTTTCGCATGTTGCGCAAGTCGCCCGGCTTTACCGCCGTAGCTGTCGTTACTCTAGCCTTGGGCATCGGCGCCAATGCCGTCGCTTTCAGCATGATGAATGCTCTGGTAATCCGCCCACCGCTGAATCTCCCTCAATGCAAAAGCGCATGCTCAACGCGCTGGAAACCATTCCCGGCGTCACCTCCGTCGGCTCGATCAGTAATCCACTGCCGCTGATGGGCCGCTGGAACGACTCCAACGTCTTCACCGACCAAACGACGGATCTGCGCCCGACGCACGCGGCGGCAGACGTGGTCACCTACAGCGTTTCTCCCGACTACTTCCACTCCGCCGGAACAGCGTTGTTGGCGGGTCGCGCTTTTTCGTGGAATGACGACGAAAAATCGCCGCGCGTGGCTGTCGTCAATCGCGAATTCGGCTCCAAAGTTTTCGGCTCATCGGCCAAAACGCTAGGCGGATATTTCAAATTGCCGGATGGAGCCCGCGTGCAAGTTGTGGGCATCGTCGAAAACGGCAAACACAAAAACATCAACGAAGATCCGCAGCCGGCCATGTTCTTCCCGCTACTGCAAGCTCCCGCGAATGAGACCTGCATGGTGGTCCGTTCGAGCCGCGATCCGCAGCAACTCACCTCCGCCATCACTCCACAATCCACGGTCTGGATGCCGGTCTGCCCGCTGACGTGCAAAGTTGGACCGAAGCGCTGCAGTCGGCTCTATTTGCCTCGCGTGTGGCGACTGTGTCGTTAGGTGTGCTAGGCGTGATGGGCGCGATGCTGGCCGTGACCGGCATCTTTGGCTTGGCAACGTACTCCATCAGCAAGCGCAAGCGCGAATTGGGAATCCGTATCGCGCTCGGTGCACAGCGCAAGGAAGTCTTACAGGCAGCGCTAGGACGCGCCCTGAAATTACTGCTCTTCGGCTCGGCGGCAAGCTTGCTTCTGGGACTTCTAGCGACCCGAGTGCTAGCCGTCATCGTCTTTCAGGCCACTCCACGCGATCCGCTGGTGTTGGCAGGCGTTGTCTTGGTGATGACGTTCCTCGGCCTGATAGCCACGTGGATTCCAGCCCAACGAGCAATGTCCATCGACCCTTCGATCCTCATGCGCGAGGAATAGTTCAGCTGCCTGCTTGCACGTAACCTAATAGCAGCGCCGATACTGTCCGGCGGTGCGCAATCACTGCGCTGGAAAATGTTGCTTCAGCGTCGTCGCGAAGAATTTCGTGGGGATTGAAACTAGCGGCCCAGATAGTATCCAGCTCGCGTCTGCACGATCAAATCCTTCTGTTTCACGGCGAGCTGAATCTTGTGGTATCCGGGCGTAGCATCGGCTTTATCCGGAACGTAGCCGATCCCGTACTGATTGCGCAGCTCTTCGTTGATAGCGTCGTAAATATCGCCCACCGACTGCTTCTTGGTCACTTCGAAAAACCGCCCGCCGGTTTCTTTCGATAGCTGCTCGAGAACTTTTTTCCCGTCCGGGCGAGATTCCTGCGGATAGCGATGCCGCCCTCCGCCGCCCATTCCGCCTCCCCCCATCCCGCCGCCGTGACCCATGTGCGGCCCACCATATCCGCCGCCGTTTCCGGATTCATCCTTGTCGGCGAAAAGAATGGAATAGACGAGCGTGTCGGCGCGCTGCGCCGTCTCAATCGCATCTTGCAGCGATTCTTTGCTGCCGCGATCCACTCCATCGGTCAGCACGATCAACGCTTTGCGGCCCTGCTGCTTTTGCATCATATCGTGCGACGCGAGATATACCGCGTCGTAGAGCAGCGTCCCGCCTCCGCGATGGCCGTAGGAACCGTGCCCACCGCCATCGGTGTCCGGATCGCTCCCGTGCGTCTGCGAAAATTCCGGCGCGCCGAGTTGGTCGAGCGATGCTTCCAATTTCTGCCGCGAGGAAGTGATGTCCTGCAGCAGCTCCACTTCGTGATCGAAGTGGATCACGAACGCCTTGTCCTTATCGTCGCGCAGCACTTGCTCGATAAATGTATGGCTCGCGTTCCGTTCCTGATCCAGCACGCGCCGCTGGCTCATGCTCGTATCCACCAGCAGGCCCAGCGTCAACGGTTGATTCGACTCCTGCGCAAAATAAGTGATCGTCTGCGCGTGGCCGTCTTGCTCCACGGCGAAGTCATCCTTCGTCAGGTTGTTGATGAGGTGGCCCTTCTTGTCGCGCACGGTAGCCAGCATCTTCACCATCTTCACTTCCACCGTGATGGGCGGCCCCTGCTGGCCCGAAGGTTGACTCGTCGTTTGCGCGGGTTGTTGATTCGTCGTCTGCCCGGCTGGTTGATTCGTCGCCGGTCCGGTCGCCTGCGCCTTTGGTGGACTCGTCACCGGACCGGTCTGCTGGCTCAGCAATGGCGCAGCGCCCAGCGCAAGAAAGCCCGCGATTAGCACCAGACAAAATTCCACCGAAGTTCGGAACTTCCGCGTGGCCGGACGGGAAGTATCTGTGGAACGTCTTCGCAGCAGTCGTTGCATGATGGGCACGAAATCTCTTCCTGTAGTTGTTCGCTCGGAACGGAAACTTAGCGGCGAGCCGCACCCCTACCTGTTGCTTCTACGATTAGCATTCCTCTCGCAAGCCCGCAAAGTTCCATTTTCTTGTATCGTCTACGGGTTTCAAGAGGCTCAGGCAAGCCAAGGCCGCCCAACCGACGCAACTTCTGGAACTGTGGCGCGTCGAAAACTGAATCATCAATGCCCAGGGCCGATCTAGCGGCCTTGGTGACATGTATCCAATTTCGGCTGAAGATCGACGATGGTCCGGCTCGTTCCACAAGACTCGAAAGGACCACTCCCACAACGGTTTTCGTGAAGCGAGCCGGTCCGCCAAACGCCGAAAGTAATACCCGCAACCTTCGCGGCCGATGCTATTGCGATGATTTCCTTGAATGTGGCAAGCAAAACGCGTTGAGTGGATAATAGGCCCAATTGTCACAGGCAAATCGCATGAAGTTATCGGTCCGAAGAAGCATGCGGCGCGCTCCGCTATACGCATGCCTCTTCACGCTGCTTGTGTTTGGCCTGCCTGCGGTGCATTCCGTCGCAGCTCAGCAGTCTGCAGCTCCGGCAACCCCGCTCACCGGGATCGTCAAGACCTCCGAAGGCACGCTCATTCCCGGCGCCGCGGTGCGCTTAGTCAACGACGAGACGCATAAAGTTTGGCTCAGCTGGACCGACGAATCCGGCAAATTTGAATTTCCCCAGATCTCTCCCGGCCATTATCGTATCGAAGCCAATCAACTCGGCTTTACTCAGACGTCGCTGACCATTCAAATTCCGGTAGTTCCACCGGGAGCAATCCCGATCGTTCTGCGCGTCGCAACTCTCGCGGAACTTTCCGCCGCGCCCGGAAAGCCTGCCGCAAACTCGAACAGGCCCGCCCCGCGCGGCAATGGCCAGAGCAATAACGCGCAGAACAGCGGTCCGAACCGCAGAGGCGCCGGTGGCCGAGGTCAAATGCCCGCCGGTGTCGCCAACGCACTTCGCGAAGGCCTCGCGAGCGGGGGCTTCGAGCAGACCGACTTGACCGGCGAAGGCGCAAACGCGCAAACCTCGGAAGCAAATGGCGGCGCCGCAAACGAAAGACCGCAAGCCGAAGCCGCGCTGCAAGGCGGCGCAAATTCGAACGCGACTTCCGACTCTTTCTTGCTGCAGGGAACTGTCGGCCAAAGTTCGGCGGGCAGCGGCCCCGGCGGTTTTGGCCAAGAGGGCTTGATCCCCGGTACACCCGGTGATCAAGGTGGCCGCGGAGGCCGTGGTGGCGGTGGCGGTCAAATGTTCGGCGCCGGTCCCGGTGGTGGTGTTCCGGGAGGCGCCGGTCCCGGCGGTCAAGAAGGTCCGGGAGGGTTTGGTGGCGGTGGTGGCGGCCGCGGCGGTGGCGGCGGAATGTTTGCGGGAGGGCGGGGAAGACTCGGTCGTCAAACCGTGAATCGCATCCGCTTGAGTTTTTACGATCGTTACGAAGATTCCGCGTTCGATGCCAGACCCTATTCGATCACGGGCAACGAAGTCCCCAAGCCCAGCCACTACGACGAACGCTTCGGCGGCAACCTCGGTGGCCCGCTGAAAATCCCGCACATTTACAACGGCAGCGACAAGACTTATTTCTTCGCAAACTACCAGCACGAAACTCAATCGAGCGCGCTGGACACTTACTCCACCGTGCCCACCGCCGCCGAACACGCCGGCAATTTCTGCGGCCTCGGCATCACGCTCTACGATCCATTTTCAAATTTCAGCGGGCCGCGCACTCCGCTCGGCAACGGCTGCCAGGTTCCCACCATCAATTCCGCAGCGACCGGGTTACTCGCGTTTTATCCGCAGCCAAATCTGCCCGGCACGGTCCAAAACTATTTGCTGCAAACGACGGTGCCGGTGAATGACGACAGGTTGAATCTCCACGTCCTGCACACAATCAACGCCAAGTTCAGCCTCAACCTTGGCTACAACCTCGATTCCACGCGCCAAAATACTTTCGGCAATTTTCTGGATACGGCCGGCACGCAATCATCCCCGAGCCAGGCCGTCACGCTCGGCCTTTCGCATAATTGGACGCCGCACGTCGTCGAAAGCACGCAACTAAACTGGAGCCGCAGCCGCACGAAAATCCTGAGTGATAATTCCTTCACGGATGACGTTGCCGGCGATCTCGGCATCACCGGAGTCTCCACCGACCCGCTCACCTTCGGCATTCCGGCCGTCCGCTTCACCAGCTTTTCGGCGCTCAACGATCCCGTGCCCTCGCTTGTGCGCAATCAAACCCTGCGCTTCGCGGACAGCGTGAAGTGGGTGTGCGGCAAACACACCTTTACGTTCGGCGGCGAAATCCGCCGCATCCAACTGAACACCGAAGCCAATCCGCAACCCCGCGGCCAATTCAATTTTACGGGCGTCATGACGTCGCAGCTCTCCGCCACCGGCCAGCCTGTGCCGGCCACTCCGCTCACCGAGCCGTTCTACGAACTCGCCGATTTTCTTCTGGGTCTGCCGTACAGCACCACCGTGCAATTCGGGCCCAACATTTATCTTCGCAGCTGGGATTTCATCACCTACGCGCAAGACGTCTGGCGCATCAACAAACAATTCACG
>DASYAX010000369.1:0-1736 GCA_036501045.1 Bryobacteraceae bacterium
AACCACCGGAGAATGGCTATCAGTCGCGGATCCGGACGAACAGTATACGGTTCGCCCGCTGGAGCGGCGCGTGGCACTCTTTTCTCATACAAGATGAGCCTGAAATCGGCTTTGGATTCTCACACAAGATGAGCCTGAAGGGCGGAGTCGGGATGCTGGGGATTGATCATCAGGATGGACGATTCGGAAGCGACGAGCCTGGAACAGATTCGGGCGTTTCTGGCGGGAAGCGGCGAGGTTCGATTTGCCGGGCAGCGGCGGGAGGAAGTATACGCGTGGACGGAGCGGACCCTGGTGCGGCACCAGTATGGCAGCCGGAACCGGCGCGAAAAAGGGCTGCTGCGCCGGTACGTGGCTCGCATGACCGGCCTGAGCCGGGCGCAGGTGACGCGCCTGATCGCGAGCTACGCCGGCAGTGGCCATGTGAAGGCGGCGTCATATCAACGCAGGAAGTTCGCCAGCCGGTATCGGACGACCGATGTGGAACTGCTGGCCTATGTGGACAAGAGTCACGGGAACCTGAGCGGCCCGGCGACGAAACGGATACTGGAGCGCGAGTACAGCGAATACGGCCAGGCGGCCTTCGAGCGTCTGGCGCAGATTTCGGTGGCGCAGATCTATCGCTTCCGCAACGCGGAGGCTTATCGCAAACGCAACACCAGTTATCAGCCGACGCGGCCCACCCCGATTCGGATCGGCGAGCGGCGCAAGCCGCGGCCCGAGGGCCGTCCCGGATATCTGCGCATCGACACCGTGCATCAGGGCGACCGCGATGGCAACAAAGGTGTGTATCACATCAACGCCGTCGACGAGGTGACGCAATGGGAGATCGTGGCGGCCACGCCGCAGATCTCCGAATACTGGCTGATTCCGCTGCTGGAGCAACTGCTCGAACAGTTCCCGTTCACGATTCGCGGCTTTCACTCCGACAACGGCAGCGAGTTCATCAACTACACGGTCGCCAGACTGCTCGAAAAGCTGTTGATCGAACAGACCAAATCACGCGCGCATCGCACAGGAGACAACGGTCTGGTGGAATCGAAGAACGGAGCGATCGTTCGCAGGCATATGGGTTTCGGTCACATTGGCGCGCAGCACGCCGAAGCCGTCGATCAATTTCATCGTCGGTATCTGAATCCGTATGTCAACTTCCATCGGCCCTGCGCCGTGGCGCAGATTATCGAACAACCAAACGGCAAGCGGCGCCGTGTGTATCGGCGCTGGTCCACGCCCTTCGAAATCTTCAGCCAGACACCGCAGTGCGAGGGTTATCTGCGTCCCGGCGTTGGCATGACGGAACTGGAACGATTCGCCAAAGCACAGTCCGATACCGAAGCTGCCATCGAGATGCAACAAGCCAAAAGGCAGTTGCTGGCCAGAGTTGCGAAGCCGAGCGCCTGATGGCCGGATCCCGAAGCAAAAACCGGGAGCGCGGTGGAAATGACGGGCGGTGGAAAAGCGAGGAAAACCAAAAGCGGGTTTCCCTCGCTTTCCCGACCGCCCTTGGAAATCGCTGGCGCGATTCCCACATTTCCACCGCGCCCGCACCGGTTCTCACTCTTAAAAAATCAAACCCGAAAGGAGTTCTCCCGCTAACGCTCCGTACTCTTCAGTTCAGGCTCATCCTTCGTTGAGAAAATGCTGGTGGCGAGCCCCGGGACGTGCCGAACGAACCCATTTAAGGGCACGAATGACTGTAAAGAAAAGCTGAAGGCCCTGGCTCCACTCGCCCCGGA
>DASYAX010000370.1:0-3010 GCA_036501045.1 Bryobacteraceae bacterium
TCCGCAACAATAGGTCATTCCCGCACCCCGACGATCCCTGATCGACGGCCAACTGATAGCCAATTTCAGGGGGCCATCCAACCCCAATTCCTGCGCTGCGGGAGGATAGCCCGTCCAAACGCGACTCCGCATTCTCGCGGCGCGAAACGCCCGAGGTTTGCAAATAGCCTTCGCCCAAAAGAAGAGGGCACAGGGAAGACCGGGTGCGCGCTGCACCCGCGGTCTCGTGTGCAAAGATGTGCGAAAAAACGCACACGAGCACACAGGTTCAGCGGAAGCATTCCGGCCTTCCCTGCGCAATGGTTTTACGGCTTATATCGCGCTCTCCTTGGTGATCGGGCTTTCTTGCCACCATCGCCCCCGAGAAGCGTTAGCTTCTCACGGACTTGACGCCAGCGTCGGGGCGTCAGGACCACACGACTTCGCCGTCCGCGCCAGTGTCGCTCGTCTTGCGACACTCCCACGTCCACCGCATCCCGCCCCACGTTCGTGACGTGGCCAACGCCCCTCTCTCGGGACGGGATGACCGCTATAAGCAAGTGATTTGGGTTCGCGGTCAAGAGCAATTTCTGAAAATCAGAAATGGCTTGGAGGTAGGCTCATGACAGCGAACGAGAGGGAGATACGTACGCCGCTAACGCGGAGCGCGGCCGGTCCTGACGCGACCCGTCCGTTCTCGGCGACCAAAGCGTTTCACATGCCATTTAACGAAAGGTGCTGCGCCTCGGAGATGTATTGACCAATTTCGTTCGCCTGTTTGACTTCGCCGGCGTCGGTCAACAAATGCTGAAGCTGGGTAGCACCGGTCAAATCCAGGCCGATGAGCGGATTTCCCGTTGATCGAAACCACAGTTGCGGCGCACCCAGGTCATCTTTGCCGACTTCGATTTCGCATTCGGCGGGTGGTATTCCGAACATGCTGAAAAACTCTGATTTCATCTCAGCCTCCAGTGCCCTCTATCTAATGTGGGAACGAAAATGCGAGTTTACCAGCCATGGTCGCGTTCTAGTCGCGCGCCTGAAATGGCGACAGCGACCAAAAGCGATCCCGGCTTCGGGTAATAAGGGACGCGTATCCGTGGCCTCTCGGCGCTGCGCGGTGGATTGGAACCGCGCCATGTCACTGAAGCAGACAAGGTTTGGTAGGCTAGGTCAGCATTACTCACCTGATCTTCTTTGAGCCTCGCCCAACCCGACAGGTTCTCGCACCGGCTAGCACAATAAGAGACTGGCCCATCGTGGCAGCGTCATACGGCTAGAGCAAAGTCGAGCGCATCAGGGACCGGCGGTTTTCGGTGGAGGGGTCGGCGGATAACCGCTGCCTTGAAACCTGTGCACGATCTCGCGTAGGATTGTTGATGTGGGGACAGGCAGACTCCCCGTAAGACATTCGTCCAAGCTCTGCGCAACACGCGATTAGTCGTGGAGCTTGCGCATGGACACCGAACAACAGATATCTCCCCGTTCCACTATTGCCATTTTGTCGCGCGGCGACGCCGTGGCGCGACGCGACACAACCCCGCAAAATAGCCGCTTCGTCCGCGTGTTCGAAGCGCTCGCCGCTCTCGGCATCGAGGCCCATCCCGTCGTCTACGACGAAACCTTCGCCGATGCGGTCCGGGATCAACTGCTGACCATGGACGGCGTCCTCGTCTGGGTCGACCCAATCCATCAGGGCAAGACGCGCATGGCGCTCGATCCGCTGCTGCAGGAGATCGCGGCGCAGGGCCGATGGGTGAGCGCACATCCCGACGTCATCCTGAAGATGGGCGTCAAGGAGGTGCTCTATCGGACGCGACACCTGGGTTGGGGCGCCGACACCCATCGCTACGACACTGCCGAGGCCTTCCGCGCCAACTTCCCGTCGCGCCTTCGTACGTGCGGCCCGCGCGTACTGAAGCAGAACCGCGGAAACGGCGGCCAGGGCGTCTGGAAGGTGGAAGCCTTGCCGAATATGGATGCGACCGTCCGGGTGCTTCACGCATTGCGCGGCAGCCGGCCAGAGGAGATTCCACTCGAAACGTTCATCGCGCGCTGCGAGCCGTATTTCGGTTGGGGCGGCTGCATCATCGATCAGGCATTCCAGCCGCGCCTGCCAATGGGGCTGGACAGGGGCGACTACACCATAGCTCGTAGGTCCTCGCCGCGCCTTGGCGGACGACCCAAAAAATTGGATTCAGAACGCGTCGGTCATCGACACGAGAAATGCAAACCGATGTCCTCAAGCGGCAAAGTCTGATATTCGGCAGTTCCGAGATTACTCCCTAACCGGGCATGCAGCGAACTCGGCAAAATGGACCCGAATGACCCAAAGCGGACCTCGAAGGCTTAGCTAAGATAGAAACGAACTCCTAATCACCTAGTTGATTTGGCAATGTAGTTGATGGCATTCTCGATTAACATTCGAGCCGATAATGGCTCCGCAGGCGAAATTGAACGACTGTGGGACGAGGTTGCGGTCTTCGAGGACCAGCCTTCGATGCGCGCTCTTGGCTACGGACCACATTTTACGTTCGCTATCTACGATTCGCCCGAGATTGACAAAAAGATCGCATGGGCCGCCATGCTGAGCGCGGTGGTGAGCGAAGCGCAATTGCGCATTGAGTTTAAACGAATTCGCTGGTTCGAAGGTCCGCCTCTTGTCCTCTGGGCGGAGCCTGCGGCCGATGAGACCCTCGCCAGATTGCACGCGTCAATCAGCGCCGCCATCGACCCGGCCCATTGTCGGCCCTACTATCGGCCGGGAGCTTGGACGCCTCATTGTACGCTTGGCACGCGTATCACCGATGAAAAGCGCACTGATGCGATCGCCTTTGCGCGGTCGTTCGACCGGAGCATCGACGTACTGTTCGACGTGGTGGATTGCGTCCTTTTCCCGCCCGTGCGAGTGATTGCGGAGCGAAAGCTGCCACCGTACGTTTCGTAATTGCGCAAGGCAGCTTATGTCACGAACCGGACCAACCAGACCGTTCCGACGATGTCCGTTCCTCCGGTTAAACCGGAAGTGAGC
>DASYAX010000371.1:0-9073 GCA_036501045.1 Bryobacteraceae bacterium
TCGAAACAATCGCCAGGACCGCGAAGAGAAAGCCTGCGGCAAGCGGTTCCTGGTACCGATAGAATCGGAGACGCGATTGGACTGTTTCGACAACAACCACGGCGAGCGCGACGAGTGCGAACTTTAGCAGCAGCGTAATAACGGATCCGAACTCACCCAGCCAGGCGCCCGTCTGCGACATTCCCCAAGGCAGTGTCAAGACATTGCAAAAAATGATATAGAGAATAAATTGCTTCATCATGGATGCCCACTTCAACAGCGCGAAAAGCGGTCCTGAGTATTCGAGGATGCGTGCTTCATCGATCATGTAAATCTCGAGATGTGTGCTCGAATGAATCGGAAGGCGGTCTGTCTCTACTAGCAGTAACGCGAAGAATGCCAGCACAAGGAACACATGCGCCGGACTCCAATCGACGGAAGGGTCCTGCAGCAACGTGTGATTTACGACAAAGGGCAACATCGATTTCGCGAGGAGACTGATTCCGACCAGGACCAGGATGAGCGTAGGCTCCGCGAGGATGTTCAGCATCACCGACCGGCTCGATCCGATGCCTCCGAACACGCTGCCGGAATCGAGTCCTGCCAGAATAATCGCGAAAGAACCGAGCGTCAGGACGAGCCCGCCGCCAAGAATGTCCGCCATATCCGACAGAGGTAAAGGGCGATCGGTAAGAACAGGAATCAGAATGGGGACGACCAACATGGCGGTAAACGCCACGAGCGGGGCACAGAAATAGACCCACGAAGCCGATTCGGGAATCACTAATTGCTTGTGAAAGAGCTTCCAGAGATCCCGGTAGGGCTGAAATATGCTTGGGCCGCGGCTACGCTGCACCCGTTCTTCGAAGCGCAGAATAAAGCCTTGCAGAAGCGGAGCCAGGCACGAAACGCAGAGAACCTGTAAAACTTGAAGGACGATATCTCTGGTCATTCAGAGATCCTCCCGTAGAGGATTTGCGGAATCTAAAGAAAGGGTTTGGTTTGGAACCGGGAAAGCGCGGCGCTCATTTGGCTTTTGCATCTACAACTCCTGACTATGATGTCGAGTTGTAGGAGTTATCAGCCAAAGGGCGGTTTAGGCGGACTCCATCACCTTGTGCGACTTTTAAGCTCTTTCAGCTTGCAAGAGAAAGAGTGCAATTGTCAAGTGGGATTTGTAGGCATATTATCTAGACGACAAACGCGATTGGCGGACCTCGTTTGCACTCAAAATCCTGTTCGGGGCGCTAATCTGCGAGCGCAGGCCAGAAAGCGCGAGGCGGAAGGTATTCTCTGCAAGATCGGCGAGTAATTCCCGGATAAGGCGGGCGCGATCCTCATCTTTCTGCTCTTGTGCAAATCTCAGAAGGTTTTGCAATACGGAGGCGAGCCGGAGCTTGATGCTCGTATAACTCGAAAGAGAAACTTGCTCACCCATAAGCTCAAGCGCGAGTGGCTGCGCCGTGCTCGGTAGCGGTTGCCGGTTGAGGAGGCGATCCACTCTTCAACGTGGCGACCAGGCCCTCTTCTGTGCCCCTCGTCAAACCCAATCCCCTGATTTTTTCAATTGTCTGCTCATATGGATATGGCACCGCATCGAATTCGACTTTTGCGCCCGAGCAGACAGCGAAACAAGCCTGCGGCGCTCCAGTTTTCGGCTGGCCTACGCTGCCTGGATTCAGAATGGTGCGGCCGTCGATCTCACGCTGAAACTGAAGGTGTGTATGTCCCACGAGCAAATAGCCTGGGGAAACGGAATGAATTTCCTTCTCCCATCCGACAGATTCAGGCGGACAATACGCGAAGAGAGGATCGGTTGGGGTTGCGTGGCAGAGATAGCAGTCTGAGCCGTTTATTTTTGAAGTGATGCACAAGGGCAATTGACGTAAGTATTGCTTTTCCTCTTCCGTGATGACGGATTGGGTAAACTGTGCCATTTCCGCTGCCATGGCCCGATATGGCCTTGAGCAGCGTGGATCGGCATCGAACGCGATCGCGTGATCATGATTGCCACTCACGACCAAAGTCGCACGCCGGCGAACAAAATCGATGACTTCCCTTGGATTGGGGCCATAGTTCACCAAGTCACCCAGAACCCAAAGTTGATCATAATCTTGCGGCAGAACGGAAAGGGCCTCAGCATTCCCGTGCAGATCGGAAATTATCAGGATTTTCATTTTTTACTTTGTTGGCCTTTTAGGCTTCTGGAGCAATTCTCTGGCGTCATCTCGCAAGAACCAATCCATCTGAGCAAAGATGGCAGTCAACGTTTTATGCGCTGCTGAACGGTATTGACTGTCCTCACACGACGCGAGAATTTTACAAATACTCAGGACGATTTCGGGGTCGTGTTCACACAAGAGAACAAGCAGAATTTGCCGATCGGCGGAAGTGAGTTTGAGCGTTTCCAAAAGGCGCAAGCAAGCCCGCTGCGATGCTTGCTGGAGGAACTTTCCGGATGTGGCGGCTGGGGCTCGATATGGAAAACTTCGCCTAATAGAGATCGTTTGGCCGATTGTCCCATCGCCGCTAATGCCTCGAACGCTCCGCACGAGCCAAGTCGCTCCTCTAAAGAGCGGACAAAAAAAGGGATCGAATCCGCACAGGAAATTATCAAGGGCTTGGAGTTTAGTCTGTCTCGTTTTGAAGCGGAACGCCTGACGTCCGATAAGCCGGTTGATCCGCTTGTCTATGAGTGAGCCATATCGAAGGGGGAACGGCGAATCGCTACGGCCGCCCCAAATGGTACAATTACGGTGAATGAGCTTCTGGCCTTCGCGCCTGTGGGTTCAACGGACGAATGTAAGGCGTTTCCCCGCCAGTCGGCCAGGTACGGCCATTCCTAAGATTCACCAGATTCACCGCAAAGAGTTTCCACCCATCCGTCGCACCCCGGCATTTAGTATCCCCAATTGATGAAGTCTTCCATCCAGATATCACGCGGCATCGAATCCTTGTTTGGCACTCGCGACGAAAACATCCGTCTACTGGAATCCGAATTACATCTCCGCACACGCCTCTTGGATGGCGATGCGCTCGAGCTTGAAGGCGATGAGCCGCAAGTGCGCCGCGCCGAGCGAATTCTCGAAGATTATGTCGATCTGGTCCGCGAAGGTCACGTCTTCAATAATGGCGACCTGAACAGTTACATGCGCGTCGTCACCGCGGATCCCAACGTTTCCTTCCGCCGCTTAGTCGAAAGCGGGAAATCCCGTACCGTCGGCAAGAAAGTGCTGGCGCCGAAAACGGTGAACCAGCGCCGCTATGTCGATGCCATTGAAAACCACGACCTCACGATCGGCATCGGCCCCGCAGGCACCGGCAAGACGTACCTGGCGGTCGCCATGGCCGTCGCCGCGTTACTCAACAAACGAGTGGGCCGTATCGTCCTGACCCGCCCGGCTGTTGAAGCAGGTGAACATCTCGGCTTCCTGCCAGGCACGCTGCAGGAAAAAATCGATCCCTACCTGCGCCCGCTGTATGACGCTCTCTTCGAAATGATCGATGCCGAGAAAGTGGAAAAACTTCTGGAGCGCAATGTGATCGAAATCGCTCCTCTCGCCTTCATGCGCGGGCGTACGCTCAACGATTGCTTCATCATTCTCGATGAAGCGCAGAACACCACCTCTGAGCAGATGAAAATGATTCTCACCCGCCAGGGATTCAATTCAAAAATGGTCGTCACCGGCGATCAAACCCAGATCGATCTGCCAGGCGGCAGGAAGAGCGGCCTGTTGAATGCCGTCGAGGTCTTGAGAGGGGTCGAAGGCATCGCGTTTGTGACCTTCGACGATAAGGACGTGGTGCGGCACCCGCTGGTGCAGCGCATCGTCAAAGCTTACGATCGGTACAACGAAATGATCGGTGCGGGCCGCCAACTGGCGTTCCGCTTAAATGGAGAGCCGGCCCCGGGATCCACCGTCGAACCACCACCGCCCATAACCACCACCGTGGAGATTCCCGAGTTTCCGCTGGCCTGAATTTCACTATGTCTCCTGGTAGTACGTTGCTCTTCGGAGCCATTCCCACCCAATTAAAATTTCCCGCACTCGAAAAGCGCCAGCTTGCCGGCTTTGCCCGTTCGCTTTCGAACGAAGTCGCCGCCGGGCGCCCCTTCACCTGCCTGATCGCCGACGATCGCGAGCTCCGCCGCCTGAATTTCGCCTTTCTCGCTAACAATTATCCAACCGACGTGCTTTCCTTCCCCTCGCCCCGTCATATCGAGGACCTAGGCGAAATCGCCATCTCGGTAGAGCGCGCCGAAGCGCAAGCCCACGAATTCGGGCATGGCCGGCTGGACGAAATCTGCCTTTTAATGCTGCACGGCGTATTGCATTTGGTCGGACTGGATCACGAGACGGATGACGGCCGCATGGCGCGCGCGGAACGGCTTTGGCGGGCCCACTTCGGTCTGCCTCAGAACCTCATCGCGCGCAGCGAAACGGTGCTTACGCCATGACCTTCGCCTGCCTCGCCATGGCGCTGGCGCTGACCGCCCTGTTGTGTTTCGTCTCGTACGTGCAGTTACTCTATCTGGAATCGCTGCGCCTCATCCGCCGCGAATTGCCATCGCTCGAATTCTTTCGCGATACGCTGGCCGGCAAAATCGGCCTCGAACCCGATCAGGGCTCCCTCGCTTTTTCGCTGATTAAACACGTTTCGCTATTTCTCATGGGCGTGTTTTTCCTGTGCTCCCTGGTGCGTCCGGGCGTTCCGAATTGGCAAAGCGTGCTCGAGGCGATCGGCTCGTCGCTTCTCGCCATGCTGTGCTCCACCTATTTCGTTCCGTCTTTCCTATATCGCCGGACGAACGGTCTCTGGATGGCAAAATTGCTGCCGGTAATCAAGTTACTGGCGGCTTTTGCCGCTCCCCTGGCTGCCTTGGTGAGAATGTTCCAGTCGCTTCTCGATCTCGATAAAGACGTGCACGGCGAACCCGCCCCTACCGATTCCGTCGAGCACATAGAAGCGCTGATCACGGCCGGCGCCGAAGAGGGCATCCTCGAAGAGGAAGACCGCAAGCTGATCCATTCCGTGGTCGCATTCGGCGATAAGAGCGTGCGCGAAGTGATGACGGCGCGGCCCAACATCGTCGCCATCTCGGCTGGCAAGTCGCTCGAGGATTTACGCCAGCTCGTCATTCATGAGCAATACTCGCGCATCCCCGTTTACCAGGACGGCATCGATAACATCATCGGCTTCATCCACGTTCGCGACATCTTTGAGCTCGATCCCGAAGAGCGCAAGGCCAAGCCGCTCAGCGATCTCATCCGCCCCATTCCGCTCGTGCCGGAAACCAAGCCAGGCAACGACCTGCTGCGCGAAATGCAGCGCGACGGCTCCCACATGGTGATTGTGGTCGACGAGTACGGCAACACCGCCGGCTTGGTCACCATGGAAGATTTGGTCGAGGAGATATTGGGTGAAATTCGCGACGAGCATGAGCCCGATCGCGACGTGCGCCAGGAGGGCGATCACGTCTTCATTGCGCCCGGTAGCCTGGATCTCGACCGCCTGCAGGATCTGCTGAATTTTCGCCCCGAAAATGGCACCGAATCCACCACGGTCGGCGGTCTGGTGGCCGAATGGCTGGGACACGTGCCGCAAGTGGGAGAAACCGCCGACCACGGCGGCATCCGGATTGAGGTTTTGGCCGGCAACGAGCGCCGTGTCGAAGAGGTCCGCCTCTCCCGCATCGCGACTCCCTCTCCCGTTGGTGCAGAATTGTGAGCACCGTCGCAAGCACAGCCGCGCACCGCGCCGGTTTCGTGTCCATCGCGGGCCGCCCGAACGCCGGCAAGTCCACGCTATTGAACGCCTTGATTGGGGAAAAGCTCGCCATCACCGCTCATCAGGCGCAAACCACCCGCACTTCGATTCAAGGAGTGCTCACCGAGCCCGCGGCGCAGATCGTGTTCATCGATACACCGGGTATCCACCAATCGAACACTCTTTTCAACAAACGCATGATGGATACCGTCCGCGGCGCCCTAGGAGACGGCGATCTCGTTCTCTACCTGGCCGATGCCACGCGCCCGGTAACTGGCGAAGATGAACACGCCGTAGCGGCGCTCAATCGCAGCGCGAAAGCGCTGCTGGTCCTGAACAAGATCGATCGCATCGACGACAAACGCCAGCTACTGCCCGTTCTCCAGCGCTATAGCGAGACCTTCCCCTTTGTCGAGTCCCTGCCGGTCTCGGCGCGCACCGGCGACGGTCTCGACCATCTCAAGCAAATCATTACCCGTTATCTGCCTGAAGGGCCGCCGCTGTTTCCCGGCGATTACCTGACCGACCAGCCCATCCGCTTCCTGGCCGCCGAGATCGTTCGCGAGTCGATCCTTCGTGCCACACGCGCCGAAGTTCCCCATGCCACCGCCATTCTGGTCGATACGTGGGACGAGACCCCCCGGCTGATCAAAATAGCGGCCACGATTCATGTCGAGCGCCCCGGCCAGAAGGCGATCCTGATCGGCAACCAAGGGGAAATGCTGAAAAAAATCGGCACTGCCGCACGTCAGCAGCTCGAACGCGTCCTCAGCCGCAAGGTATTTCTCTCGTTGTTCGTTAAGGTGAAACCTAACTGGCGCGAAGACCCGTCCTTTTTGAATACGGTTGACTGGCGTTCGATGATAGGCTCGGAAGACACACACTCATGAAACGGTTGTTAGCGTCTGTTTTATTATTCGGCGGAACGTTCGCCCAATTGGGCATGGCGGGCCAGAAGGCCGCTAATCCGGACGACCGCATTTCCGACCAGGTCCGCATGCGCCTGGCTACCGACCCTGACGTGAAAGGCGGGGCCGACGACGTCACCGTAACTGCCGGAGCGGTGGTCATCAAGGGTCGCGTCGATAGCGAGCGCGGTAAGAATAAAGCCACCAGGCTCGCGAAGAAAGTCAAAGGCGTCAAATCGGTCGATAATCAGCTCGTCGTTGGTCCGCCCACCAGTTGATCGGGTTTGTCCGCTTTGCAAAAGTTCTGTATCGCCGCGCTAGCCGTGTTGGTCTCGCAATCGTCTTTCGGCGGACAGCCGACGCAGCAAACCCTGCCTTCGGACATTGATCGTCTCATCGCCATCGGCAAACTGTGGGTTACGGTAAAGTATTTCCATCCTTACCTCGCCTACCGCGACATCGATTGGGACAAGGCACTGGTCAATTCCCTTCCTCGCATCCGCTCTGCTCAAACGCAGGCCGAATATGCCGCCGCCGTTCAGTCCATGCTGGTCGTTCTCAAAGATCCGGTTACCCGTGTCTCGTCCGACGGAGCGGACCCCACGGTTGACGCCCCGGAAGCCACCGTGGCCGCGCAGCGCATTTGGGTGCACAACGGACTGGCTCCGGCGGTGCGGAAATCGAACGGAGAATTCTATTCCGCGTTCTATCTCAAACCCGGCGCTAAAACGGAGAGCGCCAGCATTCCGCTGGGCGGTTCCATTCACGCCAGAGTGCGTTTATCGGAACCGGCATCTTCACCCGGCCCCGCTTATCCTCAGCCAAAGCCGGACCTCGCCTACGCCGAAAATGCCGATCCGGCCGTCGAGTACCGCATCCTCGCCGTCTACAAAATCTGGGGCGTTTTTCATTATTTCTTTGCCTATCGCGACCTCATGGATGAAGACTGGGATGACTTATTCCCTACCTTCCTGCCCAAATTCATCGCCGCTAAAGACGCCCGCGAATATAACTTGACCGTCGCCGAGATGTTGACGCACGTTGCCGATTCGCATGTTTCGGTTGATAGCGACGCGCTCTCGGAATACTTCGGTAAAGCGCCCGTCGGCTTGCGCCTGCGCGTGATCGAGAAGCATGCCGTCGTCACCTCGATCGTCGATCCGGAAGCGCTCAAGGCAGGTGTCGCCGTGGGAGATATCGTCAAAACCGTCGATGGTGAAACGCTGATCGATCGTTTCCAGCGCCAGGCCCAATACGTTGCCGCGTCCACGCCACAGAGTCTCGGGGACAGGATCATGCAGCGGATTCTCAATGGTCCCGAAGGTTCTAGCACGGCCCTTGCCATTGAAGATCGTGAAGGGAATCGAAAAGAGGTCCGCCTCAAGCGTAGCGCACGCTTTTATGACGCTCTGAAAAACGAGCGCACCGGCGAACTGATCAAGCTGCTTCCGGGCAACATCGGGTACGCCGACCTCAACCGCCTCAAACGCAGCGAAGTGGATGGCATGTTCGAGAAATTCCGCAAGACGACCGCCATCATCTTCGACATGCGAGGCCAGCCGTTGGAGGACACGGTTGACGAAATCGCCCCACGCCTCACTGAGCAGCGCGATGTTCCCGCCACCATTGTCACCGGCCCGCTAACGCTCAAGCCCGATCTCCAGCAGGGGGATCTGGCCACCCAATCGGCCAGCTACTTCTTTGTCGAGACGCTGCCGAACTCGGAAAAATGGAAATACAAAGGCAAGACCGTGATGCTCATCGATGAGCGCACTGTGAGTACCGCCGAGCACGCGGGGCTTTTCCTGGAAGTGGCGGACAAAGAAGTGGCGGACAAAACCAGCTTCATCGGCACTCCGAGCGCGGGAGCCGACGGCGTCATCACCGACTTTGTGATTCCAGGCGGCGTGACGATCTCCTTCTCCGGCCAGGATGTCCGCCACGCCAACGGAGGTAAACTACAGCGCCTGGGCCTGCAACCCGCGGTCCTCGCTTCCGCCACCACTGAGGGCATCCGCAAGGGCAAAGATGAAGTCTTGGACAAGGCCGTTGCCTTCCTGGCGCCAGCCGTTGTACCCCCGCCAAATCGTTCCCTTCGCTCCTCAGCGCACTCGACGCCGTTAAATCCACCGCCAGCGCTTTAAAAGAGCTCTTTACGCGGAAGCTTTCCAGTGGCAAGCCCCCTGCCATACTGGAGAGGCTTCATGGACCCCACGGAGTCAGTCTTTTCGCGCCCGGCGCGCTGGTTGACCTTTGCTTCTTCCGCATTGATTTTAGTGGGGATTGCCCCCTCGCAGATCCTGCTCGGCCTTGCTCTGGCGGCCCTGCTGTTATCGCGCCAGAAGCTTCGCTTGCCCCCCATCAAGCTGCCGCTCGGGCTGTTTTTGCTGGGGCTTCTGCTCGCCGTTCTACTGTCG
>DASYAX010000372.1:0-5500 GCA_036501045.1 Bryobacteraceae bacterium
TGGCTCAAGGATCGAGCCTGTTGATCTTCGACGAGCCTACGTCTTCACTCTCGGAAACGGAAACGCGCGAGGTCTTTCGCATCGTTCGTGAGCTGTCCCAGCGGAAAATCGGAGTCATTTACATCACCCATCGCCTGGAAGAACTGCGCTCGGTGGGCGACCGTGTGACGGTGCTGCGCGACGGCGCTACCGTCCACAGCGGCTCTTTGAGCGAATTGAATCGCGAACAACTCATTCAACACATGGTCGGCCGCCCGGTAAACGCGATTTACCATCGCACACCGCTGCCGCCGGGAGAAACGCTGCTTCGCGTAAGCGGCGTGTGCCGGGGTTTCCTGCGCGACATTTCGTTCGAACTTCGGGCCGGAGAAATCGTCGGGCTGGGGGGGTTGATGGGCGCGGGCCGTACGGAGCTGTGCCGCGTGCTCTTCGGGCTGGATCCGGCGGAGCGCGGCTCGATTGAGATCGCCGGTGAGAGCGCCACTCTGAGGACGCCGCGGCAGGCAGTGGAATCGGGAGTTGCCCTGATTCCCGAAGACCGCCAACACCACGGTCTGGCGCTCAAGCTATCGATCGCCCACAACATCACCATGCCCGATCTTGGTCGCGTCAGTCATTTCGGCATTCTCAACAAGGCGAGCGAGACCGCGCTCTCAGAAGACTACCGCCAACGGCTGCGCATCAAATGCAGCACGCCGCGGCAGCTCGCGGGAAGATTGAGCGGCGGGAATCAGCAGAAAATCGTCATCGCCAAATGGGTGGCGCGGGGCGCGCGCGTGTTTTTGTTTGACGAGCCGACACGCGGCATCGACGTCGGCGCAAAACAGGAGGTTTTTGAAGAAATGGATCGCCTGGCGCGCTCGGGCGCGGCCATTCTGATGGTCAGCTCCGAGCTTCCCGAACTGATCCAGGTGGCCGACCGCATTCTGGTTATGTCGCAGGGCCGCATCACCGGCGAGCTGCCGGGACAAACCACGCAAGAAGAAATCATGCACCTGGCCGCGCCCGCCGCCGTTTCCGTATTGGAGAGCTTCTAAGTGCGGCGGCTGCAGCGGCTGCTGCCCTTTGTCACTTTGATCGTCCTGTTTATCGCGCTGACGATCGCGACGCCCCACTTTCTTACCGCCATCAATTTGGCGAGCGTGGCCCGTCAGACCGCGGTCATCAACCTCATGGCGCTGGGCATGACGCTGGTCATCATTACCGGCGGCATTGATCTTTCCGTCGGTTCCATACTCGCCCTCGCCGGGCTCTTCGGCACCATGGCGATCAAAGCCGGGCAGCCGATTCCAATTGCCATTCTCATTGGAGTCGCGTCCGGAACATTATGCGGCTTACTGAACGGCTTGATGATCACGCAACTGCGCATCAATCCGTTCATTGTGACGCTAGGTACGCTTGAAGCGTATCGCGGTTTGGCCTTGGTGATCTCAAAAGGTCTGCCGGTGCACGAAATCCCCGACCGGTTTTCGTATCTCGGCGACGGCACTCTGCTGGGCATTCCTGTCTCGCTTTGGGTGCTTGCCGTCTGCGCGATTTTGATGCATTTCGTGCTGGAAAATACCAAGCTGGGCCGGTACGCGTTTGCGATCGGCAGCAATCAAAGCGCAGCCTATTATGCCGGCGTCCCTATCAAACTCCATCTGGCGGCCGTTTACGCGGTTGCCGGACTACTCGCGGGGCTGGCGGGCATGGTGGAAGCTTCGCGCCTGATGACCGGCCAACCGACCGCCGGCCAGGGCTATGAACTGCAGGCCATTGCGGCGGTGGTAATCGGCGGCGGCAGCTTACAAGGCGGAGAAGGCAGCGTGGTGGGCACGCTCATCGGGGCGTTTATCATCGGGCTCTTGTCTAATGGCAGCGATTTGCTGGGTATCAATCCCTACTGGCAGCAGGTCACGATTGGCGCGGTGATCATTGGCGCGGTTGGATTCGATGAGTTTCGCAAACGGAAGTTTGCTACGGTGTGAGCGGTCACCCGCTTAATACCTCCGTCTCCGTTCGCTCAGTCTGACCGGCTTGGCTAGCCGGCGCTGTTTTTCGCCGGGACCATCTCGCCAGACGCCTAATGGCCAGTGCTATACCCGTACACACCAGAAATGCTCCACCCAGCGAGGCCGCCGCCGCAATGATTTGGCCGCCCAAGCCGAGAATCTCGCCGGTGTGGAGGAAGCGCGCGATCGTGCGCAATTTCCTGCCGAGATTGTAGGTGGCAAAGCCTTCTTGCCGCTGAATCTCAGCAGTCGTTCTGTCTACCGTCAACTGAGATCGTTTCTGCGGCTGGCCGCCATTCCCTTCGTCGACAGAAAACATGATCGAACGATCCCGCGGTTCGGGAATCCGGAAGGTAATGCTTCGCCAGCCGGGCACGGTCCGTTTCGCCACCGCGAGAAGCTCATCGAGCGGGCGGGCGCTTTCGACGGCATGCAAGTGCCTCCCACGGTGCTCGCGAACGCCCGCGTTCCGTAAATTTCCTTGCACGCGCGGGGGCTCCGTCCCGGTCATCCGGTAAAGCAGGTTGGTCGCCCACGCATACGACATGATGACGCCGGTCAATACGATGAAGAATAGCGGTATCGCCGACCAGAATCCGACGACTTTATGCCAATTCAGGTCCCGCGCCCGCGCCTTCAAACCTTTCTGGAACCAGAGGCCCAGCCTGAAATGCTGCAGGGAATATTTCTTGGGGAACCAAAGATAGAAGCCGCTGACCACGAGAAAAAGAAATCCTACATTGCAAACGCCGGTGATATGGCGGCCTGGACTGCCGCGCAGTTCGCCCCCCAACGTGCGATGAATCCGCTCCACCGTTGCGAAGAAAGCCCGGACTCCGTTCGCTCCTTCGCCCAGCACCTTTCCATCGGATGGATCGATAAATATGGTCCGCTCGCGGCCGAAACTCACTTGCACGGGACCGGTCGCGCTGTTCCGAATCGTGATGGACGGGGGAGCCGTTGCCGTTGACCGGTCCAACGCCTTTGAAATTGCTTCGACAGAAGCCTCCGCGCCGGCCGGCCGGGCCACCTGATAATGCTCGTCCGCCCACGCAACCCACTGCCGTTCAAAAGCGAGCAATACGCCGGTGATCGACATGGTCAGAATCACGATACCGGCGGCACAACCAGTGATGAGATGACACCAGAACAGGAGTTTTCGAGGTTTCATTCGACGATATAGGACCAATATGGTCTATATTAAAGAAGGCGATCATCCGCCGTCAATGATTCGCTCGAAAAAAACGGCTCAACTCAAATGGAGAATCGTTTGCCGCTCGATTTTGGCGGCATCCAATTCAATACCGAAGCCGGGAAGCTCCGGCAGCGCAAGGTGCGCCTTTACGGGCCTCGGCGGATGTTTTTCAAAGTGGTAGTAAGAAGCCATCTTCAAAATGAGGAACTCGGCCAGCGGACACGTCATGGGCGATTGACTTGCGATCACGTGCATCGCGGCATGCAGGCTGTGGCCGTGTGGAATGACACGCACATCGTGAAGCGAGGCCACGCTACAGATCTTGACCAGTTCCGAAATGCCGCCGCACCACTCCGGGTCCGCCTGCACCACCGAAAGGGCGTTCGCTTCGAGATACCGCTCCACTTCCCAGCGCCCGTAAAAATGCTCGCCCGAAGCCACCGGCACGCTGGTGCTTCGCCGGAGCGTCGCAAAGCTTTCGATCTTTTCCGGATGCGCCGCCTCTTCGATCCAGAACGGATGATATTGCTCCACGCGCTTCGCCCATTCGAGAGCGTACATTAAATCCCAACCGCTAAACGCATCGAACATCAGCTCCGTCGAATCGCCTAGCGTCTCACGCAAAATGCGCACCAGCTCCACGTTCTTTTCGAGGCCTTCGGGGCCCGAACCCGGTCCGTACCCAAGAAACCATTTCTGATAACGAAAGCCTTGCTCCCGCACCGCCAGGCAGCGGGACTTTACCTTCTCGGGCTCGAGCGAAAATCCAAGACAGCTCGCATAGATCTCGATCGACGGGCGCGTGGGACCGCCCAGCAGGCGGTACACCGGAACGTTGAAATAGCGCCCACGGACATCCCAGAGCGCGTTATCCACCGCGCTGATGGCCATCATGAAATAACCGTCGCGCGAGTGGCGATTGGAGCGGTACATCTGGTCCCACAACGCTTCGCCGGCAAGCGCGTCCTTGCCGGCGAGAAACGGCCGAAGCTGCTCGTCGACGACGATGGCGGCCTCGCGGTCGATTGGCCCATATAGGCCCTCTATAGGGCCGTCGGTTCGGATTCGCAAGTAAATTTCTTTGATCGGAACCGTCTTGCGCTGCGGCGTGCCGTCGCGATAGACGGGCCGCCGGTACTGATCGTAGACGTCGAGCGGATTGACCTGATATTGCGCATTGATACCGCTCTCGATCTCGCGATGGCCGTTCAGCTCGAGCAGCTCCAGCGCGGTAATCTTGAGCGCGCGTCCGGGTTCCGCAGCTTGTCCCCAAAGCGCGAACGAGCAGGGCAAGCTGAGGCCCGCCAAAAAAGCCCGGCGATTCATAAGCTCCGTTATAGCTCGCCGGGTGCGTGCTACTTGGACTGGCCGGGGGTATTGGATTCGTTTACGCCGGCGGGCGCATCGCCAGACCTGGGATTGGGGGTCGGACCGGAAAGCTTGCGCAGCAGATCGATCCGGCTGCGGCGAAGGCGTCGCTTGGTGGCTCTTTTGTGATCTCTCGCGCGGTCGCCGGTTCGTAATGACAAGGTACCTCCAGGACTAGTGGGAGGAGCCCAGCCAGAACTCAAGTATACGTTAGATTCCAGTTTTTCAATGATCTAGCTCATAAGGCAAGGCGAAACGACCGATCTGGATCAGCGCTTTCTCGGCGGGCGGATAGATGTGGAACGACTCGATGCGGCCGACGCGGCTCGTGCGGGTAGCTTCGATCGTCGAGAGAAACTTTCCCGTTTCCGCCTCGTAGAATTTGACCTCCAGCGCGTCCGCATTGTGCCGCCAGCCGAAAACATATTCACCCGGTTTGAAGGCGATACCGCGTATCTTAATCGGTACCTGGGTCAGGAAGAAGTTGGAATACTTCCCCTCGGCCGAGTAGCCGGCGGTGATGAGCACAACCCCCGCAACATAGCGGCCTTTGCCGTCAGTCACGCCGGAGGCCGTTCGGAATTCCGTTTCGATGCGCTCCTTCTCCACCGGGGCGCGCACCGGAATGATCTCGTGTAGTTCGCTTTCCGTTGCCGCTCGCCAGACGCCTGTCTTGGGGCGATCGGACTGAGCGGCCAAACCGAGCAGCGAGATGAGCAGAAGAACGCCGGCAGTGCGAATCATAAAGCCTTACTGGAAATGAACAATCCCTCTTTGCAGCGCGGTAGTGGCGGCCTGCGTGCGATCGCTGACGCCCAATTTGCTCAGCAAACTATTGATGTGAGTCTTCACCGTGGCTTCGGCAATCGATAGTTCGCGGCCGATCTCTTTATTGCTTTTTCCGCCAACGATGAGCTTCAAAACATCCAGCTCGCGGGGCGTC
>DASYAX010000373.1:0-3795 GCA_036501045.1 Bryobacteraceae bacterium
CAGCGGAGGCATCTCCGGTGGGGGAGCGGCTGGATCGAACGTCCGCATCGCAAAGTTCACCGGTTCCTTTGTTACCAGGATGGCCGGCCCTTGCGGGGAGAGCTGCGCCGAACCGACCCTGCACCCTGGCAAGATCACTACTGTCCATCCAAGCAGCAATACGAACGCAATCGAACGCAACATAATGATCGGAATCGAGCGGAGCGCGAACACGTCAGCCTCCCTCTTCTATTTTCCCGCGCTAGCCCCGTCGCCGTGCCGATCCTCACAGCCGAAATGCCCGAAAAGACATCTGCTCCCCGTTGCGTTTGCCTTCGTCGCAGCCCCTGCCGTTGTTCATCGCAAAATCCGCGACATCTCACAATTCGCTTTTCGCCACAAAACAACAGCCAGCGTCCGTCTGAGCGCTAAAGCTCCCCATACGTCTCCAAAACACGCCGCGAAGAACCCCTCTTTCTTTCCGGCCCCGCGCAGCAAGGTTTTTGACTTACGGTTTTCCATCGCATGTTGTTGGTGCCATGAACCTGCCGTCGCCGTTGAAGCGGCCACTTCTTTCGCCGCAAAATCAGCCACATCTCACAATTCGGTCTTCGCCACAAAACAATGCCAACGTCATTCTGAGCGCCGCTGCTCGCAATACGTCTCCTAAACACGCCGCGAAGAACCCCTCTTTCTTTCCAGCCCCGCGCAGCAAGGTTTTTGACTTACGGTTTCCCGTCGCACGTTGCTGTGCGATGAACTTGCTGTTCCGATTTTGCCTCTTGACAAACTAAACTAAACCGTTCAGTATTCATAAATCCAAAACGTCCCTAGCCGGAGAAACTCTTGATCCGTGTAACCAATCTTTCGAAGACTTTCGACAAATTCACCGCCGTGAACGACATCTCCTTCGATGTTGCTCAAGGCGAAATATTCGCCTTCCTCGGTCCCAACGGTGCCGGAAAGACCACCACGATCAAGATGCTCACCACACTTCTCAAACCGACCAGCGGCGCTATCGAACTCGATGGTCTTGATCCGTGGACCAGGCAAAACGAGGCGCGCCAGCGCTTCGGCATCGTCTTTCAGGACCCAAGTCTAGACAACGAGCAGACTGCCTACGAAAACATGGAACTCCACGGCGTCCTCTACCACGTCCCGCGCAAGGTCCGCGCTGAACGCATCGAGCGCCTGCTCAAAACCTTCGAGCTCTGGGACCGGCGCGACGACTACGTGAAAACTTTCTCCGGCGGCATGAAACGCCGCCTGGAAATCGCGCGCGGCTTTCTGCACACGCCCAAAATTCTCTTTCTCGATGAACCCACGCTCGGCCTTGATCCGCAAAGCCGCAATCAGCTCTGGACCCACGTGAAAAATCTCAACGAGTCCGAGCGCACCACGGTCTTTCTCACCACTCATTACATGGACGAAGCCGACCGCGTCGCTCATCGCATCGCCATCATGGACCACGGAGCCATCGTGGCCCAGGGCACTTCCGCGCAGCTCAAGCAACAGACCAACACGGATTCTCTCGAAGCGGCATTCCTGGCCCTCACCGGCACTTCGCTGCGCGATGAGAGCGCCACTTCGACTGACCGCATGCGCCAAATCGCTGCGGCGTGGCGTGGAAACAAAGGAGGGAGATAGCATGTCCGCGATTTACATTCTCTGGCTGCGCGAATTGAAGCGCTACGTCCGCTCCCGCGTGCAGATCATCGTTTCGTTGGCCCAGCCCTCACTGTATCTCCTTGCCCTCGGATACGGCTTTGGTCCCGTTTTCAAGCAGGCTGGCGCTGGAAATTACCTTCAGTTCATGGTGCCGGGCATTATCGCGATGGCCGTTCTTTTCAGCTCCGTTTTTTCCGGTATCGCCATGCTGTGGGATCGCCAGTTCGGTTTCCTCAAAGAGACGCTCGTCGCTCCCGTATCTCGCTTATACATCATGATTGGACGCACCCTCGGCGGAGCCACCGTAGCGATCATCCAGGGCGCGCTCATTCTCGTGGTATGCCTGATCGCAGGCTTCCGGCCGCAACACTGGCTCGCCATTCCGGCGGCGTACGTGTTCGTGGCCATGATCGCCATCGTCTTCGCCGCGCTCGGCACTTGTATCGGTTCGGTGATCACGGACATGCAGGGGTTTCAGCTGGTGATGAACTTCCTCGTGCTGCCGATCTTTTTTCTTTCCGGCGCGCTCTATCCTTTGCGCAACTTGCCGCGCGCGCTCACGTGGATCACGCATGGCGATCCGCTCTCATACGGAGTTGACGGTCTGCGCGGCGTCTTGATCGGATCCTGGCAGTTCGGCTTCGCGCTGGATATGACTCTGCTCGCAGTGATAGCCGCTGTTTTTCTCTGCCTCGGCGCGTGGCTCTTTTCGCGAATTCAGCTCTAGCGGTGACTACGCAGCGAGGCTTTCATGCCAAGCGATCGTGTAGCGCCGTAGGCGCGGCAAGTGAGCACCGCCATTTGTAGCGCCGGCATCTTGCCGGCATCGCTGTTTTTGCAGTTGCCGTTGCATGTGTAGCGGCCGCCTTATTCCTTTTGCGGGCGCCTTTGCAGTTGGTTTGTCATACGAGTCAGGGTCTTTTCCGGCTTCTGGCCGTAGAAATTAATGGAGGCGCGAACATGACCAACTCAAACGCGAACAGTCTCTGCCCAGTCGATAAACGAAGCGTCATTGCGGTGAGCGCTGGCCTTCTGATCGGACTTGGCCTCATCCTGCAATGGATTGAAGTGCTGTTCACTCATTTCGTCCCAAGAAATGCCTGGGTCTTTGCTACTCTTTTTGGCGAAATATGGAATGCAATCGAAGTCTGGCTGTCGCTCGCGCCGTCGCATCAGGATCTCCGTTATTTGCCGTTGGTGCTCGTGGTTACCGGAGCGGCGATTCTCTTCTCGCGCCGCTCGAAGCGCGCATCTACAGTCAGTCAATCGTGAAATAGGATTCCGTCCTCCCGATGCCCAGACCCCGCAGCGAAAAAGCCCACCACAAAGTACTCGACGCCGCCATGCGCCTTTTCTCCGGCAAGGGCATTGACGCCACCAGCATGGACGCTATCGCCGAGGCGTCCGGCGTGAGCAAAGCCACCATATATAAGCATTGGCCCGATAAGGACGCGCTCGCCCTGGAAGTCCTTATCTGGCTCTATCGCCTCGACGAGGAACCGGAACAGATACCCCACAAAAGCTTGCGAGACGATCTCATGGCCGCCTTAAGCTTCCCCCCCGTCGAGCACCACAGCAAAGAAAGAGAACGCATCATGCCGCACCTGATCGCCTATTCGGCCCGCAATCAGGTCTTCGGCAAGGCTTGGCGCTCGAAGGTTATGAATCGCCACTGCACCATGCTCACCCAAGTCCTGCAATCGGCCATCGACCGGGGCGACCTCGACCGCAATCTCTCAATCGACATCTCCGTCGCTCTGCTTTTTGGTCCGATGATGTACCGCCAGATTTTTGTCGCCGCATCCCGCCACGAAAAGGTGCCGCCCGCCTTCCTCGCCCAGGTGGTTGACGCCTTCATCCAGGCCTTCGGCAAACGCCAGCACCTTCCCACCGCCGCCGATCCAAAACCGTTCCGCCGCACTCAATAAATTCACAATCAGGGGTCATCCTAGCGCTATAGATTGTTTTTACGTCATCCTGAGCGCCGCAGGCCCCCCGCACATCTCCGATCGCCTTCGCGAAGGACCCCTCCTTCTGCGCGGCCACTGAACGCGAGAGCCTTTGCTGTTGCCTTAGCCGCTTCTTTTTTGAATCCTCGCCCACTCCAAAGTGGCTATTTTTCGCACGTCGAACTCGTCTCAAACCCGC
>DASYAX010000374.1:0-15640 GCA_036501045.1 Bryobacteraceae bacterium
ACCAAGTCGGCCATGTGATTGCGCGTTTCGATGTAAGGCGAAGAGTATTCGTAGCGCACGCCTAGGTTCAAAGTGAGCTGGCTGTTGACCGTCCATTGATCCTGGAAGTAGCCACCGGCAAACCAACCGCGTTCGATGGCTTGGGCCGTTGTGCCCGTGGTCAGTGAATTGGCATCACCGAGCAAGAGATCGGCAACGCTACTGCCGGAGTTGGAGCGGGATTGCGGGCTCTGGGTGAAAACGCCCGTGAAGCCGAAGGAACCGCGGCCGCTGCTGGTGGCAAAGGTATCGGGGCGGATCAACATCGCCTCGCCACCCATTTTGAGAAGGTGGGAGCCAATGGATTTGGAGAAATTGTCGGACGCATCCCAAACACCGGAAGACTTGCGCAGCGGGCTGTTTCCGCAGCAACCGGCTTGCGCGCCATAGGAAGCGTAGCTCGAAACGCTGAAGCCGGGTGTGCCGCTATCGACAGCGGGATCAAGGCTGCCGGGGATGATCTGGTTGCGCGGCACGGTGGAGTCCTGGGCCATGGTGATGGTGGTCCAAGTGAAGCGGAGTTCGTTGATGATGGTGGGGCTGATGATGCGGGTGTAACCGAAGCCGGCGCTGCTGGAATCTGTCTGGCGATCGATAGGTTCACCCACGGGCGCGGGGAGCGCGGCGTTGACATCCAGTGCACCGCTGGTGCGGGAGTAGCGGCCGAAGACTGAATCTTTGCTGCTGATCTGAATATCGCCGCGGACAACGCCGTTTTCGGTGTTCTGAATTTGGGGCACATTATTGGTGAACAAATTCGTTGAGCCCGGTACGTTCGGCAACGGATAGCTATTGGCGATCATCATGCCGATGGAGTTCTGAGAAGTGACGGGAATGGTATTGCCGGGGAACAGGGTGCGAATGTAGCCGGAACCACTGGGATTGGGACGCGTGGTGGTGGGATCGTAGATCGGCGTCGAACCAAAAATGCCCGCGCGCTGGGCGGCGGTGGGGACAGTAGAGGTGGTTGCGGTTTCGCTGCGATTGTTGAAACCTTCATAGGCAGCGAAGAGCCAAGCGCGATCTTTCTTGATGGGCCCGCCGAGCGAGCCGCCATATTGGTTTTGCACCAGAAGCGGGCGGGTTTGGGCGAAGAAGTTGATGGCGTCGAGATGATCGTTGCGAAGGAAATCGTAGACGGTGCCGTGGATTTGGTTGGTGCCGTTTTTGGTGATGGCGTTGACGACGCCGCCGGCGGCAGCACCGAATTCAGCCGAGAAGTTGCTCGTTTGGACCGTGAATTCGTTGAGGGCATCGACGGGCGGGCGAACCATATCGCGGGTGCGGTTGTCGAGACCGCGGAGATAGTTTTCATTGCGAGCGCCGTCGAGAAGGAAGGCGTTTTGGAGACCGGTGTTGCCGTAGGCGGAAAAGGTTTGATCACGGCTGCCGCTGGAGGGAATTGCACCAGCGGTGAGGTTGGCCGCGGTGAGATAGTTGCGGCCGTTCAGGGGCAGGTCATTTAACTGCCGACCTGTGACAACTTGGGCAAGAGTGGCAGCCTTGTCTTCGACGACGGGCGCTTGGCCGGCGACGG
Organism: Bryobacteraceae bacterium; assembly: GCA_036501045.1. Lineage (GTDB taxonomy): Bacteria > Acidobacteriota > Terriglobia > Bryobacterales > Bryobacteraceae > Bog-105. Next base: position 1,577 of record DASYAX010000374.1, read on the forward strand.
TGATTTCCTGAGTGGAACTGCCGGTTTGGAGGGTTATCGAGATATCTTGCACCGAGCCGACGGCAACAGGAATCGCTTTGCGGAGAACGCTCTGAAAACCGGGCGCGGAAACCGAAACGTCATAGTTGCCGGGCGGAATGAGTGGGGCGCTGGCGAGACCGTGGTCATTGCTCGTAAGCGTCCGAAGGATATTGCCAGTGTCGGTGCCCGTGATAGTGATGTTCGCATTGGGGACGAGGGCGCCGGAGGCATCAAGAACAGTGATGGAGAGTTGACCGGTCGCAGTCTGAGCGCTGGCCGTTACGGGCAAAAGGATGGCGAAAGCGGCCACAATTGAGGTTGCAAGAGACTTTGGGAATTTCATCTTGGATTCCAGAGAAGAAAAACGATGCTATCACAAGGTTTTCACCTCCAAACAGAGCGAAAATCACCGGGCAGAGATAGTGGAGACAGCCCGGCGGCCGTCAGAGGTATATCAAGGCCGCGGACGGCGAATTCAATTACAGCGTTTGACTTGTTTTCTGAGAGTCCATGATGTTGAGGTGATGTTTAAAAAAGCTGGACGAAAATCCATGCCGTCATTTACAGTACCTTTGCATCGTCTGAAACCATGCCAATGGGAGCTGCCATGTTTCCTCTCTTGATCCGCAGCGCCTCTGCCACCGACGAAAAAGATGTCGTCACCCTGTGGCGGGCGTGCGGGTTGGTGACCTCTTACAACGATCCGACACAAGATTTCCATTACGCCCGCTCGAAACAAAACTCGGATGTTCTCGTTGGCGTCGGTTCCGACGAACAGATTGTCGGGAGCGTGATGGTTGGGCATGACGGCCATCGCGGCTGGCTATATTATGTGGCCGCCGCGCCAGACCGGCGGTTGCGGGGGATCGGGCGACGGATGGTCAAGGCAGGAGAGCAGTGGCTGCGTGAGCGGAAGGTTCCAAAGGTTATGTTGCTGGTGCGGCAAACCAATACGGAAGTTATCGATTTCTACAATCGCCTCGGTTTTGAGGCGATTCCCCGCGTTGTTTTGCAAAAACGCCTCGGCGAGTAGCAACTCGTTCGTTGATGCGCGGGACTGGGCCGATGTTTCCGCGAAGCGATTGACGCGGCGGAACATATCGATGCGCGATCTATCCCCAGGTGATTTTTGCAAAATAGCCGATACTTTTCTGTTGAATAACCGGAATGCTTTTGATAAGGTGTCAGGCAGGTTACGAGGGATCGTTGACTAACATTAATGGTAAAACCTATGCGCTGACTGCCATTACGCCCATGAGGCCGTGGAAGACGATCTTTCTGCGGATCTTTGTTTGGCTATTGAGCCATTTCAAAGCGTTGAACAACGATTTGATCAACTTATCCTTCATTCACTTTGCGCGTTGGGTGATTATCACGAAAGATCAATTTCCTTACCTGGGCGGCAGCCAGGAACGCGAACAGTTGAAATATGACTATGTGTTGTTTTTTAGTAATTTCAACGGTACCTGGAACCAGTATATTGACGCATTTTCGAGCGTGCTAGCCATTGGACTTAATCTCTTTTGGCATTGGAGTGATAAGTATCCCGGCGCGGTGCCCATCACGCCGTTTAAGAACTATATTCAACGCGTTCAGTTTGAAACGGATCATTACTACAGTGCTTACCCGCACGCTGCCACCAACGATGTGAAGGCGGCCCACCGCGTGCAATCCGCGGTGGATACGTTTGCCAAAACCAGCGCCAGCCTGACTCCAGATCAATTCGCAAAGGCCTACTTACAATTTGTGCTAAAAGTGCAGTGCGATCTAGGAAGCACTGGCGCCGCGCCGGTCGGCGTCTAGTCAAAACAAATGCCAAGCAAAAGCGGTAGTGTCTACGGCCTTACCATTCTTTCGCCTATTATTGACGATCCACATGCTGAGATATCGCATGACTTGCAGCTCCGTATCTATCTGGGCGGCCTCAAACGCGATGAACGGAGTCCCTTCGCCAAGGTGACAGGCACCCACATCGCGCGCCTGTGTGTGTTGAACGATGTCGTTTTTGTGGGTAGTCCCTCGAAAGAAGAACATCTGAAGTCGCAGTATTTGGTGTTCGAATCAAATTTTGACGGCGATCTCGATCCCTATCTCCGGACGATGGCCACACAGATTCCAGAACACGTGGATGCTGTCTGGAGCCACTGTGTAGGCTATCCGGGCGTACAGAATGTGGAAGCTTTCCAAGCTTACATGAAGAGGTGCCAACTCGATACGACGTTTTTTTTCGCCGACGTCAACGACAAGACAGTCGGCCAAGCCTTACGCGCGTTACAGACGCAGGCGGCGGTTGCCGCTTTTATCGAAAGCAACCAAGGTAGACCCGCGGCGGAAATACAGCAGGCGTTCGGGGCGCTTCTCGAAGCATTAAAAAGCGCGCCGACACCTGTTGCCGGAAGTGGTTTGACGGGTCCGCAGTCCTACCAGATGGCGATTGTAGGGAGGACCACGCATCATGAGTAAGTTGAACGAAACCGACGTACAAGGTTTTGCGCTGCGTGGATACAATATGCCTTTCGGCCGGTACGTATTTTTGGAGATTTTGGATGCGCACGCATCCAGAACCTTTGTCGATCAGCTATTGCCGTACATTACAACCGGCGAACACTGGGACGAGGGCAAGCCGCAATCCACGATCAACATCGGCTTTACCCATAAGGCACTCACGTTGCTGGAACTGCCTGACGCCTCGCTGTTGAGCTTTCCGGTCGAGTTTCTGCAAGGCATGAAGGCGCGCGGCGCGGTGTTGGGCGACATCGGAGTAAACGGTCCGGAACATTGGGACGATATCTGGCGTGAAGAGCAAGCTCACGTTTGGCTTGCCGTCAATGCGCTATCGCCTGAGGCTCTGGACAGTGCGTGCGACACGATTCAGAAATTGATTACCCAGATCGGCGGCGTTCGCATCGCCGGCCAACAAGACGCGGCCGCGATCCGGATCGACGGCAAGTTCTGCACCAAAGAGCACTTTGGTTATACAGATGGCTTTGGTAATCCGGATTATCTGGGCGTCGAGCGCAAATCGCAGCCGGGACAAGGCAAGCTCATGAAAGACGGCTCCTGGCAACCGCTTGCTACCGGCGAACTGCTGCTGGGCTATGCCGACGAAGCGGGCGAATTGCCGCCGGCTCCGCTGCCTCATCTGCTGGCAAACAACGGAACGTTCATGGTGTATCGCAAGCTACACCAAAATGTCGGCGCCTTCCGCAAATATCTGGATGAAAAAGGGAGTGCCTATCCCGGCGGAAAAGAGAAGCTGGCGTCCAAGTTCGTAGGCCGCTGGCGTGACGGCACACCGACAATGCTGTCGCCCGATAACCCAGATCCCGGCATCGCGCAAGACGGCAATCGCAACGTGAACTTTACGTTCGGTAAAGACCCCACGGGCGCGCGCTGCCCGCTGGGAGCACATCTCCGGCGCGTCAACCCGCGCGATGCGTTCGGTTTTGAAAGCCGCCTCGTCAATCGCCGCCGGGTGACTCGTCGCGGTCTGACTTACGGCCCTTATGTGCCTGAAGGTCAACCGGTTGACGACACCGAAGAGCGAGGCGTGGCTTTCATGGCACTAAACGCCAGTCTGTCGCGTCAATTCGAATTCATTCAACAGCAGTGGATTGAATACGGCAACGACTCGCACCAGGGAAACGATAGAGATCTTTTATTAGGCAACCACAGCGCTGCCTCAAACGGCAGCAAGTTCGTAGTGCAAGGCTCCGAAGATTCCAAGAATCCGCCTTTCGTCTGCGGCGGCCTCACAAATTTCGTGGAGCTGCGGGGCGGCGATTACTTCTTTATTCCAAGCATGACCGCATTGAAGATGATCTCCACCGGAACGGTCGACCCTCGTTGACCCAAGCCAGATCGAAGGAATTTGCATGTCACTCATCGAAGATCTGAAGACCCAGTTGCAGCGCGTCCAGACGGACGGCGCAGCAGCCGCCTTGCATGCGGCGGAAACCAATATCGGCGCCTTTATCGACCATATGAAGCAGCACACGCTTCAATACCCGGAGCCGGTGTTCGCCGTGCTGCGGCAGGTAAAGCCGATCATCATTTTTAAAAATACAGCCATCGTCACGCGCTTCACCGATGTTCAGGAGGTCTTGTCGCGCGATGATGTTTTTCAGGTCACATACGGCGAGAAAATGCGCGTCATTACCGGGGGCGGTGATTTTTTTCTCGGCATGCAGAATTCCGCCGCCTACGAACGGGATGTCGCCAATATGCGTTCCGTTATGCGCCGCGAAGATGTTTCCAAACACATTGTGCCTTTCGTAGCCAAAACCGCGGAGGATTGCGTGGCCGCTGCGAACGGCAAATTAGACGTTGCCACGCAGTTGGGACGCGCCGTGCCGGCTAAGTGGGTGGCTAGTTATTTTGGTTGTACACCGCCGTCCGATCAGGATTTGGTCGATTGGGGCACAACGATCTTTCAGTTCCTGTTCACCGATTTGAATAACGACCCGGCGGTAAGCGCCGCCGCTCGCTCTGCGGCTAAAAAGGCATGTGCCTGGCTAGATGAGACCATCGCCAAGCGCAAGGCAACTCCCAGCAACACGATAGACGACGTGCTTGGACGCTGCCTCAAATTACAAGCGGCGGGATCTCCTGGCATGGACGACCTGGGGATTCGTAACAATCTGATCGGGCTACTGACGGGCGCGATTCCGACGACCGCGAAATGCTGCGCTCAATCGTTGGATGAACTTTTGAAGCGCCCAGATGAACTAGCGAAAGCGCAGGAGGCAGCTCGCGCTGGCGACGATGCATTGTTTGCGCAATATGTTTTCGAAGCACTGCGCTTCAATCCAAACAATCCCGGCGTCTTTCGGATGGCCGCCGAAGACTACGTTGTCGCCAGAGAGTCAGCGCACGCCACACTGATTCCGAAGGGCGCCAACGTGCTCGCGTCCACGCAGTCCGCTATGTTCGACGAGCGTTTCGTCGAAGCCCCTAATGAATTCCGGGTGGGCCGCCCGGAATATGCTTCGATGATGTGGGGCTATGGGTTGCATACCTGCTTCGGCCAATTCATTAACCGTGTACAGATTCCAGGAGTGCTCAAGCCGTTGCTCTGCCGGACGAACCTCCGCCGCGCAGAGGGAGAAGCCGGACAATTGGGCTACACAGGACCGTTTCCGAGCAGATTGGGTGTTGAGTTTGACGCGGCCGCCGGCGCGACGGCGCGGGGCAGATTGTGATCCGTGCGAGCTGATGCGAATGGGAGCGGGACGTTTCCAGGAGTGTCTCCGGGGACGCCTTCTCCTACGGCAAAGCGAACGCGACAAAGGATCCGCCGGAAGGCCGGTCCCGCCCGCCGCCGGTCGCTACCGCAACATACTCCTTGCCGTTCCATTCATACACAGCGGGAGTCGCATTGGCTGCGTAGGGAAGAACTTTCTCCCACAAGAGTTTGCCCGTTTTCTTATCGAAAGCGCGAAACTTGTTGTCATAATGCGTGGCTCCAATGAAAAAGAGACCACCCGCGGTTACGACGCCCCCACCGTGATTCTCACTGCCCGTATCCTTCATTCCCTTGGCCACTAATTCCGGATATTCACCGAAGGGAATTTTCCACGCACAGTCGCCGGTATCGAGATTGATTGCAGACAATGTGCCCCAGGGCGGCGTATTTGCCTGGTATCCGTCCGGATCCAAAAACTTGCGGAAGGATTCCGTCGCATACTTGAGGATCGTCGAGGCTTTGTCCGGAGTGCCGAGCGGGATGGGTTTGTCGATGTTATGCAGCAGCAGGCCGGTCAGCCCCTTGATGACCGGCTCTCCGAGCCAGGCGAATTCAGGCATGCGGCCGCCGCCTTTGCGAATCATCGTAGCGACTTGTTCGCCGGTCATAACACCCGCCAAATGATCGAGGGCCGGGTATTCGGGCGGAGCGCCCTCCCGCTGCTGGCCGTGGCAACCCGCGCAGAAATGCCGGTACGCGCGGCTCGCGAGCGCGGTTCGATGGATCTGGCTGGGTAAAGCCAAACGGACCACCCAGGGAAGCTCGTTCGCATTGATGTAATACAGGTGGGTTTCCGGATCATATGCGCCGCCGCCCCATTCGGCGCCGCCAGCCGCTCCCGGGAAAAAGACGCTGCCTTTGAGACTGGAGGAAACGAACATCGGTCCGTGGTCGAGCGATCGCAGTTCTTCGAGTACCGCTTGATGAGCGGCTGGGGTCCGGTTCGTTACCGTCGCTTCCGTGAATCCCTGACGCACGAAGGGCAGCGGCTTAACGGGAGCCGGCTCTGACTTTGCGAGCAACTCTCCGTCTACGGTAGAAGGCGGAACGGGAACTTCTTTGAGCGGAAAAAGGCTCTTTCCGGTTTCACGATCTAACACGTAAAGATAGCCACTTTTTCCCGCCTGCGCTACGGCATCGACCAGCTTGCCGTCATGCCGGACACGCACGAGAAGCGGCGGGCACGGAAAGTCCAGATCCCAGACATCATGACGGATCGCTTGGAAATGCCACTTTCGCTTCCCCGTTTCGGCGTCGAGACACAGCAGCGTATCGGCAAAGAGGTCATTTCCATGGCGGTCCGATCCGTAGAAATCGGCTGCGGCTGAACCGGTCGGGATGAAGACCAAGCCGCGCTTGACATCGACGGCCATGCCGGCCCAATTATTGGCGGCGCCTGACGTTTTCCAGGCATTGGGAGGCCAGGTGTCGTAGCCGAATTCGCCGGGGTGTGGAATCGTGTGGAAGGTCCAGCGGAGAGCTCCCGTGCGTACGTCATACGCGCGAATGTCGCCCGGTGTAGCCGGCAATGTTTCCGCGACCGAGCTGCCCAGAATAATCAGATCGCGATAGATTACGCCCGGGCTCGTGACGCTGAGCGAAGTGTCCTTTAAGGGCGGATCAAAGGCCGCGCGCAAATCTACTTTGCCGTGCTTGCCAAAATTGGGATCGAGCTGGCCGGTCTTTGCATCGAGCGAAAACAATTGCGCGTCGAGCGTCTCAAAAATGCGGGCCTGATTCCCATCGCTCCAATAGGTAAGTCCTCGATTGGGAGTTCGCGCGCGCTCGCCGTGCCCTCCATCAAAACTCCAAATCTGCTTACCAGTGGCGGCATTGAGCGCGACCACGCGCAGCTTCGGAGTGGTGACGAACATGACCCCATCTACGACGATCGGATTGCATTGGATGTCCGAGCCGGGATATTCATCGTGACTATCGAACTGCCAGGCGATCCGGAGAGAACGGACGTTTTGGGTATTGATCTGCTGCAACGACGAATAATGAATACCGTCGGAAGTTCCGCCAGCGACTTCCCATCCCCGATAGGACGTTTGGCCAAGAGCGCAGCCGGCGGAAACCACCAAAGATAGAAATCGCACGACCCTGTTTGCATTCATATATTCATAATTCCCGAAGTGAAGCTTCTGTTCAAAGATCTCACTAAGAGTTCTGAACCATGATGGCGAACCGGTCCAAGCGATGCTAGATTCGAGGCATGCGCTTATTGCCGCTTTGCTGTTTACTGTTTGTTCCAGGGTTCGCAAGCGGCTGTAATTGCGTTGCCTCACGATCCGCATATTGGCCGGTCCAGGGCGACCTTGGGCGTCGAAACGGCAGTGGGACAGACGGTCGCGCGATCTGCCTTTCCTTTCAGGCAATTGCGCTAAGGGACCGCTGTTCGGCCAGCCAGGATTCGGCGCCTTCATAGGCGGACCGGTAGGCCGTCTTTAGCGTTTCAATCTCCTCCGGCGCGATCGGCGCAATACCGGGCGAAGCATCCGCGAGCACCCTCTCGAGTTGGCTTAATCGCTCCTGAAAAACAGGATCGAGCATGCGGGCCGCGCCTCCCTGCAGCCAGTGTGCCGAAGCCTTCGCCTGCGTCCAATCACCGCCCTCGAGCGCCGCCACCAAGTCATGGAACACCGGCGGAGTGGTCTCAATGAAAATCTCCATCAAGCTCTTCAGAAACTCCAAGGAATATTCCCCGGGGGACGCGCCGCTCTGTTCCGGCTGGTGTCTCGCGATGGCCTCTCGCAATACGGATTTGGTGGAGCCGTCGCTGTTCGCCCTGGCCCACAAAATACATTTTGCAATCAATTCACGGGCATGAAAGGGCTTCGAGACAAAATCGTCCATACCTGCCTGTTCGGATTTCAGCCGGTCTTCCCGGAACGCACTGGCAGTCAAGGCAATGATGGGTACTTGACTTGCGGTCCCGAGTAATTGCCGGATATGCCTGGTCGCGAGATAGCCATCCATCACCGGCATCCGCACGTCCATCAGGACCACGTCAAAATGATCTCGCTTTACGGCCTCGAGCGCGTCTCGTCCGTTCTCCACTTCCTCAACCTGGAAGCCCGCGCGTTCGAGCGTAATGCGCGCCACGGCCCGATTGGCCGGATTGTCCTCGGCCAGCAGTACGCGGAGACCATGCATCTTCGCTCCGGTCAGAACGTTCACGGTTTGTCGCGGATCAGATTGTTGCAGATCGATGAGCGGCCCGGCCAGCTTCCGCGCATCCGCTACCCCGCAAGGCATCGAAAAATGAAATTCGCTGCCGCGATGGATCTCGCTATCGGCCCAGATCTCGCCTCCCATCAGCGTCACCAGGCGGTAGCAGATCGCCAAGCCTAATCCAGTGCCTCCGAATCTCCGGGTGGTTGAATTATCGGCCTGCGAAAACGCCTCGAAGACGAAATGGAGCTTCTCCCGCGGAATGCCGATACCCGTGTCCCGGACGACGAAATGCAGCACCGCGCTTGCCGCCTCACGCGCCTGGCAGCTCACCTGCAACTCGACTCGGCCGTTAAAGGTGAATTTGATCGCGTTACTGAGCAAATTCGTAACAATCTGCCGAAGCCGGACGGGGTCCGCGCGAATGGCCTCGGGAACATCGGGCTCTACCTGGCAGGTAAGGGGAAGGCCTTTCTGATCGGCCCGAAGCGCCATCGAGGTCATGGTTGTTTCCAGGTTTTCCCTCAAATTAAAATCGATCGGAGCCAGATCCAGCTTTCCTGCCTCCACTTTCGAGAAATCGAGGATATCGTTGAGCACGGTTAAGAGCGAATCCGCCGAATCGCGCACGATGTCCAGGTACTTCTTCTGTTCGGGCCGTGAATCCGTCAGCAAGGCGAGCTCTGTCATGCCGACGATGCCGTTCATCGGCGTCCGAATCTCGTGGCTCATGTTGGCGAGAAATTCGCTCTTGACGCGGCTGGCCGCTTCCGCCGAGTCTTTGGCTTTCACCAGCTCGAGCTCGGCTCGCTTGCGCTCGGCGATTTCACCGCTTAACTCGGCAGTCCGCTCGGCGACGCGCCGCTCCAAAATCCGCTCGCGTTCACGCAGGTCGTGCACGTGCGCGAAATGGCCTCCCGCCGCCAGCCCCGCCAAGCCGAACAGACACAGGCCGTAGAACAACCAGGTTTGATAAAAGTGCGGCTCCAGATTCAAATCTAGACGCGCGCTCTGCGGACTCCAACTCCCGTCTTCGTTACTGGCCATCACCAGAAAGCGATATTGGCCGGGCGGTATGTTTGTGTAATACGCTACGCGCCGTCCACCGGCCTCAATCCAATCGCGGTCAAAGCCTTCCAGCTTGTAGCGGAACATGACCCGTTCGGGCGACCGGAAATTGGGGGCCGAGTAATGGAATTCGAGTTCTCCTTTTCCCGGCGGAGTGCTGACCTTTTCTCTGGTGCTTACTTCGCGACGATCCACAGAAGCCTGTTCAATGACGACGGTTTGGCGGGCATCCCCGCTCACGATATTGCGCGGGTCGACGACCACAACGCCTTTCATCGTCGGGAACCATAGCCTTCCATCGCTCGACTTCCAGCCGGCCGGCTGAAAACCGCCGTTGCATTCCGGCGTCTTCATTCCGTCCGCCCGCCCGTAGGCGATGGCCTGAACGCGGGTGATTTTCTTGCCCGCAAAGTCGTTCAATGCCTGCCTGCTGACACGGAAGACGCCGCGGTTGCTGCTCATCCAGAGGTTCCCGGAATTGTCTTCCAATATCCGAAAAATGGCGTCGTCCAGCAGCCCATCTTTGGTGGTGTAAGCGGTGAACCGGCCGTTTTTCAGGCGATTCAAACCGCCTCCATCGGTACCGATCCACAGCACTCCGTCCGCATCCTCATGGAGCGACAGCACCACATCATTGGAGAGCCCCCGGCTCGAGTTGAAAACTTCGAAATGGCCGTCTTTGAATCGGTTCAGCCCCCCGCCCGCCGTGCCGATCCACAAATTGCCTTGCCGGTCTTCATAAATCGTCCGCACGATATTATTCGACAGCCCGTCTTTGAGGGTATAGGTTTGGAACTTGCCGTTTCTCCAAGCGCTGAGGCCCGCGCGGGTCCCAATCCACAGCGTCCCGTCTCCGTCCAAATAGGTCGCCAGCACGACGTCGCTCGGCAGGCCGTTTTCTTTGGTATAAGTCGTGATTTTCCCGTTCTTCAGCCGGTTAAGCCCCTTGCGCGTGCCGATCCACAAGGCACCTTCACGGTCTTCGCACACGGTGAATACCAAGTTGTCCGCCAAGCCGTTTTTCACCGTCAGGGCGCTGAATTTGCCGTTGCGAAACCGGTTGAGCCCGCCGCCGTTGGTGCCGATCCACAGGCTGCCTCCGTGATCTTCGTAAATCGGCAAAGTCACTTCATTCGAAAGGCCTTCTTTGGTTCCGTAGCTGGTAAACAGATTTTGGTCGAAGAGCCTCACCAAGCCGCCGCCGCCCGTGCCGATCCAAAGATTTCCGTCCCGATCTTCGTAGATTGCCCAGACATCATTGCTCGGCAACGCATGATAGGCAGCAAAACGCGGCCGTGAGCTATCGGCGGAGGCCGCATCCGCCAGGCGGTTGAGACCGCCGCCATACGTGCCGACCCAGAGGCTACCGTTACTATCTTCGCGAACCGACACTACCGCGTTGCTCGAAAGGCCGTTTTTCGTGGTGAACGAACGGAATTCTCCGTCTTTGAGCCGACTGAGCCCGCCGCCGTAGGTGCCGATCCACAACGTGCCTCTCGAATTGATATAGAGACAGCGCACGTAGGCGTTCGGCAACCCGTCACTCTTTCCGAAGTTGCGGAATGTGCCATCCAAAAATCGGCTCAGTCCGTCATGGGTGCCGATCCAAACGCTCCCGTCGAGGCCCTCCGCCAGCGCAAAGACCTCATTGTCGGCAAGCCCGCTTTTGGTTGTGTAAACCGTGAAATGCCCGTCATGCAGCCGGTCGAGGCCGCCGCCATCCGTTCCGATCCACAGATCTCCCGCCCGATCCTCCAGCAGGGTATGGATGGAAGCGCTGGACAACCCATCCTTAGCGGTAAACGTGTGGAATTTCCCGCGGCTGAGGCTGGTCAAGCCGCCCCCAACCGTTCCGATCCACAGGATTCCGGCGCGGTCCTCCAGCAACGCATCTACTACGTTGCTTCTCAACTCCGGCGTGTTGCTTTTGTCGAAAACCGTGAAGCGGACACCGTCAAATCGAACGAGCCCCAGCTCGGTGCCCATCCAGAGGTAGCCGTCGCTCCCTTGCACAATGGCCGGAACCGTATTCTGCGGAAGGCCTTGCTCGGTTTTCCAGATGTCCTGACGAAATGCCGTGAGCGGCTTTGCCGGGTAAGCGTCAGCGCTGACGCCTCCCGCGAAGACGGCCACGGCAACCCAACAAAACAATGGGAAGGCCGTCGCCTTTGGGCATGGCAAAGATCTCTAGACCGTGGATAATCTACGCAATATTCTCATTGCTCTCGGTATTTCTTACTTGATATAAGTCCTAATCTAGGGAATACTTGTGAAATAGTCAATCATTTTTCGCAGGGCAAGTAAACCTGCCCGGTTAACCGCAAATTGCCTTTCTCCCGATCCCGGCATAGGATCGGAAACTCCCATCAACTCAGCAGTCGATACGTGCCTCTGCCGGAGCGGCATGGCAACACGGAGGAATATGAAACACACATTTTGGCCGCTCGCCGCGCTCCTCGCCTTTCCGGGCGCGGCCATTGCTCAGCAGGCCCATATCTCACGAGAACTTCTGAACGCCAACCCCGGGTCCAGTGTAAACATCATTGTTCGGTATAAACAACCACCGACCGGGGCGTCCCACCAGAGAGTGACGGAGCTTGGCGGCAGGTTGAAGCACGAATTGCGACTGATCAATGGCAGTTCCTATTCGGCGCCAGCCGCCAGTTTGCAAACCCTCGCCGCCGATTCAAATGTGGTCTCTATTTCGGTAGATCATGAAGTTCACATGCTTCTCGACAACACTACGGCAGCCGTCAACGCTCCGGCCGCCTGGTCTCTCGGCTGGGACGGATCGGGAATCGGCGTAGCCGTAATCGATAGCGGTATTTCCGAACACGACGATCTGCAAGGGCCTTATGGAAGCCGCGTGGTGTACCGCGAGGATTTCGTTGGCGGCGGAACCACCGACCAGTTCGGCCATGGCGAGCATGTCTCGGGAATCCTCGCAGGCAACGGGGCGGATTCCCTGTGTGTCATCTGCTCCCGTCATTTCACGGGCATTGCGCCCAATGCGAACCTGCTGGATCTTCGCGTGCTGGACCAGAACGGAGAAGGAAGCGATAGCCTGGTCATCTCCGCCATCGAACGTGCGATCGAGTTACAAGCGCAATATAACGTTCGGGTGATCAATCTGTCGCTTGGACGTCCGGTGTTTGAAAGTTACACGTCCGATCCGCTCTGCCAGGCCGTCGAAGCCGCCTGGCAGGCCGGCATTGTGGTGGTGGTCGCGGCGGGGAACGATGGCCGCGATGACTCGGCCAACAACAACGGCTACGGCACCATCAGCTCCCCTGGGAACGATCCTTATGTGATCACTGTGGGAGCCATGAAATCGATGGGAACACCGCTGCGATATGACGATCGCATCGCCAGCTACAGCGCGAAGGGCCCGACCCAGATCGATCACATTGTAAAACCGGACCTGCTCGCGCCCGGTAATCAAGTGGTCTCGCTCCTATCACCCGACGGGAATCTGCAAAACCTCTATCCGCAAAACGCTGTTCCGCTCAACTACTACGAGTGGACCCATCAAACCCAACCATCGACATCATACTTTACTCTGAGCGGGACCAGCATGGCTGCCCCGGTAGTGAGCGGCGCCGTCGCCCTTTTGCTCCAGGCAAATCCCACGCTGACGCCCGATCAAGTAAAGGCAAGGCTCATGCGGACGGCGTACAAAAAATTTCCCCAGACGAGTATTGCCTATGATCCTACGACCGGACAGAGCTTCTTGAGCGAATACGACATCTTTACGGTAGGCGCCGGCTACCTGGACATCCAGGCCGCGCTTGCCGACAACACGCTATTTCAACATACAGCTCTTTCTCCGACCGCTGTCTACAGTCAGGGAACTGCTCATCTGGTCTGCGGTTATCTGTCAATCTGTGCGAACCGCTGGTCTTGGAACAATATCCCGACCTGGAGCACAACAGCCATATGGGGGGATCAGTCGATCTGGGGCGATCAGTCGATTTGGGGCGATCAGTCGATCTGGGGCGATCAGTCGATCTGGGGGGATTTAAATATCACGATCGAGGGAGAAAACTGAGCCTGCGAGGCTAGTCAGCAGCTCGAGCCGTTCGGCGGCCTCTTGAGTCGTCATTCGACCTATAGATTACGCCGCCAGGTCGAATGTCAAGGGGAAGCATTACGAACATTTGCACGTCAGCCCGCCGTCTACGACGAGCGACGCGCCGGTGATGTAGCGGGCTTCGCCGGACGCCAGAAACAAACAGGCATAGGCTACGTCCCAGGCGTCGCCCATCTTGCCTAGAGGCACTTGCTCGTTCCGCTTACGAAGCATTTCATCCAGGCCGCCGGGTCCATAAGCATCTTTGAGCGGCTCGCGGATCATGGGCGTATCGATTAATCCGGGGAGGACGCAATTCGCTCGAATTCCTTTCGATGCGTACTGGACGGCGATATTTTGCGTCAGTTGATTCAACGCGCCCTTGGAGGCGTTGTAAACCGCCGAGGGATAGCCGGTGTAACGTATGGCGGCGATCGAGGAAATGTTGACGATTGCGCCTTGGCCTTGCTTCACCATCACGGGTAGA
>DASYAX010000375.1:0-4225 GCA_036501045.1 Bryobacteraceae bacterium
ATTTTGCACGAGCAGGCGCGAGACGGCGGTGCTGAGGCCTTCCTGGCGGGCTTGCAGAGTTAGGCGAATTTGGTCGCGGGCTTCTTTGTCCTGGCCATTTTGCGCTAGCGCGAAGGTGCGGTCTGCGGCGTTCCAGAATTGGGCGAGGGACGCGGCGAGATATTGTTTTTGATTGGCGGTGCGCGTGGCGCCGCTGAGATTTTCTTCGGATTGGAGCGCGTCGTCGAGATCTTCGCGGATGCGGGCGAATTGCGATTTCCATGCGGTGAGGGGATAAGGCTCGTCGTTGTCGAGCATATCGCGCATGGCGAGGGCTAGGGAATTCAGGTCATTTTGCACGCGGAGAAGCTGCAGGGAGGCTTTGCGATTGCGTTCGACCAGATTATTTTGCAGCGCGCGGAGGCCGGCGATCTGGTGAGTGATGTAGGCGGAGTAGGTGACGACGGCGGCGAGCGTGATGATCAGCCCGAGGACCAAACCCATCGCTGGTGAGCGCAGAGCGCGGCGAAACACAGTCACGAGGATATAACGCGTGGTTGGCAAGTTCCAATGGGCGCGGGCGTTCAGGATTGGGCATTTCGCGAGCGCTGAAAAAAAAGAGCCGCTACTGTGGGGTAGCGGCTCCGCGCGTGCTTCCTTGGGGAAACTATTTTTTGATCAGAACAGAAGCTTCAGACCAAATTGTATCTGCCGGCCCGGATCAGAGGACTGTGCTAACCCGAAGGTGCCGGCACCCGATGCGCCGCCGGTCTGGGGGTTCGTGTCAATCAATCCGTTGCACTGCGGTCCGCAAGATCCGTTCGGAGCGGAGAACACCGGCGTGTTGGTGAAGTTGATAAATTGAGTCATGAACTGCAGGTTGAAACGTTCGGTGATGTGGAAATTCTTCGTCAAGTTGATGTCGGCAGTGGAGAGGCCCGGTCCACGGAACGAGCCTACGCCGCAGTTTCCGAAGGTCAAAGCCGCCGGCAGAGTAACGGCCGCCGGATTCAGGAACTGAATTCCGACATTTCCTCCGAGGTCCTCGAAAGCTCCGCTTCCGTTTTGAGGGACGCCCGACACGCAGTTGGGCCGGTATGCGGCACCCACGCCGCCCCCGGTGGTGGATTGATCGGGCGCCGCTGGGTCGATGGCGAACCCAGAGTGAACGTTGAACGCTGTGGCAACTTGCCAGCCACCGATGATTTGGTTGAGCCAGCCGCTGACTTCGCCACCGAATCGTTTTCCGTGGCCAAACGGCAGTTCGTAGAGTACGTATCCATTGAAGGCGCTCGCCACGTCGCTGATGCACCGGCCGTAGTCAGCTTTCTGGTCGTAAATATTCTGGAAGAAGAAATATCCGCCGCCAGTTTGGCTAACGCCGACGCCTTCTTCATCGCCGTACTGTCCGAAGTAGCCGAGAGAATTCGATAGGCACTTGGACCAGGTGTAGTTTGCTTGAACCTGGAGTCCATGGAAGGGACGCTCGACCAAAGTGAGTTCGAGAGCGTTGAAGCGCTGGATGGCACTGGAATCGTTGTACCGAACGTTGGCGCCGGCAGCGATTAGCGGCGCTGCGAACGGGCTCGGCGAAATGACTCCGTTGACCAGCTGTGTTTGGTTCAAGAGATAAATGTCGGTCATGTGGTCAATCTTGTTGCCGACATAGGCTGCAGATACGGTGGTGCTGTTTCCGAATTGATGTTGAACAGTGAGATTCCATTGCTGATCAACCGCTGGCTGAAGATTTGGATTGGTTAAGTGGAGCGTTGTCGAAGACAAGCAATCGGGCGAAAAGGCCTCGAGAGCCGCGGCCGTACAGGGAGCGCTGGGGAAAGCCGTGTAGCCCTGATCCAAAGTGAATGGAGGCAGCGACAATCCGGTGTTATTTGCTTCCCGATTCACGACGAAGGGAGGATTCACAACGGCCAGGTTATTGACGCCGTTGCCTTCCATATAAGTGGAAATGCCATATGCCGCGCGGAAGACAGTATTCGGCAACCACCCTGGCTGCCAAGCCAAGCCGAGGCGAGGCTGGAAATTATCAATGCCTGTGTAGGTGTTGTAATTCTTTCCGATCTGCGGCTCGCCCGTGAATCGGTCGAAATTGACATTGTTGTTGTGGTCGGAGTCGCCGCGTGGCGTGGTCAATTCGTAGCGAAGGCCGAGGTTCAAAGTGAGGTGGGGGGTGAGGCGCCAGTTGTCCTGCACGAAGGCGCCAAGCAGGGTGTTTCGCAAGTGAAAGCTTAAGGGTGTTCCCAAAGTCGCGTCGCTCGGAAGACCGAGCAGGAAGTCAGCGACTCCGTTGCCGCCAGAAGTGCCGGCTGCACTGTTGCCGGTGTACTGGCCGCTGAAGCTAAATGAACCGGCGACACCTTCGTTTCCGGGATACACGTCGTTCATGATGTAGTGAAAGTATTCAAAGCCAAAATGAAGAACGTGGTTGCCGTGGGTCCAGGTAGCAACGTCCTCGGCCTGAATAGTAGTGTCATGGAAAATCTCGACGCTATCGGTGCTGCCGATGCTGGTGTATGTCCCCCCGTTACAAGCCGGGCCACTAAAGGTGATGCAAGGGAGGATGGTGGCTGGGACGCCCGGAATTCCAAACTGCTGGGGCAAGTTGATATTGGTAGGGTTGGAGTAGATTTGGTCGTTTGCTGGGAAGTCCTGGAACCCAACGCGAACCTCGTTAACGAACGAGGGTGAAACGGTCCGCGCATAGTCCAACACAAAATTCTTCAACGGGTATTCCCGCTTAAGGTCCGGGAGCAGAGCGATACTGTTCGTGGTGTTGTTGATTACATACTGCTGCGACCAGCGTCCCATTAGGTGATCCTTCTCGGACGCTTGCCAGTCCACCTTGAAGTCGCCCTGGTAGGAGTTCACATAGTTTTGTTGCAGGTAGCTGGTTTGGTCGGCGCTCGGGTAAAGCGAGGAACTGAAAATATTCTGAGCAGCCGTGCTCATTATCGGAACCTGGTTGTTGAGATAAGGGGTACGCAGGGTTGGATTGGAGTTGGAAAACGGGTTGTAGAGCTGCTGAGCGGCGTTAGTGCAAACGCCGCCGGCTGTGAAGCCCGCGGTGCAAAGCGACGAGAAGTCGCCGGTGCGAAACGCAGCCGGAACCGAAGCAAAGGCTACCGAGTTGGCCGGGGTGTCAAAGAGAGATGTTTGCCAATCGGCGAAGAAGAAGAGCTTGTTCTTGATAATCGGTCCGCCAAAGGTCGCGCCGAAATTGTTCCAATGGAGAGGATTGCGCGGCAACACGGCGCCGCTGCCTCCCGGCTCCTGATTAACGAGTGTGATGGCTTTGTTCTGCCAGCTATTGGCATTCAGGCTGGTATTGCGAAGGAATTCGTAGATGTCGCCGTGATATGAATTGGTTCCCGATTTCAGGGTTTCGACCACCACGCCGCCGATGTAGTTTCCAAAGTCCGCCGGAGCATTGCCCGCGATCAGATTGAATTCTTGAATTGCGTCCGGGCTAGGCACGTAGGCCACTTCGTTGTTGTCTGCCTGGTTGGTGTCCATACCGTCGAGGGAGAAATTGTTGTCTTGCTCGCGAGCGCCGTTGACGTAAGGACGTCCAGTGCCGAAAGTGTTCTGAGGTGCCTGAAAGGCAAAGATATTGGGGCTCACGACGCCGGGCGCGAGCAACGTCAGTTGGTTGATATTGCGTGTGGCCAAAGGCAACGCCACGGCCGCGTTCGCGTCTATCAGAGTGCCCAGTTCGGTGGAATCCGTCTGCAGCAGCGGTGGAGCGCTACTGACTTCCACGGTCTGCGACACCTGACCGACGGCGAGCTGGAAATCCTCGCGCGCGATCTGGTTGAGAATGAGATTGAAGGCAGGGTGAACCTGCTTAGAGAACCCTGTGGCTGCCACGCTTACTTCCACGTTGCCGACCGTCACCTGCGGAAAATTGTAAACACCCGAGGTGTTTGTTTGCGTGGTCAAGATGGTGCCGCGATCCACGTCGTGCAAACTGACCGTGGCATTGGAGACAGCTGCGCCGGAAGGGTCGGTAACTGTTCCGGTGACCGAGCCCGAAGCCTGCTGGCTCCAGGCGGGCGATACGGTTAGCCCGAGCGCCACGACAAAAACGAGGGAAAGGAACAGCGCGAATTTGGTGATGTGGCTAATCTTGTTCACAGAAGCCTCCTGGCGGAAATTCGGAGAATCGAGGCTGTCATGCCTCCCACGCACCCGAAATACCCCATTCATGGGGAAGAGCTATATAGCTCAT
>DASYAX010000376.1:0-6323 GCA_036501045.1 Bryobacteraceae bacterium
ATATATGCGGAAACCCGCCGTATCTCGGAAACAAGCTGCAATCGGAAGAACAGAAGTCAGACCTGAGGAGCGTCTTCGATGGACGCGTAGAGGGATGGAAGTCGCTCGATTACGTTGCCGCATGGCTTATGAAAGCAGCAGATTACGGGACAAAGACGAATGCTGCGTCGGCATTTGTGACGACAAACTCCCTTTGCCAGGGTCAACAGGTTCCCATTTTCTGGCCGACAATTTTTGGCACAGGACACGAGATTGAGTTTGCGCATACTTCTTTTAAATGGGCAAACCTAGCGAGCCACAACGCTGGCGTCATCGTTATTATAGTTGGAATCTCTAACTCGGGTGAAAAGAGGAGGCGTCGCCTTTATTCCCTCGATCCGGACGGTTCGAGTTTGGAGAAGATATGCAGCAACATCAATCCGTATCTCGTCGACGGTCCAAACTTGTGGTCGAGAGCAAGCGCGAGCCGCCAACAGACTGTGCGCCGATGCTCTTCGGAAATATGCCTCGTGATGGCGGAAATCTCATTGTGTCGCACGAGGAAAAGGTTGTTAACGGCGCTGCGGATGATCCCGTCTTTCTAAAGTACTTGCGACGCTTCGTTGGATCAGAGGACTTGATTCAGGGCAAGATACGTTACTGCCTCTGGATTGATCGGGATCAGCATGAAGATGCTTTGCGCTCCCCTCTGATCGCGCAGCGATTAGAGGCAGTAAAACAGATGCGGCTCTCCAGCAAAGCAGAGTCGACCCGCGACTTTGCGAAGGTACCCTATCGCTTTGTCCAGATACAGGGTACGGCGCGTCTCGCTACGCTGATAGTGCCGCGCCACAGCTCTGAGCGCCGCGCGTATCTTCCTGTTGGATTGCTGGATGCAACGACGACCGCCGGTGGCGTGCCCCCCGATTTACCCGCGTTTATGAGTAGAGTTCCGGGTTAATGTTTTGCCCCAGGCGGGGCGGCGGAACAAGGGGACGGCCCGCGGAGCCCTGAGCTTGCTCAGGCGGGCCGTCCCCTTGCTGTGCGGCAAACTCCATCGGGGTTAATGCGTCGAGACTCGAATGGGGCCGAACGCAGTTGTAGTCGTAGCGCCAGGCTTCGATGATCTCGCGCGCTTGCGCCAAGCTTTCGAACAGGTGTTCGTTTAGGCATTCATCACGCAGCCTGCTATTAAAACTTTCGATGAAGGCGTTTTGCACTGGCTTGCCCGGTTGGATGTAATGCCACGCGACGTGATCGGCCGCCCATTTGAGGATGGCGGCACTAGTTAGTTCCGTTCCATTATCGCTGACGATCATCGTAGGCGTGGCCCGCTCGAGTGTGAGGCGGTCGAGCTCGCGCACCACACGGACCCCGCTCAATGAGGTGTCGGCCACTGTGGCCAGGCACTCGCGGCTAAAGTCATCGACGATGCATAGGATGCGGAAGCGGCGGCCGTCGCTCAACGTATCCGAGACAAAGTCGAGGCTCCAGCGCCGATTGATCGTGTCAGGCAACAACATCGGCGCGCGCGTGCCCAACGCGCGCTTGCGGCCACCACGCCGGCGCACCATCAACTTCTCCTCGCGGTAAAGCCGGTACAGCTTCTTGTGATTCATCACATGCCCCTGGCGAGTGAGTAACCAGCCCAATCTGCGATAGCCGAAGCGCCGCCGCTGCGCGGCCAGTTCGCGTAGTAGGTTGCGCAGCTCTGTGTCGTTCGGACGCCTGGGCTGATAGCGCAAAACCGAATGATCGATCCCGATCAGCCTGCACGCGCGGCGCTGGCTCAACCCGTGCTGCTCGATCGCCCGGGCCACTGCCAAGCGCCTTACCGCAGGCTTCAGCCGTTTTTTCCCAGGATGTCCTTGAGCGCGGCATTATCCAACATGGCCTCAGCCAGCAGCTTCTTGAGGCGCCGGTTCTCCTCCTCGAGTCCCTTCAGCCGCCGCGCATCGGCCACTTCCATGCCGCCGTACTTCGCCTTCCACTTGTACAGCGTCGCTTCTGCGATCCCGTGCCGCCGACATACTTCCGCGGTTTTCAATCCAGCTTCCGCCTCCCGCAGAACCCCAATGATTTGCTCTTCACTGAACCGGCTGCCCTTCATCTGTCCATCTCCTTGCGGTGATGAACTCTACGGCAATTCGCGGGGATTTTCGGGGAGCACGCCAGAGAAGAACTGGCTGCCGGCTGCGAAACGAGCCATTTGTGTCTGCTCGGAGATGGAGCGAGGTAGAACTCCCGGTCGATGGGCCGTTCTTTGACAATCTGATGAAGTCGGCGGGACCGGTCTGTGGCAATCAATGCCAATGGATGGTAGTTGCATCGCGCAATACACTCGGGTATTCGGCGCCGAGGTTCCGTTGGTCATGACCGGTGCACGCGGATTGAGGCCGCGAGGAGCTTACTGCGGTCAACGAATATAGAGGAAACCAGGATGATAAAATCGGTCTTCCACGTGAATATCAACGTGAAGAATTTCGAGCGGTCACTCGAGTTCTACAAGATGTTGGGATTCAAAGTGGTCTTGGACTTAGGCGAGGGCCCCAACAAAGCAAATGACAAAGGATTGAATATCCCAAACAGTCGCGCCCGAGCCGCGTTGCTCACGCTGAGCGACGATCCGCGCGCTACTCGAATCGATCTAATCGAGTGGACGCAGCCTCAAACCGAGAGCACGCCCTATCCCCATCTTTACCATGCTGGTATAGCTCGGATAGCACTCTTCACGAAGGGTATCGACGAAGAATATGGCCGGCTGAGCGCGAACGCCGTGGAAATGCTGTCAGAACCGGTGACGATACGTTTCGCAAACGAGGCAGGAGCCAAATTCTTTTGCTTCAAAGACCCGGACGGGAATTTTCTCGAGCTGATCGAACCGTTTTAAGGAGACATCACGATGGCAGTCAATTGTGAAAAAGTAATTGGCGACCTGTTTGCCGCCTGGAGCCGCCTGGATCTTGACGCGGTCATGTCCCACTTCGCGGACGATGCCGTGTGGGACAACCTCCCGATGTCACCCGCGAAAGGCAAGCAGGCTATCCGCGAGATGACGCACGGCTTCATGAAGGATGCCAGCGCTTTCAGCGTCAAAATCCTGAAGAGCCTGCATGAGGGAAATGTCGTTTTCAACTCGCGCGTCGATACAATCACGATGAAAAGCGGCAAGAAGGCCGAGATTCCGGTGGCCGGGATGTTCGAGCTGGATGATGCCGGCAAGATCAGTCTCTGGCGCGATTACTTCGATCTCGCCACCTTCACCAAGCAGATCTCTTAGCTGGCTGGTCGAGCGGCAATTCGAACAGCTGCTGGTGGATTTCATATCCGCCTCGGCCGGCGGGCCCACCTTCTACCTCGGGCGCGACATGAAGACTGCCACAAGGGCATGAGAATCGACCAAGACAATTATACCGCACTCAAAGAACATCTGGTGGTGACGCTCGAGAGGTTCCAGCGTGCCGCAGCAGGAACGCAAACAGTGATGGCTTTCATCTCGAGCGTCGGGAGGAGATCGTCGATAAGTAATTTTTTTCTGACTCTAGGGCGCAGCCCGGGAATACGCCAGGCAGAGTTCGGAGCATGGCGTGTAGACTACGGGCTGCGTTCAGAAGCACTGGAAGAGGGATCTGACCATGGCAAATTCGGCGTCGACCTTCGTTGGTGTAGTTGAAGAGCTGTGGCGCTACCCGGTCAAGTCCATGATCGGAGAGCAGTTGAACGCAACCGAGGTCTCGGAAAGTGGCCTGCTCGGGGATCGCGCGTATGCGCTTCGAGAGACATCTGACGGCAAGATCGCAACCGCCAAGAATCCGCGCAAATGGCCGAACCTGTTCGATTACCGGGCCGCGCTTGTTGGTGTTCCCATCGCCGGCGCGAAGCTGCCGCCTGCGCGTATTACACTTCCGAACGGCACCACTATCGGCACAGAAGATACCGACGCCTCCCGAATCCTCTCAGCAGCGCTCAAGCGCGAGGTGAAGCTGGAACAGATCAGGCGCGGGGAGCAGGACGCGGCCGCGTCCAACAAAGAGACCTCCGAAGAGTACTGGCTGGATATGGAGGGTCTGGAGCACCAAGACACGGTCACCGACTTCAACCTGCCGGAGGGTACTTTTTTCGACACGGCAACCGTGCACATCCTGACCACTGCCACGCTCCAACGCTTGCATGAATTGTATCCTGAGGGCCGTTTCGCAGTCCCGAGGTTCCGGCCAAACGTAGTAGTGAAGCCGACAGACGGTTCTAGCGGCTTCACGGAGAATGTCTGGCTAGGCCGAACCGTCGAGATCGGCAAGAGCGTCCGCCTAAAAATCGATCTCAATTGCGCCCGTTGTGTGATGACGACGCTTGCGCAGCGCGATCTACCCAAAGACCCGGGCATTCTCCGCACGGCGGCGCAACATAATCAGGTCAACGTCGGTGTGTACGCCTCGGTGCTGCAAGGCGGCAAAATTCAGCGTGGCGATTCGATCAGGCTGGAGTAGGTATCAGCGCCGATCGGATACCCTGGGAAGCCCCCGGTTTCAACGGCACTAAACTCGCGGCCGGAAAACGCCTGTCCCTCCTCAAAACTCCGACCATACCGAAAACACAGGGCATCGCTCCCGCGCCGCTCAAGATATACGTTTCCCTGCTCCTGCCTGAAAATTCCCTGATCCGCTAAAGAAATTCCCTGTTCGATGATTAAAATTCCCTGTTCCGTTGCGTAGGGAATTTGTCCAAAAACCCCAGACGAACTGCGGCTTTTTCGGCTTTCGACGGTCTTGTGGAGGCCGAAATCGAGGAAATTCCCTGTTATTTCCCGTCTCTGCCTTAAAATTCCCTGTTAAACAGGCGGACCCATATCAGAGAACGAAATTCCCTGTAACCAAATCAGGATTCCCTGTTCCGAACTCTAGGGAATTCTCTTAAAAAGCGCAGTGATCTCGCGGGCTTTGAGGTGCGGATCGGCCTCGAAAACGCCGAATTCCCTGTATTTTTCCCTGATAGCAGGGAATTGGGGCTTTGGGAGAGGGGTTCGCTACAAACTGCATCATCCAGCCAGTCGTCAATTTCCAGAGAGATGAGCAAAATCGCCGCGTGTGCGGGCTTCGCGGCTACTGAAGGTTACCGGAGAGGTCGACTATCGGAGCAAACCTCGAGAGTTTGGAAGGGTTTCTCTCCGCGCCGCAGTGACTCAGTGTCCTTGAGGAAAAGAGCGCGCTTGCCCTTCAACCGGCAGTTGGGCTATGCGGATCGCAATGCCAAAATAGATCCGAAATCAAAGCTAGGCCAATGAGGTGTGCAATGTCTCTACAAATTAACGATACAGCCCCGGACTTCACGGCTGAAACGACCGCGGGAAAGATCCGCTTTCACGAATGGATAGGGGATTCATGGGCCGTCCTGTTTTCGCATCCGAAGGATTTCACCCCGGTCTGCACCACGGAGCTCGGCTACATGGCCCGGATCAAGCCCGAGTTCGACAAACGGAACGTCAAAATCATCGGCCTGAGCGTGGACGCGGTCGACAACCATTCGAAATGGGCCAGCGACATTAAAGAGACTCAGGGGACCGCCCCAAATTACCCGATAATCGGCGACTCCGACCTCAATGTTGCGAAGCTCTATGGCATGCTACCGGCCAGCGCCTCCGGTGACGCGTCAAAACGCACGCCAGCCGATAATCTCACGGTCCGCAATGTTTTTGTGGTCGGTCCGGATAAGAAGATCAAGCTTATCTTGGTCTATCCGATGACGACCGGGCGTAATTTCGACGAGGTTTTGCGGGTAGTCGACTCGCTGCAATTGACGGCAAAACACAAGGTCGCGACGCCGGTCAATTGGAAGCCGGGCGAGGACGTGATTATCGCCGGTTCGGTCTCCGACGAAGAGGCCAAGAAGGTGTATCCGCAAGGATGGAAGGCACCGCGACCCTATCTTCGAATCGTGCCGCAACCAAAGTAACTGGTCGCTGAGGCCGTCGGGAGGGCCGCCCGCATAATCGCGAGCGGGCCTTTTCATTCGGCACATGTGTCGAAATCGAGCTTCATAAATCCATTGCGCTGCGGTACACCGCTGACGATGGCGATCAATGGACCGAGTATCTTCAAAACTCGTGAGCGGCTCGAGGTTGCGCGAGTGCCCAGTCTGGCGCAGCTTGCGCAGGCTTCGAGGAAGAGGCGCTTCTTATCGCCGAAGGCGGCGTAAAGGCTTGGCGGCGCCTTTGTGTTGCGGCTGCCGCATTTTGAGGTCGTCTGATCAGCTGCCTGGCAATCTTAGGAAATAATTTTCATTGCGATCGATGGTCCAACCAACCCAGCCGCGTTGGCTGGATAATGCTGTGGCATTGGCTTGAAATG
>DASYAX010000377.1:0-13662 GCA_036501045.1 Bryobacteraceae bacterium
GGTCAGTCAAGTGGCGCGAATCGACTTCACTTTGAAAGTGGGTAGCACGCGCGAGATGGTCGAGGTGAAAGCCACAACCCCCTTGCTCGACAGCGCGACCGCCTCACTAGGCCAGGTGATTGAGACGCGCGCGGTGTCCGACCTGCCTCTGAATGGCCGTAATTTTTTGCAACTGGCCAAGCTCTCGACAGGCGTCCTTGCGCCGAAGCCGGGCGACCGCAACGCCGCCGGCGGCTCGTTCATTGCGAATGGCGTCCGCGCGCAGCTCAATAACTTCTTGCTCGATGGAGTGGATAACAATTCGAAGGTCCTCGATCAGCAAAACAGCTCGCCGGTGGCCGTTCAGCCGTCGGTGGACGCGGTGCAGGAATTCAAAGTAGAGACCAACAATTATTCGGCGGAGTACGGCTATTCGGCGGGCGCTGTGGTCAACGCGACCCTCAAGGGCGGAGGCAACCAAATCCACGGAGACGCCTTCGAGTTCGTGCGCAATAACGTATTCGACGCGCGTAATTATTTCGCGAGCCCAACACAGAAAAAACCAGTCCTCCAGCGAAATCAATACGGTGGAACGCTGGGCGGCCCGCTTATCAAGAACAAAGCATTTTTGTTTGGCAGTTTTGAACAGACGCGGGAGAACGACGGCATCACCTACGTGACCACCGTTCCGACCGCGGCCATGAAGACCGGCAATTTCTCCGGACAACCGGCCATTTTCGATCCGAATTCAACCACCAGCCTCGGTGGCGGCGTTTATAAGCGAACGCAATTTGGCGGGAACCAAATTCCGAGTAGCCGCTTCGATCCCGCGGCGGCGAACCTGCTAGCGCTCTTTCCTTCGCCCACTTCGCCCGGATCCTCCAACAACTACACCGTCAGTCCGGTCGAAAATGCCAAGACGAACCGCTTCGACTTCCGGCACGATCTGCAACTTTCGGAAAAGGACAATTTATTCGCGACCTACAGCTTTTTCACATATGACTACCGGTATCCGGGTCCCTTCGCTGCTCCCTTGATCGGCAGTACCACGTTTCAAAATTCGGTGAAGGCTACCAGCGGAAATGCCGCCGGACTCGGCGAAACGCATTCGTTCAGTCCGCGCGTGGTGAACGAATTTCGCGCGGGCTACAATCGCATCGAAGACGTATTGACGCCGTTCGTCCAGAGCTATATCGACGATCAATATGGGCTGGGAGGCATTCCGCGGCAGCCGGGCGTGGCAGGCCTCCCAAGCATTAGCATCTCCGGTGCGACCACCATCGGCGAAGCCACCTTCTTACCGAACAGCAAGGTATCGGAGACCTCGACGATCCTCGATAACGTCAGTTTCCAGATCGGCAATCACTCGCTGAAGTTCGGAGGGAGCTATCGTTTTGTGCGAAGTTACTTCGCCATTTCATCCAATGCGCGCGGCAGTTACACGTTCAGCGGCGGATTCACGCAAGATCCCCAGAACCGCGGCGCAACGGGATCCGGGCTAGCGGATTTCGTGCTAGGTATACCCAGTTCGGCAAGCATCAGCAATTTCACGCAAGGCGATCTGCGATACCGCTACTATGGCGGCTTTATACAGGATGACTGGAAGGTGACCTCGAAATTAACAGTCAACGCCGGACTCCGCTACGAGCTATGGACACAACCCTACGAACGGCACAACAGCCAAGCCAATTTTTATCTCGCCGATCGCAAGCTGGCGTACGCATTCAATAACGTTCCTGCCGGAGTGCCGGCCTCCGTGGTGGAAAGCGTTCCTCCCGATATCGACACGCGTTCCCTGTTGAAGACTACCTACACAAATCTCGCCCCGCGCCTGGGATTCGCTTATCAAGCCCGGCCTTCTTTTGTTATCCGCGGCGGAGCTGGGATTTTTTATGCGGACGCCCCGTTCATCGGAGCGTCCGGACGGCTGGTTGCTAATCCGCCTTACGCCATCGCCAATTCCTATACGACCGACAACATCACGCCGATCCTGGGTCTAAGCACCGGCTTTCCCGCAGGCGCGGTAACAGGGTTGAACTTCAATACCGTCAATTTGGTCAGTTTCGCGCCCGATCTAAAGAACGGCACTGTGTATCACTGGAGCCTGGGTCTTCAAAAGCAGCTAGGCCAATTCATATTCGACACGAATTACGTGGGAACGCGCTCGATAGATCTCCCTTTGGGCTACAACGTGAACCAGGCTTATGCAGGACCAGGCTCGGTGGCTTCGAGGAGGCCGTATCAGGGATTCAACGACATTAGTGCGCAGGTCTCCATGGGCTATTCCCGCTATAACGCGCTCGAAGCGCGCGCTGAGCGGAGATACTCGAATGGCCTGTCTTTATTGGTTTCTTATACGTACAGCAAATCGCTCGACAACGGCGGCGAGCAACTCGTCGGCGACCTCAGTTTGCGTAACGTAAATAATGTGGATCAAGAATACGGATTGAGCACCGGAGACATACGTCACCAGTTCGTATCGAGCGTGCTCTACGATCTTCCATTCGGTCACGGCCGGCACTTCAACATCGCCAATGCCTTTTTGAATGCTGTGGCGGGAGGATGGCAAGTGAACACCATCGTTACCGTTCACACCGGCCAGCCTTTCACGCCAACCCTCGGTGTCAGCAGCGCGAACACCGGCGCGGCGCGGCCGAGCGTGCTGCGTGATGGAAATCTGCCCAGCGATGAACGAACAGTTCAGAACTGGTTCGATAAGACTGCGTTCTATTCGCCGGCACAATATTTGTATGGCAACGCCGGACGCGACATTCTCACGGCGCCTGGCGCGGCAAACGTCGATTTTAGTACCTTCAAAAGCTTTTCGCTGTCACGCCTTCGAGAATCCGCGCAGCTCCAAATACGCGGGGAATTTTTCAATTTTTTCAATCATCCACAATTCGGGATACCGAACAGCCGTGTCGATATCGCGCAGGGCGCCTCCATTACCTCCTTGTCGACGCCCATGCGGCAGATGCAGTTCGGGGTAAAGCTGCTGTTTTGAGAACAGGAATGCCAGAAATCACACGCAGAAATTTGTTACAGGCCGCGCCCTTACTCGCCGCGGGGGCCGCTCAGGGCCAATCGAGCAAGCGGCCGAACCTCCTGCTGATTATTTCGGATCAGTTTCGAGCCGACAATCTCGGGTGCATGGGAATGAATCCGATGAACCTGACGCCGAACCTGGACGCCATGGCCCACCGCGGGACGTTATTCCGCTCGGCCTTTGCGAACCAGCCGGTTTGCGCGCCCGCCCGCGCGACGATGTTTACCGGGCAGTATCCGGAAAAGCATGGCGTCTGGCGCAACGCCATCGCGCTCGATCCGAAGGCCACCACCCTCGCCACCAGCCTTGACACCGCGGGATATTCCACCAATTACATCGGCAAATGGCATTTGTCGCTTCGCCAGTCTTTGGGCCCGGTCCCGATGGAATATCGCGGCGGCTTTCGCGACCTCTGGCAAGGCGCCAATGCACTCGAGTTGACCTCGCACGCCTACGAGGGCGACCTTTACGATAACGACGGCAAGCCAATTCATTTTGCGGGCGAATATCGCGCCGATTTCATGACGGACCTAGGAGTGCGCTTTTTAAAGGGAAGAGATCGTCAGAAGCCCTTCTTCCTGACCATGTCGTATTTGGAAACTCATCACCAGAATGACCTTGACGCTTTTGAGCCGCCGAAGCGATATGCCAAAGAGTTTCGAAATACCTTCGTGCCGCAGGATCTGCGGCCCCTGCCAGGCTCGTGGCCAAGCCAATTGGCCGATTACTATGGATGCGTCAAGGCAATCGATGACGCGGTGGGAACATTGCTCGCGACCCTGCGCGAGGAAAACATTGAGAACGACACGATTGTCGTGTTCATCAGCGATCACGGCTGTCATTTCAAGACGCGCAATGCCGAATATAAGCGCAGCCCGCACGATAGTTCGATTCACGTTCCGCTAATCATTCAAGGGCCGGGATTTGACCGCGCACTCGAAATCAACGAGCTCGTGAGTCAGATCAATCTGGCGCCGAGCTTGCTCGAAGCAACGAATACGCCGATTCCGTCGACTATGCAGGGCAAGAGCTTCCTGCCTTTGCTCGACCGGAAGGTAGCCGATTGGCGGAATGAAATATACATCGGCATGCGCGAGTTCGTCACCGGCCGCGTTCTACGAACTCCCCAGTGGACTTATGCGGTATCAGCGCCGAAGCGTCCCGGTTGGAAATCGGCGGAACGCAGCGACAGCTATGTAGAGTACATGCTCTACGACAACAAGGCCGATCCGTTTCAACACAGCAATCTGGCGGGCTTCACGCAAACCAAACAGCTCTCTGAACTAATGCGCGGCCGTATGCTTCAGCGGATTGAAGAAGCTGGCGACCCAAGACCAACCATTGAGCCAGCCTGGTTTCCGTACGTATGAGCATCAACCGGCGGTCTTATCCCACTCGAGAGTTTTTTCAACCACAAAATCGACCTCG
This sequence comes from Bryobacteraceae bacterium, assembly GCA_036501045.1. GTDB lineage: Bacteria > Acidobacteriota > Terriglobia > Bryobacterales > Bryobacteraceae > Bog-105. The sequence continues at coordinate 4,454 of DASYAX010000377.1, forward strand.
TCTTCCGTGAGTTCGGGGAAGATCGGCAGCGAGATGCAGCAAGCGGCGTTTCGCTCGGAGTTTGGTATCGGACCGTTGATGCGAGCTGATTTGCCCCAGGGATAGCCTTCCTGTTGATGAATGGCGATCGGGTAATGGCATTTGGCGTCGATTCCGCTCGCGTTCAGGAATTTGAGCAGCGGGTCACGCTGCTCCGGCCGCCGCGTCTCAATAACGTAAAGGTGAAAGACGTGGCGATAGCCGGGAACTTCGAACGGAAGCGTGAGGTTCCGCGCATCCTTGAGGCCCGCCGAATATCGCGCCGCGCACTTCCGTCGCAGGTCGTTCCACTCGTCGATATGTCTCAGTTTCGCGCTGAGAACCGCCCCGTGGATATCGTCCAAACGGCTGTTGTAACCCATGCTGTGGCAGGAGCGCTTGTCGGAGCCGTGGTTGCGAAGCTTACGGATCGTCCGATCCACCGTGGCGTTGTTCGTCACAACGGCGCCGCCGTCGCCAAACGTGCCCAGATTCTTCTGCGTGATGAAACTGGTGCAAGCCGCATCGCTGAGTTCGCCGATTCGAAAGCCGTCGCCACTCGCCCCCACAGCCTGCGCGTTGTCCTCGATAACTAAAAGATTGTGCTTATCGGCGATCTTACGGATCGCCTTCATGTCCGCGCATTGCCCATACAGATGCACCGGCACCAGCGCCTTCGTCTTGGGAGTGATGGCCGCCTCAATCTTGGAAGGGTCAATGCAGTTCGTCTTCGGATCGGAATCCACGAAGACCGCCGCCGCATTCGCGATCCAGATGGCCTCGGCGGTGGCAAAGAACGTATTCGCCGTGGTCACGCATTCATCGCCGGGACCGATGCCCAGGGCCAGGAATGTGAGCCATAACGCATCCGTTCCGTTGGCCACGCCCACCGCATATTTCATCCCGTGATAGTCGGCGAGTTCTCGCTCGAAGCGCTCGAGCATCGGACCCATCACGTATTGGCCGCTCTCGAGAACCAACCGGATGTTACTGTCAATCTCTTCTTTGATGGCGTGGTACTGCTTGACGTGACCGTAGAACGGTACCTTCATCTACTGTGCTCCTTTCGGCGAACAGACTAATACTACACTTTCACGGCAGGGCGACGCGTGGCATTCTAATATGCCAATCGTTGTAATCGCCGCTCTTTTCATGCGCTACAAGGCCTCCGCAATTCCATGCGCCACGCCCGGATCGAAGTAGTACCGCGCGAAGCCTCACTCTTCTCGCATGAGTTTGGCTGGATCGGCCCGCAGCGCTCGCCGGGCCGGAATGGCGGAGGCTGCCATACCGAGGAGCGCCATCGTCAGCACCGCGCCGCCCATAACCAAAGGATTCAGTGGATTCGCCTGATACACGATCTGCCCGAGCAGGCGGCTCGCGAAAATTCCTGCCAGCAGACCCAGCAACGATCCCCCGCCGAGCAACACCATGGGCCGCCCCACCGCCGCGCTCATCACTTGCGTCTTGCGTGCGCCCAATGCCGCGCGAATGCCCAGGTCCTTCATCCGCCGACTCACGTTGTAGGCCGCCATGCCTGAGATACCGGTCACCGCCAGCATCGCCGCCAGCAGGCCCATGACGCCTAATGCCACCGTCGCCGCCCGGGCCGTGAAAAACTCAGACCCTAGCGCATCCGGCCAGCTCTCGACGCTGATGGGCACGTTCGGCTCGATGCTACTCAATGTGCGGTCGAGCGCCGCCGCCATCTCGCTTGGCGACCGCCGCGACCGCACGACGAAAACCGTTTCGCTCTGTCCGCTTTGCGATAACGGCAAATACACCACCGGCTGCGGCGCTTCCTGAATGTCGTGGTACTTGCCGTCTTCCACTACGCCCACCACTTCCGTCAGTTGGCCCGACACAATAAAGTGTTCTCCAATGGCCGGCCTTTCGCCCCACATCTTCCGTGCGAAGATGCCGTTCACGATCGCCACATGCGGCGTCTTGGGTGTGTCGTGCCATGAGAAATCCCGTCCGCCCAGTAATCGAGTGCCGGCCGCCTCCAGGTATCCCGGCGACATCGTAAATACGTACGGCGCGAGCACCGAATTGTTCAGCTTGAACTCTGTTATCCCCGGCCGGAAAATCGGAACCCCACGCATTCCGCCGGTCATCGGCGTGCGGCTCACCGTGCCCACGGCCGTCACGCCGGGAATGCTCCGCGCCGCCTCAATCATCGCTTTCTTTTTCTCAACCGCCGCGTCGCCTGCCTGTCCTGCTTGGCTCAGGTCCAAATCGGCCAGTAGTGCCCCCTGCGGCTCGATTCCCAACGGGGTGTCGAGCGCGCGCGCCATGCCGCGCGTCGCCACCAGCGACGCCGTTACCAGCAGCGTGCAGATCGCAATTTGCGCGCCCAATAATAGGTCGCGCAGAGCAAACCGGCCGAGGTGCATGGCGTCCCCCGGTCCGCTCTTCATCATCCGCAGCGGACTGCTCTGCCACACCTGCCGCGCCGGAGCCATTCCAAACAACAGCGCGCTTGCCAGTGTTAAAACCAGGCCTGTCAGATACACACGCGCGTCCACGCTCACGGCCAGATGACCATAGGGCGATTGCCACCGGTTCAGCACTCGTAGCACCACGTTCGCGCCCGTGAGGCCGGCCGCTCCGCCCATCAGCGATACCAGCGCCGCTTCCGTCAGCAGTTGTCTCACCAGCCGTTGCCGGCCCGATCCAAGAGCCACGCGGAGCGCCAGTTCCCGGCTGCGATCCGCCGTGCGAGCCGCAAACAGAGTTGCCAGATTCGCGCATGCCGCCGCCAGCACCAGCAGTGCCAGCACGGTCACGCTATATAGAGCGCCGCGAATGACGTCACCTTCGTCTCCGAAGAGTCCTGGGTGGATCAGCCGCAGCGGCTGTCCGTCGTCGGTCTGCGGATACTCCCTCGCCAGTTCGGCCGCAATCGCATTCAGATTTTCTGTCGCCTGCTGCGCCGTCACGTCCGGCTTAAGCCGCCCGATCACTGTAACAGCAATCGATGTCCGGCTATGCAGATAATTGTTCCCGCCCACCTGCTGCTCGTTCACCATGGGCACCCAGTAATCGGGCCACACAAACCGCTCCGTGCCGTGGAACCGCGCCGGCGCCACCCCAACCACCGTAAACGGGTGCTTGCCGAGATCCACCGTCGTCCCCGCTATTCCCGGATCGGCTTGAAACGTGCTTCGCCACAGACCGTCGCTCAATACTACATAGGGCGCTGAATCCGGCCCATGCTCGTCCGCCGCGTGAAAGAATCGCCCAATCTCCGGACGCACCCCCAGCAGGTCGAAATAGTTGCCGGTGACTTCATCGCCCGAGACATTCCTCGCCGCATTTCGCCAGCTCAGTGCCGCGTGCGAATACCCATAAACCCCGGCCATCCCACGGAAGGTGATGTTCCGCTGTCGAAAATCCTCAAACGCCGGATACGACGTAGTCAACAGCCGAAAGCTCATCCAAGCCTGATGGCGAATCTGGTACAGGCTCGCTGGGTCGCTCACCTCCAGCGGGTGAAGCAGCACCGCGTTCAGCACTCCGAAGACCACCACGTTTGCCCCGATCCCCAGCATCAGAGTCACCAAGGCTACGGCCGTGAAGGTGGGAGACTTCCGAAGCACGCGCAGCCCATAACGAATATCGAGCAGCAGGTTCTGCATCGGGTAACAACAGAATGCCACAAACAGGCGATTTGCCGGGTCTCGCAGCAATGTATTAGCACTGCCGTCGCGTAAAGGACGCGCCAGGTCCGCGGAAAGGTAGAAGCCCACCTTCAGCATCGTCTCTTTGCAACCTTCTTTCAGCCCGATTGTGCGGACAGCGGGCGCTTTGATGAGAGGAGGCCGCGGCATAACCCGGCGGCGCCACACCGCTCCGCTCGGCTACGGCAAGGATGGGCCGCTCACCTGGGGTTGCCCAATGCCGCGTGCCCTGGGAGTCGCCGCCTGGATTTATCCACCGAAAGGATTCTGGCTTGGACGCAACGTCCCGTCGGCTGATCCATAGGGACTGGCAACCACCACGACATAGCCGTCCGGGTCCCGCATCCAGCACTCCCAGTGGTTTGGACCGCCGTCACCTTCGGGAGGATTCCGATGACGGGGCATGACAATCTCAACGCCCATTTCGGCGGAGCGCTGTACGACCGCTTCAAAATCGTCCACCTCGAACCATAGCAACACACCGTTTCCGTATGGTTTGTCATTACGATTGCCGATTTTGCCGTGATGGTATTCTACTTCGAAGCTGTGCAACTGAAGGACAAGTTGGCCATTCAAGACCAATTGTTCATAGGCGGAGCCTCCATGATTGCTCTGGCAGCCGAGCAGACGCTGATACCACCGGCTGCTGGCTTCCACATCGGTGACGGCGATCAGAGGTTGCGGGCGCATCTGAGGAGCGTATCAACTCCAGACTGACGCCGCTCCTCGTCCGGATTACCCGCCTGCGTTAGAATCAGTTCGGGCTTTGCGTACGACGCGGATCGTCGCTATGGCTAGTAATAATGGAACATGAAAGCAGCGGACGGACAAGGGACGTGCTCGGTACGGCCGGCATATACGACTTAGCAGATAAAGCGGACGGCGAGTCGATGGGCCATGAGTCCTGGTCGGGTGTTTTGTCAGACGCAGCACCGCGCGATCACATCGTTCAGCTTTATCAGGATCAGCGGTTTCTCAATCGCGCCGTCTGTCGGTTTGCAGCGGCCGCTCTGGCAAATGGAGAGGCCGTCATTCTCGTTCCCACGATCGCTCATTGGGATGCTTTTCGTCCTCGTCTGGAAGCAGAGGGCGTGGATGTAAATGCCGCAGAAAGCCGTGGACAACTAACCATCGTCGATGCCGACGATCTCCTCCCCAGCTTCATGCGTGACGCCATGCCGGATTCCCCGCTGTTTCTCGGGTTAGCCGCGGATGTCATCACGCAAGCCCGCGGCGGAGGCAAATATCCCAAAGTACGCTGGTGGGGCGAGATGGTCAATCTGCTTTGGGAGCGGGGCGCCGTTGCCGCTAGCATGAACCTCGAAGATCTATTCGATCAGCTCGCTAACGAGCAGGAAATCGCGATCTTTTGTTCGTTTTTGATGGACAATTTCAACGGGGACGTGCATGCTCGGATGCTGCCGAGACTCGGAGAGAATCACTCTCATCTCATCCCCGTGGAAGATTATGCCCGGCTTGAGCGCGCTGTATCGGATGCGCTCAGCGAGGCCGTCGGTCCCGCCGAGTCCCGCGTATTGGAACGCCGGCTACTGTCGAGCTATCCTGGTCCGTTCCAAATGCCGCGATCTCAGGCATTGCTATTGGCCTTGCGTCAGATTCTCCCGCTAGTCGCGGATGACGTGCTACAGCGGAGCCGGAGCATCTACCACGCTTCGGCCTGAAGGCGGACAGTATACATCCATGGCTACAGAGGGCGACATAAACGAGGCCCGTTGTGCTTCAAACGACTTGACCGATGCGGACGTCACCACCGGCATTTTCAGCATCTTCGACACGATCGATCTCCCCATCATCGTAATCGGCTGCGACTGCATAGTAGTCCGTTTCAACCGTGCGGCGACAGCGGTGCTTGGCATAAAGCAAGCAGATATCGGCCGATCCCCTGGGGAAATCCTGGCTGGAGTTTTGGATCTCGATAAACTATGCCGGCAAGTGATCGCTGACGGGATAGAATCCCGGCGCGAAATCAGGGATGGTGACCGTCGGTTCCTGCTTCGGATTGCCCCATACAACCGTCCCGATCGACCGATTGGAGCTGTGCTGACCGTCACGAATGTAACAGCGTTGCGTGCCAGCCTCGATCAGGCAATATACGAACGCGAGTACACCAAAGCGATTCTCAACACGTTAATCGAGCCGTTAGTCGTACTCGACAGCAATCTACGAATTCAGACGGCCAACCAGGCTTTCTACGAGATGTTCCGCTGCTCGCGCGACGATACACGAGATGTTCCGCTTTACAATCTCGGCGCTGGCGGCTGGAAAGCATCCGCCTTGTGGGAATCGCTAAGAGCAGTCCTTACGGAAAATGGTGAATTCCAGTCCGTTGAGGTCGAAAGCGAGTTCCCTAGCATCGGAAATCGAACAGTCCTTATCGATGCCCATCGGTTGTATCGGGCGGGAGATACCACACTTCTGGTGGCGTTCCGGGATATTACGGAGCAAAAGAAGGCCCAGGAATCCATACTTCAGCGCACCGCCCAATTCGAAACTCTTCTAAATCGGGCCCCACTGGGCGTCTATCTGGTAGATGCTGATTTTCGGATTCGCGAAGTCAATCCGGCCGCCCTGCCGATGTTTGGAGAACTCTCTCGTGACGTCTTAGGTCGTGACTTTAATGAGATCGCCCATGTCCTTTGGGAGAGGCGATACGCGGAGGAGCTTGTCAGCATCTTCCGGCGGACGCTGGAAACCGGCGAGTCCTATTCCAACCCCGGCCAGGGCGAATACCGTGCGGATCGGGGAGTCATCGAATATTACGAATGGCAAATCGATCGCATCCTCCTGCCAGACGGCCGCTTTGGCGTCGTCTGCTATTTTCGGGACATCGCCGATCGAAGACAGGCTGAACTCAACGCGAACCTTCTTGCGTCCATTGTCGCGTCATCTAACGACGCGATCGTGAGCAAAGACTTGGACGGCACGATCGTGAGCTGGAATCAAGCAGCAGAACGACTGTTCGGCTACACGGCGGCCGAAGCCGTGGGCCGATCGATCACCATCATCATTCCCCCGGATCGCCTGGACGAAGAGCCTGAGATTCTCGAACAGCTAAAGCGCGGTGAGCGGATTGAGCATTTCGAGACGATTCGAATGAGAAAAGATGGATTGCTTCTCAACATCTCGCTAACGGTCTCTCCGGTGAAAGACGCGGATGGCCGGGTTGTAGGCGCTTCGAAAATAGCTCGCGATGTCACAGAGAGGGTGCGTCAGAATGAGGCCCTCCGGGCGGCCAACGCCGAACTCGAGCGCGCCAATGCCGATCTCCAGCAGTTTGCGCATTCAGTCTCGCATGACCTTCAGGAACCACTCCGCGCGGTCGGGATCTATAGCGAGTTACTGCAAAAGACATTCGGCGACAAACTGGGACCAACGGGTGAACAATTTATCAGCCATATGGTCCAGGGCGTGAGGCGTTTAGCGAACCTTCTGGCCGATCTCAGAATCTATACGCAAGTAACTACGATGGATGAGGACTCAACTGATGAGATAGATGCCGCCGAGGTTCTGAAGAAGGCGCTCCTGAATCTTGAAGTTGCCATCAAGGAGAGCGGCACTTCGATCAGCAGTGGTCGCCTTCCATGCGTTCGCATGCACGAATTTCAATTGGAGCAAGTCTTTCAAAATCTGATCGGAAACGCGATTCACTATCGCAGCGAACTCTCCCCTCGGGTACAAATCGCCGCCGTGCGGAAGGGCGACGAGTGGCTATTTTCCGTTCAAGACAATGGAATCGGTATCGAACCTCGGTTCCAGGAACAAATCTTTGGAATGTTCAAACGCCTCCATACCGCAAATTCGGGCACCGGCATGGGTCTTGCGATCTGCAAGTGGATTATTGAACGCGCCGGAGGGCGGCTCTGGGTGGAGTCAGAACCCGGAAAAGGTTCGACGTTTTATTTTACGGTTCCCTGCCGAAGACCCGCGTGGGAAGCACCAGAGTCAGGGGCCGTTTTGGATTCTTCTCATCACGCATAACCTGGCGCACGCCGGTCCCCCTTTTCATCCGCGAGTTAGGCCGCCATCCCAGATCCGCTTCGCGCAATCGTGTGCAGCGGCCGTTTCACTGAAGGTCACGTCATTCCTGCCATTTCCTGGAATCCAATGCAAGTGTCTCGGCGGAAACTTCCTCGACATCACGAGCGCCATTATGGACCAGCGTCAGTTTCGACTCGGACTGAAACTGATGTTCTGTCATATGCTTGCCGAAGAGACCTCTCATGTGTAAAAAACTCGCGATGCCCTTTCTAGCTGTCTTGGCTTCTGGATTGCTGCTGTCCTATGCTTCGGGAGCGGAAGACCCGCACCGCAACTATGCAGAATCTGCGACTGTTAGCTCCTTCGGGATCGTGGCGACCAGCCAGACATTGGCCTCACAAGCAGGGGCCGCAATCCTCGAACGCGGCGGCAATGCTATCGACGCGGCCATCGCCGCCAACGCTGCCTTGGGCGTGATTGAGCCGATGATGAACGGCGTAGGGGGAGATCTGTTTGCGATTGTCTACGAAGCCAAAACCGGCAAAGTAGTCGGAATCAATGCAAGCGGGTGGGCTCCCAAAGGGACAAGTATCGAATTCCTCCAAGCGCACGGCATCAGCGGGAAAATTCCCGTACAGAGCGTGCATGCCGTGACGGCGCCAGGAGCAGTGGCGGGATGGGCGGCGCTGCGCGAGAAATTCGGCAAGCTATCTCTCAAGGACGATTTGGCGCCTGCCATCTTCATGGCGAAACACGGCATTCCCGTGCCCGAAATGGACGCCCAGGCATGGGCGATTTTTGCACCTCAATTTCAAAAATCGCCAGGATTCGCCGGCACGTTTTTGCCTGAAGGTCATCCGCCGGCTACCGGAGAGGTCTTCCGCAATACGGATCTGGCGCACACTCTTGAAGATATTGCCGCCGAAGGGGCAAACGGGTTCTATCGAGGACGCCTGGCGGCCGTAATGGTCGATTTTCTCGACTCTCTCGGCAGTCCCATGTCGCGGCAGGATCTGGCCGAGTTCTCGCCCGAATGGGTTGAGCCGATATCGACCACCTATCACGGCTGGACTGTCCGCGAGCTTCCGCCGAACGGCCAAGGCATTGCCGCGCTTGAAATGCTCAACATCATGGAACGCTTTCCGCTCAAGGAGTACGGTCACAACAGTGTGCAGGCGCTTCATACGATGATCGAAGCCAAGAAGCTCGCCTATGCTGACCTGGCACGCTACGTAGCCGATCCTCGCTTCGCCAAAGTTCCGGTGTCCGAAATGCTCTCAAAGGATTTCGCCGAGCAGCGAGCGAAGCTCATCGGAAGCATGGCGAGCTGCCAGATTGCGCCCGCTGATATAACGGCGAGCTTGAGCAGCGCAGGGCGGGACACAACATATCTTACGGCGGTGGACCGCGACGGAAATATCATTTCGCTGATACAGAGCAACTCAGGCGCGTTCGGAACAGGCCTGGTGGCGCCCGGAACGGGCTTTGTTCTGCAAGACCGCGGCACAG
>DASYAX010000378.1:0-17604 GCA_036501045.1 Bryobacteraceae bacterium
CGATCGCTGACGCCCAATTTGCTCAGCAAACTATTGATGTGAGTCTTCACCGTGGCTTCGGCAATCGATAGTTCGCGGCCGATCTCTTTATTGCTTTTTCCGCCAACGATGAGCTTCAAAACATCCAGCTCGCGGGGCGTCAACTCGGAGCCGCTGACACGGTCGGCCAGGCGCTGCGCCACCGCCGGCGGAAAGCGGCTCCGTCCTGCGTGAACCGTGCGAATGGCGTCCATCAGTTCGTCGCCGGACATGTCTTTCAAAAGATAGCCGCGGGCACCCGCCTGCAGCGCGCGATAGATATCTTCATCGCCATCGAACGTGGTCAGAACAATGATCCGGGCCGCCGGAAAATCGCGGCGAATCTCGGTAATTGCTTCAACCCCGGTCATCACCGGCAGCCTGAGGTCCATGATCGTAACATCGGGCTCGTACTGGCGGAACAACGCCACTGCTTGCTTGCCGTCGGAAGCCTCGCCGATTACATTCATGCCGGCCGTTTTGATGAGCGCCACCAAGCCCTGCCGCACAACCTGGTGATCGTCTACTACCAAAATACGGATCGGCCCGGTCATTTCGCCGGCACCTCTACCGAAACTTGCGTCCCCTTGCCGATCTCGCTGCTGACGGTCAGCTCCGCCTGAATCTGTTGCGCGCGTTCCCGCATCCCCTGCAATCCGAAATGGCCACTCGGACCGGTCGCATCGGTTTGACCGTCGAATCCACATCCGTCGTCGCCGATGGTCATGCGAAGTTTCCTGGCATCGAACGTAAGTTCAATGTTAATGTGTTCCGCTCCGGAGTGCTGCACGGCGTTGGCAACCGCTTCGCGGCCGATCCCGAAAAGCTCATCCTCCACCTTTGCGGTAAGCGGCCGGTACGTCCCATGCACCTGGAGTTGTACCTTCGCGCCGGACGAAGCCGTTGCTTGCTTGGCGGCGTTTGCCAGGCGAGCCGCGAAATCCCGATGCTCGGGCGACTGCGACCGCAGTTCCCAGATCGATTCCCGCGCTTCCGCCAGGCTATTTCGAACCACTACGCGCGCCAGGTCCAAATGTTCCTTGGCCGATTGGATAGAGGAATCGAGTAATCGCGAAACAATCTCCAACTGAACCGACACTCCTACAAAGCCTTGCGCGAGCGTATCGTGAATCTCGCGTGCAATGCGATTCCGTTCCCGGAGCACGGCATCAAATTGTGCCTGCACCTGCTTCACGCGCAATGCGTAAATCGCATAGCAGGCAAGGATCGCGGCGGCCAGCAAAAGCAGGGCGAACCACCAGGTCTGGTAATAGTGAGGCTGGATGTAGATGGCGAACGATGCTCCTTGCTCGTTCCAGAAGCCGTCGTTGTTGCGCGCGATCACATGAAAGCGATAATGACGGGGCGGAAGATTCGTATAGTAGGCGATTCGGCGATTGCCAACGTCGATCCAATCGCGATCGAACCCCTCCAGCCGATAGCGGAACTGTACTTTTTGCGGGGCCACGAAGCTGAGACCGGCGTACTCGAACGAGACGCGCGAATGACCGGGCGCGACCTCCGTCAGCCGCGCCGGATCAAAGGCACGGTCGTCGATCAGGACCGACTCGATAGCGACCGGGGGCGGCAAGCGATTCAGCGTTCTCGGCCCCGGCCGTAAGACAGCGGCGCCCTTGGCGGTAGAGAACCATATCGCGCCGCGCCGGTCTTTCCATACGGCCGGATGACCGCCCCCACTGCACTCGCTGACTCGCAGGCCGTCGCTCGTGCCATAGGGCACGACGGTAATCTTGGCTTCATAGGGCACGCCGGTAATCTTCGTTCCGTTTAGATCGTTCTTGCTGACGCGGAAGATACCGGTCTTGGCCGCCAGCCATAGATTGTTGTCTGCATCTTCCGCAACCCCGAAGATGGTTTCGGGAATTCCAAGCGCCGGCGGAAACCGCGTAAACGCGCCGTTGCGAAAACGGTCCAGGCCGCCGCCTTGCGTCGCAATCCACAGTGTTCCCTGGCTGTCTAGGTAAAGGTCGGTGACGATGTTGCTCGACAGCCCGTCGTCGACCGTATAGTTCTTGAAATTGCCATTGCGAAGGCGCGTGAGGCCGTGCAAAGTGCCGATCCACAGGTCGCCATCAGGGCTGCGGACCAGCGCGCCGATGAGATCGCTACCCAGCCCGTTTCCCTGCGTGTACGTGACGATATGAGATCCCCGAATATGCGAAAGGCCGCGCCGCGTTCCGGCCCAAATGGACCCATCGCTATCGGTATAGATGGAGCGAACAAAGTCCTCCGCGAGACCGTCCGCCGAGGTCAGCAGTGAAAATTTTCCGTTATGCAGCCGATTCAGCCCATCGGGCGTGCCGATCAGAAGATCGCCTGAAGCGTCCTCGGCGAGCGATAGAACGACATTGCTGGCGAGCCCGTCGGCCGTCGTGAGAAGCGAAAATTTGCCGTTGGCAAGCCGCCGCAAACCGCCGCCGTTGGTTCCGATCCAAACCGTCGAGTGCCGGTCCTCGAAAATGCAGCGGACCTGGTCGTCAACCCCTCCCTCCTTGCTCGTGTAGGTCGTGAATGGCAGACTGCGCAAGACGGTAAGCCCACTCGAGTCGGCGCCAATCCAAAGATCGCCCTCGCGATCTTCGGCGATCGACAGAATCGTATCGCGCGAGAGCGGGTCGCCGGGTGGGAAACGCTCGATTTTGCCATTGACGATGCGCGCGGCGCCCGCATCCGTGCCCACCCACGTGGCTCCTTCCGTATCCGCGAAAAGCGCGGTGATGCGGTTTGCCGGCAGCCCGTCTTGACTCGTGTACGTTTTCGCTCCATCGCGTCCCGTCACCGTGAGGCCGCTCACCGAACCGGTCCACCACCGGCCTGACCGATCTTTGACAACAGGCTCCGCCGTATCTGGGGCCGAGGGCGGCAGCGCCTCTCGAACAAAATGGCCCCGATCGAAACGCGCCGCGCCCGCTGTCGTTTTTGCCCAAAGCTTGCCGCCGTCATCGAGAAACAGCAACTGGATGTTGTCGGCAGGAAGACCATCTTCCATAGTGTAGATTTGAATCTCGCCGCTCTCCAGACGCCCGAGCCCTTCGGAAGTGCCAAACCATAAAATGCCGGCGCGGTCTTCGAGCAGACTGGTAATGTTATTGCTTTTAAGAGCCGGTGCGGTTTCCGTGTCGAAGACTGCGAATCGAACGCCATCGAAGCGGACCAGCCCTCCTTCGGTCGCGAGCCACAGGTATCCTTGGCGGCTCTGCAGTATGGCGCGCACCGTGTTCTGGGGAAGACCGTTTTCCGTCAGCCAGGTCTGCCGCCCGTATTGGTCCAGAGTGTCACGGCTGTCCAGCGCAAAGGCCAGTGACTGCGCCAGGAACGCACAAACAAGGATTCGGCGGGATAGAATACTTTCGTCCTGTGTGATAGCGGGGGCCCGAGCGGCATCACCAGACGTGGGCGTCTTTTGGCTTTGGCTTAGGTCCTTCCTTCTCTATCTTTGTCCACGGCTCTGTAGGAACGACTCTGCTCATCTCACACGTCCTGCTCTAATTGTAATGCACTTTGGGGCTTCCAATCCTTCGACGGTGGGTACATTCGGCTTACCTGCGTTTCGAGGGGTTCCAGTTCTCCCGGTCTATAGTCGGTGTCGTCTTTTTGAATGACAAAATTGAATTTTTCCAAGGAAAGCTGAAGCTGGCTATGAAGTTCCGGCGTAAGATCGCCGACGGCTTGCACCCTGTGTACGATCCGGAGAAGATCACCAAGAACGGAGCTGTATTCGTTGTCGAGGCGCTTGTGCTCCAACCTTTTATCCTGGAGTTTAAACACTGAGGGAAGTTGACCAATCAGAGCCGAGCAGAAAGCCAACACCGCCCACGTCGAGTCCCGGACGGAGGGAAGCGAAACGATTCCAATTCCCGCGATGGTAGCCGATGAAGTTGACACGATCTCGATCAGCGTCTGCAGATTGGCTCTTATCCGCGCCTTCTTTCTGTGAAAGAGCACATTCAGCATGCACGTTCTAATCGAATCCCACAACTGCTCGAACGCAAGTTTAGTCAGTTCGGGAGCGACGAAAGCTCTCTCAGACTGTGAACCCGGCTCCGGCATGATCCACACATTATTTCATTATGGGAAATGGCCGGTCCTATACATCGAAAGTTGCACCCAAAGACCCATCGTTGGGTCCAAGACAGCTCCTTATGGCCACTGTTATTCTGCTTTCAACCTTGGAGCATACGAGAAGCGGGCACCGGGCAGACCCTCCCCGGCGCCGCTTCTCACGAAGTCCTCAGTTACACGAATTCCCCAACATGGTGATCGCCATCCTCATTAATTTCGGCGGAAATCAGGACCTTATCGATGCCGGATGCGTCTAAGAAACTATGCAGCTTTGGACCGCGGCAGATCGGGCAGAATTCCGCCAACTCCATACAAATTATAGGGAAACGTGGCAGCGGTTCTCTTCAGAAGTGAGTAATTGGCGGTCTTTGATCGACGCCAGGGAAGATGAGACCGCCATTCGCCTCGCAGAAAATGAAGTGGCGCTCGCCCAGGCCCGCTATCGCGAAAGCCGGGATCTGCTGGCCAACCACATGTTGGCGCACCGGTCGGCCGATTCGCGAAGCTATGCGGCGCTCGCCGAAGAAATATCTTCGAGCTGCCTCACCGGAACCTACTACTAACCCCCTCCATCCGCTGCGCCCTCGGCTCCGGACTGGCGCTGGGCGTGTGACCGCGCCCGGAAGAAACGCAACGCGAACGGTATCTCATCGGGGTAATTCGCGCACCACGCTACGATTCGCTCCAACTTAACCGTGTCGTCCTGAATGGCGCTGATCTCCATCAACTCCGCCTCGACCGTTTGTTCGTCTCGTTTCATGGCAATAGTGGCGGCCGCAAAGTGTAATCCATCATAGCCCACTCACCCTCAGGTGGTAGAACCCCTTTTGGGCCTCGGACGGACTAAGGATTCTAGCGAACCAAGCCGATCAAGTAAGAGACGTGCGATTCGTGTCGACATTCGCGCACAGGCCAGTCACGGCGCTAAAGAGCTTGCCCAAGCGGGTGGCGAACGTTATCCTGGCCCTGGCATTTCTATCCCTTAGCACGGGTCACGCGAGCGCCAGCCTGGATCCTGCGAAAGCCATCACGCAATACGTTCACCAGGCTTGGCAATCCGATGCGGGCCTGCCGCAGAATTCGGTGCTGGCGATCGCCCAAACGCCGGACGGCTATATATGGTTGGGCACGGAGGAAGGGTTAGTACGTTTTGACGGCGTGCGTTTCACGGTATTTGACCGGCACACGACTCCGGCCCTCCAAAGCAACGAGATTCAAGCACTGCTGGTAGACAGCCGGCAGAATCTTTGGATTGGTACGCACGGCGGCGGCCTCACCCGTTTGGCGGGCGGCAAATTCCAGACTTTCAATACACGGAACGGGTTAACAAGCGACTCGATCCTCGCCCTGTACGAAGATATACACGGCGCGCTGTGGCTGGGAAGCGATGGCGGCGGTCTGATCCGATTTCAGGATGAAAAATTTCACGCCTTCACAAAAGCGGATGGACTCGCCGACGATTCCGTCTTTTCCATCTCCGGCGATCGCTCTGGCACGCTGTGGATCGGAACCCATGGCGGCCTGAGTAGATGGTCAGCCGGTAAGTTCGTCACCTTCGGAATGAAAGACGGATTAGCCAACGACTACATCCGCTGCACCTACGTGGACCGGCATGGCATCGTCTGGGCCGGAACCAACGGAGGCGGCATCAACCGCATCGCGCCAAATGGCGCGGTGACTCGCTTCAGTAAGAAAGAGGGATTGACCAGCGAGGTCATCCTCGCTCTCAACGAAGATCGTGCCGGCACTCTTTGGATTGGTACTCTCGACGGCGGGTTGAATCGCCTGGTCAACGGAAAGCTGACCTCGTACACCCAAAAAGAAGGACTCTCAGGCGCCGGCATTTGGTCTATTTTCGAAGATCGCGAAGGCGACTTGTGGTTGGGCAGCGCCGGCGGCGGACTCGAGTGCCTGAAGGAGGGAGTCTTCAGCAGCATCAGTACGCGCGAAGGTCTGGCGACCGACTTAGTACTGCCGGTCTATGAAGATCGCGACGGTGCGCTCTGGATGGGCTCCGACCGCGGAATAACCAGATGGAAAGATGGCCGTATGACCCGCTATTCCAAAGAGCAGGGCTTGCCCGACAACTTAGTCTTATCTATCACGCAAGACGGTCATGGAACGATTTGGGCCGGCACGAGCAAAGGGCTCGCGCGGCTTCAGAACGGCAGATTCGTCACGGTCGCCCTGAAAGGCAAACTGCCGAGCAATTTCGTGATGTGCACCTATACCGATCGCGAGGGCACGCTCTGGGTCGGCAATCGGGAAGGACTGCATCACTTCGACGGCAAACAGTTCACCACGTACAACACCCAGCAGGGGCTATCGAATAATTTCGTTTTGTCCGTTTATGAAGACCCGCAGCACGCCATCTGGGTTGGCACGAATGGCGGTGGATTAAACTGCTTCAAAGACGGCCGCTTCACTTCCTACGGTATCCGCGCCGGCTTGTCGAATGACATCGTCTGGTCGATCGACGGCGATGCCGACGGCACGCTTTGGCTCGGCACGAATGGCGGCGGCCTGAATCGCTTCAGTCGCGGAAAATTTACCAGCTTCGGCACCGCGAACGGTCTCTTCGACGATGTAGTCTTCGAGATTCTCGACGATCGCTTGGGCCATTTATGGATGAGCTCGGACAAGGGCGTCTTTTCGGTAAGCAAAAGCGAGCTGGAAGCGTTCGCTTCCGGCCGGATCAAGAGCATTTCATCCCGTGTTTACGGCACCGGGCAGGGCATGAAAAGCCGCGAATGCAATGGCGGGTTTCAACCAGCGGGCTGGCGAACTCGCAGCGGCCTGCTATGCTTCCCCACCGTGAAAGGGCTGGCGGTCATCAATCCGGCGCGCGCGTCGAGTCCCGTCGCGCCCCCACAGGTTGTCATCGAGCGAGTGCTGGTAGACAAAAAGGACGTCCCATCGGATAGACCGGCCGTCATTCCACCCGGACAAGGGAAATTGGATTTTCAGTTCACCGGGTTAAGCTTCGCCGCTCCGGAAAAAATCCGCTTTCGGTATATGCTGGAGGGCTTCGATAAGGAATGGACCGACGCCGGCACGCGGCGCGCCGCCTATTACACCAACATCCCGCCGGGCGATTATCGATTTCGCGTGCTGGCCCGCAACGACGATCAACCCTGGAGTCCGGGCGCGAGCGTCTCGCTCACCTTGCAACCGCATTTCTACCAGACCAAGAAATTTTCCATCTTTCTCTTCATCACCGCGGCCCTCATCTGCTTTGCGGCGCACGGCATTGTGGTCAGGCATCTGAAAACGCGGCAAAAGGTGCTCGAAATGCTCGTCGACAAACGCACGCACGATCTGCGCGAACGCGAAAAAGAGCTGCGTCAATCGCGCGATGAGCTCGAAATTCGCGTCGAGGAACGCACCAACGAACTGCGGCGCATGAACCATTCGCTCGAAGCCGAAGTCCTAACCCGCCGCGCGGCGGAGCTTAAGGCGGAAGCGGCCAGCCGCGCCAAAAGCGAGTTTCTTACCAACATGAGCCATGAAATCCGCACGCCCATCAACGGAATTCTGGGTATGACGGAAGTCGCCCTGGGCACCAGCCTCGATTCCGACCAGCGCGAGTGTCTCGAAATCGTCAGAACCTCGGCCGATTCGCTGTTGACCATCGTGAACGACATTCTCGACTTCTCGAGAATCGAAGCCCGCAAATTAAAACTCGACCGGGTACCATTTCGTCTGCGGGCGTCGCTCAATGAACTGGTGAAGGCTCTCTCGATCCGCGCTCTCGAACACAACCTGTCGCTCACTCTCTATATCGAGGACGCTGTGCCCGACGGCTTGATCGGCGATCCCATTCGTCTCCGGCAAGTTCTTCTGAATCTGATCGACAATGCCATCAAGTTCACCGCGGTGGGCAGTATTTTCGTCTCCGTGGTCCTAGAAGAACTCGTAGCCAGCCACGTCGGTCTGCGCTTTTCGGTAATAGATACCGGAATAGGTATCTCCGAAGACAAGCAGCGAACCATCTTCGAGGCGTTCTCTCAGGGCGATACTTCATCGACTCGCCGCTATGGAGGTACTGGTCTCGGTCTGACGATTTCCTCGCAATTGGTCGCGCTCATGGGCGGTCTTCTTTCGGTGGAAAGCCAGCTCGGCGCCGGTAGCTCCTTCCAATTCAACGCTTCTTTCCATCTCGAACCCACTCTGCCCGACAATACCGAACAAACAGCGGGCTTTTCGCACGCTTCTTAGGCGAAGCTTATCCCCGACGGGCTAGAGTTTCCAGGGGCTTAACCGCCACTTTCAAGCGACGATATGGGTCTTGTCACCAAATGCTGATCAAAATTTACTCAACGGAAGTGGTGAACAAAGGAGTGGTTCGCATGATTAGGAAATCGGCTTCTTGCGGCTTAATGTTGCTTATGTCGGCGGGAGCCTGGGCTCAAAATTCAAAAATCTCGAGCGATCTCGCGGCTCTGGATCCGCACTCGAATGCCAAAGTCATCATTCAGTGGAAAGTACCGCCGACCACCACCAGTCAGAAAAAGGTGCTGACTCTCGGTGGGCTATTAGGGTCGGTGCTCAACTTGCTCAACCTGATTACTTACACCGTCCCCGTCTCGTCCCTCGCCAATTTGGCGGCGGATCCGAATGTGGTTTATATCTCGCCCGATCGCCCGCTAAACGCCAAGCTGGACCTTACGGCCGCGGCGGTGAACGCCAGCGCCGTCTGGAAGTCGGGTTGGAACGGCGCCGGCATCGGCGTCGCGGTAATTGACAGCGGTATAAATGCCGACCCGAATCTGGGCGGCGGCTTGCTGGGCCTTGCCTCACGAATCGTATATACGCAAGACTTCGTGGGCACCAATGGTCATGATGCCTACGGCCATGGCCAGCATGTGGCCGGCATTATCGCCTCCAATGGCGCCAGCTCAAACTGCCTGCAATGCACGAAATCGTTTATCGGTATCGCGCCCGCCGCCAATTTGCTCGACCTTCGGGTACTCGATGCCAACGGCCAGGGTACGGACAGTGCGGTCATCGCCGCCATCCAACAGGCGATCGCGCTCAAGAGCAAATACAACGTGCGCGTCATTAATCTTTCGCTCGGCCGCCCGGTTTACGAAAGCTACACGCTCGACCCGCTCTGCCAGGCCGTCGAAGCGGCATGGAAGGCCGGCATCGTGGTAGTAGTGGCAGCGGGCAACGATGGCCGCGACAACTCTTTCGGAAATGACGGTTACGGCACCATTTCATCGCCCGCAAACGATCCTTACGTCATTACGGTGGGCGCCATGAAGACCATGGGCACGGCTTCCCGTACCGACGACCTCGTCGCCAGCTACAGTTCCAAGGGCCCCACGCAGGTGGACCACATCGTAAAGCCCGATCTCGTGGCCCCCGGTAACCAGGTCGTTTCGCTACGCGCCCAGGGAGCCACGCTTCCGGCGCAAAATCCGGCCAACGACGTGCAGAACTCTTACTTCCAGGGCAACCTCCTCTTCTTGAAGCCTACGGGCACTTCAAGCGCCTACTTCACGTTGAGCGGCACGAGCATGGCGACGCCGGTCGTCAGTGGCGCTGCGGCCGACCTGCTCCAGGCAAAGCCTTCGCTGACTCCGGACCAAGTCAAGATCCTGCTCATGCAGACCTCTTATAAGAACTTCCCGAACTCCAGCACGGTGGTCGATCCGGCAACCGGCGACAGCTACGTCAGCTACTACGACATCTTCACGGTCGGCGCCGGCTATCTCGACCTGCAAGCCGCCTTGGCCGCCATTAACACCGCGCCCACCGGTGGTACGGCATTATCGCCCACGGCCAGCTACGATCCTGCTAGCGGCGATGTCACGATCAACTACGATCCTTCATCGGTTTGGGATAATCGCTCGGTCTGGGGCGCGCGGTCGGTTTGGGGCGCTGAAGCCGTATGGAGTTCCTCCATGCTCAGCGGCGACCGGGCCGTCTGGGGAGCCCGCTCCGTCTGGGGACAAACCAGCGACGCCGGCGAGCGTTCCGTCTGGGGTGCGCGTTCCGTCTGGGGCGCGGCAAACACCAACACTTCGGAAAGCATCATCGTCAACGGCGAGCGCTAAATCCTAACCACCACTTCTTCCTTCTTAGCCCGGGACGCGGCGTTCAGCCTGCTCCCGGGCTTCTTTTTTTTAATTGCCGATCAACTTACTAGACATCCCCGTGCTAACCTGCCTGTAGTGGCGCAGAGTCATCTTCGTCAGCTTGAGGCCGAAAGCATTCACATCCTCCGGGAAGTGGTGGCGGAGTGTCAACGGCCCGTGCTGCTTTATTCAATCGGCAAAGATTCATCCGTCCTGCTCCGGCTGGCCCAGAAGGCGTTTTATCCGGGCGCCATTCCCTTCCCACTGCTGCACATCGATACCGGCTACAAATTCCGCGAGATGATCGAATTTCGGGATCGTTATACCGCGCAATTAGGCGTCAAGCTGATCGTTCACACCAACCGCGGCGCGCTCGATGAGGGCGCGAATCCGTTTCAATGGGGCACCCAGCGCTGCTGTGGCGCATTGAAAACAACCGCCCTGCTGGACGGTTTGCGCGGGGGCGGCTTCGACGCCGCCATCGGCGGGGCGCGGCGCGATGAGGAGCGTTCGCGGGCCAAAGAGCGCGTGTTCTCGTTTCGCGATGCCCGTGGGCAGTGGGATCCCCGGAACCAGCGCCCGGAACTGTGGAATCTGTTCAATCCGCGCATCCATACGGGTGAAAGTCTCCGCGTCTTTCCGCTCTCCAATTGGACCGAGTTGGATGTCTGGCAATACATCCACGCCGAAAATATTCCGATTGTGCCGTTATATTTTGCCAAGCCCCGCTTGATGCTGGTGCGCGGCGATTCCTTGCTGCCCGTCGAACAGCCGTTCGTCC
Source organism: Bryobacteraceae bacterium (assembly GCA_036501045.1). Lineage (GTDB taxonomy): Bacteria > Acidobacteriota > Terriglobia > Bryobacterales > Bryobacteraceae > Bog-105. Next base: position 10,966 of record DASYAX010000378.1, read on the forward strand.
CGCGCCTTCCGGGCGAAGAGCCTAAGCTGGTCGTCTGCCGCATGCGGTCGCTCGGCTGCAGTCCTTGCACCGGAGCCATCCATTCTGAAGCCGATACCGTGCCTCGCATCATCGAAGAACTGGTGACCATGCGCCGCTCCGAACGCCAGAATCGGGTGATCGACCATGACCAGGACGGTTCGATGGAATTGAAAAAGCAGGAAGGTTACTTTTGATGGCGGCCGCCGCCTTGCCTCTTGCCGATGACGTCTCGACCGGCTTCGATGGCTTCCTTGAGCGCGAGCGCGCCAAAGATCTGCTGCGCTTCACCACCGCCGGCAGCGTCGATGACGGTAAATCTACCTTGATCGGCCGCCTGCTGTACGATTCGCGAAGCGTTTATGACGATCAACTGGAATCGGTCACCAAGGCTTCGGCGGGGCGCAACGCCGGCGCCATCGACTTTTCGCTGCTGACGGACGGCTTGCGGGCCGAGCGTGAGCAGGGAATTACCATCGATGTTGCCTATCGTTATTTCGCGACGCCGCGCCGCAAATTCATCATTGCCGACACGCCGGGGCACGAGCAATACACCCGCAACATGGTGACCGGCGCATCGACGGCCGAGCTCGCCATCGTGCTGGTGGATGCGCGCAAGGGAGTGTTGACGCAATCGCGCCGGCATGCCTATATCGCCGGCTTGCTGGGCATTGAGCGGCTGGTGGTTGCCGTCAACAAAATGGATCTCGTCGGTTACGCCGAGCCGGTGTTTCGGCAAATCGAGACTGCCTTCCGCGAAATCCTGCGGCCGTTTCCAAACATCGAGCCTTACTTTGTACCGGTGAGCGCGCTGGCGGGAGACAACATCGTTACTCCCAGCCGCCATATGCCCTGGTTTCATGGTCCGAGTTTGCTGGAACATCTCGAAACCGTTTCGGTCGGAGATCGTACCCGGCACGCCGCCTTTCGCTTTCCCGTGCAGCGCGTGGTGCGCCCGAACCAGGAATTTCGCGGTTACGCGGGAACCATTGCTTCGGGCAACATCCGTCGGGGCGACCCGGTGACCGTGTTGCCTTCCGGCCGGCAAACCGCCATCGCGCGCATCGTGACTTTCGATGGCGATCTCGAACAAGCCGATGCCGGCCAATCCGTCACCCTCACTCTCGAGCAGGAAATCGACTTGAGCCGCGGCGATATGATCGTGGCGCCCGGTGAGCTTCCCTTCAAGGCGCATGCCATGTCGGCCATGCTGGTATGGCTGCATGAGAAGCCCGCCGAGGTGGGAAAGCGTTACCGCTTGAAGCATGCGGTTCGTCAGGATTGGGCCACGCTCCGGCAAGTCAAGCATCGCGTGAATATCAATACTTTCGAGCACGAGCCGCGGCAATCGCTAGAGATGAATGCCATCGGGCTGGTAACCATCGACACTGCGCGGGCTCTTTGCTTCGATAGCTATGCCGCCAATCGCCTGACGGGCAGCTTCATCCTGATCGATGCGGCGACCAATGCCACAGTCGCGGCGGGCATGATCGTCGGCCCAGCCGAAGAATCCACCGTGGACCCGCTCGCCGGCGTTTCCTGGCGCGTCGAAGGCGGCGCGCTGGTTCTTCGCTCCGAACAGGGGTTCGGTTCGAAAGCCGCGGGTTCGAGCGAGTTGCTGCCCTTGGAAGATCCCGAGGCGCTCGACGCCCTCCGCCATCTGCTTCGCAGACTGCAAATCGATCCGTTCGAGGCCAGCGAGTCCGATTGGGAAATCTAGGAGAGCCTAAATGATAGCCGGAACCCAAATAGGCGACAAGGCCGCCGTGGCGCGCGAAACGATCGATAAGGCGCTCGAAGGGCAGCCACGCGTCTGCCTGACGTGCAGTTTCCAGGCCGAAGATATGGTTACGCTGCACTTGCTTCGCGAGCGTATCCCGGCGGTGCCCGTGCTGTTTCTCGAAACCGGCTATCACTTCCAGGAGGTTTATCGATATCGCGAGGAGATGACCGCGAAATATGGATTGAACCTGGTGAATGTGATGCCGAAGCGCACGGTCGCCGAACAAGAAGCGCAGTTCGGGCTGCTCTATCAATCGCAGCCGGATCAATGCTGCAAGCTTCGCAAAGTGGGCCCGCTTTTCGACGCCCTCGCCGACTACGATGTCTGGTTCACCGGCTTGCGGCGTGTGCAATCGCCCACGCGCGCAAATTTGCAGGCTATCGATACTTTCCCGCTACCCACCGGCAAGAAATTGCTAAAAGTAAGTCCATTGGCGGATTGGACCGACAAAGAAGTCTGGGGCTTCGCGCGCGAGCACGAAATTCCGCTCCTGCCGCTCTATCTCGCCGGCTATACCAGCATCGGCTGCGAACCTTGCACCGCCCTGCCAACGGAATCGGGCAACGCGCGTTCGGGCCGCTGGGCCGGCCGTAAATTAGAGTGCGGCATTCACATCGCTGAGCCCAAATGAAGCGCCGCCGCGCTCCTCGAGCGGAATGCTGAAAGAAAAAATGGAACCTTTGTTCGGTTGGGACTTTGCCCAGATACGGCCGCCATGCGCCTCGACAATTTTTTTGCAGATGGCCAATCCCAGACCGGTGCCGGGAATATCGCGGCTATGCAGACGCTTGAATAGCCCAAAAACCTGCTCGGCGTAGTCCTGCTCGAATCCGACGCCGTTGTCCTTCACCGAAATCACCCAGTCACCACCCGCCTCCTCAGGGGCGACATGAATGGCCGGCGTATCCGAGCCGCGATATTTCAGCGCATTGCTGATCAGATTCTGCAGCAGCAGGCCAAGCTGCGCAGCCTGACCGCGGACCACCGGCAGGTTGTCACTCGTGACCACCGCTCCGCTTTCTTCCAGAGCGGCTTCGAGCACGAAAAGCGTCTCGCTCAGCACATCGTTTAAGTCCACCGCTTCACGGTCCCGCTGCTGGGCCGGAAGGCGCGTGTAGACCAGAAGATCTTCTAGTAGGGCGGTCATATGCTTCGCCGCGCCTTCTATGAATTCTAAATATTCGTCCGCTTGTTGATCTAATGCGCCCCGATACTTGGTCGAGACCAGCTTGGAAAAGAGCGCGATGGTGCGCAACGGCTCCCGCAAATCGTGGCTCGCCGCATACGCAAATTGCTCTAGATCGGCGTTCAGAATGGTCAGTTCCTTGGCTCGGAGGGCGAGTTCTTCCTGCGCTTGCTGGTTCTCCCGGCGCTCCCTCGCTTCGGCGAGAGCGCGGCGAACCGCTGGCGCCAGGCGCTCCAGATGCCGCTTCAGCACATAGTCAGTGGCGCCGCGTTTGAGGCTCTCGATCGCGATTTCTTCGCCTTGCGCGTCCGACAGAAACAGAAACGGCGTGCCGGGGCAAAGCTCTTTTGCCATGTCCAACGCGGCCCATCCGTCAAAGCCGGGTAGTAGATAGCTGGCGAGAATTACATCCGGACATCTTTCACGGATCGCCGCGGCGAACCCTGCCCGCTCGTCCACGCACCGTGTTTCGTGTGTAATGCCGGCCGAAGCCAATTGACTCAGAGCCCGCTCGCCCTCGAGCTCATTGTTTTCCACTAGTAAGAGAGAAACGGCCTTACCCATCGTTCTCACTGGGCCGCAATCGTGCGGCGCCATGGCCAAATGCTTCCAAGGCGGATTCCTATTAAACTAGATTCCTTGCCGGGCCGGCCGTTTCGCAGTTAGCTCAGGCTTGATTCGGCTCGAACGCGCAGCGTGACGATCGTCATGTCGTCGTGTTGGGGCGCACCCAGGGTGAATTCATCCGCCGCCCGGAAGATGGCGGTCACCATCTCGTTTGGTGCTGCCTCCCAAGATTTTGTAATACTTTCGAGCAGCCGGTCTTCGCCCCATTCCTCATCGGCCCCATTCATCGCCTCGCTGATTCCGTCGGTAAAAAGGACGAGCACGTCCCCGCCTCGCAGCTCGAGCAACGAACTCTCGTACGCAGCTTCCGCAAAGAGTCCCACCGGAGGGCCGCCGGCCTCCAATCGCACCACCTCCGTACCGCTGCCGTTTTGCCGCAACAGCATCGGCGGGTTATGTCCGGCGTTTACATAAGTCAAACGGCGCGCACCCGCCTCATACTGCGCATAGAAAAACGTGGCATACCGGTTAGCGGAAGAAGCCGCGTGCACCAGCTTGTTAACATTTGCCATCAGGCAATCGATACTTCCGTCACCGGATAGCGCCCGGCCGCGCAGCGAAGCCTGCAGAGTCGCCATGAGCAGCGACGCCGGAACGCCTTTACCGGACACGTCGCCGATCGCGAGACCTAGCCCGCGCCCCGGCAATTCGAGAAAATCATAGTAATCGCCCCCAACCTGTTGTGCCGGGCGGCACGTTCCGAAGTATTCGACGCCGGCAATCTCTGGGTGGCTCTGGGGAAAGAGGCGTTCCTGCACTTCCCGGGCAATCGCCAGTTCGCGGTTCAGGACCTCCCGCTCGGCTGTTTCACTGGCAATTGCCGAGGTCAAGCGCGTATTCTCGACAGCGAGCGCAGTCTGCGAGGCAACCGCATGCAAGAGATGAGTGTCCGCGCTCGAGTAAGGCGCTTCCGAAATTTTCGCTCCGAGGCTAATGAATCCGAGCAATTCGCTCCTGCGCGCAATTGGCAGCAGGAGCTGTGTCTGAAGCGCCTGCAACATAGACGACTCGGCGTTCCCAAGAGTTGCCGCCCACGAACGCGGATCGCTGAAATAAACCGGCAGCGGCCGATTCCTAAGGCGAAGTTCCGCAACCGTGGCGGCATGATTCTCAAAAAGCATCCCCGGGGGCTCACCATACCCGAGGGCGAAAGCCGGACGATATCGATTCTGTTCGCGTAGAAATACGGCAACCTTCGAGATATGCAGTGCCTCGGCCATTCGCTTCGTCACCGTATCGAGTAGCGGCCCGAGTTCAACCATGGAACTGACGCTGTCGGCCAGGCGATTCAAAATTTGCTCCGTGTTGTACGCTTCCCGAAAGAACCGGCGGTCAATCCAGCCGGCTAACCGGCGCGCACCAAGACCAACCAGCAGGATCGCGACGATTCCCAACGCTGTGATGACCATCCGTTGTGGAAATGTGCTGCCTCCGGAAAGCACCGCAACCGCCAGAATCACAATAATCGAAACCAGAATCTGCAAGAGAACCACGCCCCGCCGCGCCAATGCATATTGCAGGCTTTGCCGGAGAATGACGCGCACATCGAGTGCGCGTTGCACCACCGTCACGTAGGCGAGCGTCACAGGAAATAACGCGAGCAACGACAGCGCCGGTACCTCAATCCAGGGCGGAAGCTGGTCAAGACGCATGTGTAAAACGTTGGTCGTGATGGCTTCTACCACGTAAGGCGGGACTAAACTTACCGCCAGTCCGGAGAACAAGACTCGCAGGCGGCGACGCGCATCCGGATTCTCGACAGCCACCCATTTGATCCCAAGAACGCACAGGAAAAAGATGACAGCCAGCCAAACCGAGACGGCTCGAAGAAGATTGATCTTGGCTGCGAACCGCTCAATTGCCGCATAAAGGGCGCCGCTCTCGTTGTGGGCTACGCGCACCATGGTCGCCGCCAGGCAAATGACGATCGCCGGAACCAGTATCAGCCATTTCAGGCGCGGATGACGCCGGTCAAATTCAGCTCGTTCGGGGAAATAAACCGCGAATATCATCAGCCACACCGGCCAGCCAAAAATTCCGATACTGCGGTAGAGTAGGGCTACATGCCGGAGCGGAGTATGCCAAAGCATGATCTTGTCGTGCGTGTCGCTGCCCGCTGCGACGAGGCTGAAGCTAACGAGAACGGCAAGCAGAAGCCACGCCCGCAAATCCCATGCCCGAACTGCAGCGACATAGAACCCGAGTAGCAGGCATGCGAGCGGAGTTAATACGCTGAGCATGATAATAAGGGCCGATTTCGCGACAACTGAACCATCGGCGTGTTGCCATTGAGACCAAAGAACGGGGATCGTATCAATGTGGGTGGCGACGTGAAAAACGACTGTACCGGCAAATGCAAGAGCCAGCACTCCGTAACGGAACAGGCCCTTTGTCGTTGTTGAGCCGCGTGACCAAGGTAACCGACCTCGCATAACAGACAATCATACGGTGCGCCTGGAGCAGCCGCTGAACGACCCAAGTATTCTGGAATTCAGCATGCCATCGGAACTCGACCTTTCACGCCTGCTCTTGCCGGTTCACGACGACGATCACGTACACGGTCCGGCGGATGCCGCCTACACGCTCGTCGAATACGGCGATTATCAGTGTCCCGAGTGTGGCCGGCTGTTTATCGTGATCCGTGACCTGCAAGTAGAGCTGGGCGCCACGCTACGCATCGCCTTTCGGCACTATCCTCTGTCGGGCATCCATCATCAGGCGCAAATGGCCGCGGAAGCCGCCGAAGCGGCAGGCGCCCAGGGCCGCTTCTGGAAGATGCATGACCTGCTATTCGAAAACCAAGGTGCCCTGAAGCCGAAGGATTTGCAGCGCTACGCCGAGCGGATCGGTCTCGACGCGAAGCGCTTCCGCGATGAGCTGAAAGCACACACCTACGAGAATCTGGTTCGCGAGCATTTTCAGCGCGGCGTCCAGAACGGCGTCTACGGCACGCCTGGGCTCTTTATTAACGGCATCCGTTACTCCGGTGCGCGCGACTTGGATACGCTGCGTGGCAGGATTGTCA
>DASYAX010000379.1:0-6093 GCA_036501045.1 Bryobacteraceae bacterium
CTAGCGTTTGCCGATGCGATTTCAGCGCCAGCATAGCGTCATTCCGGGATTTGGGCTGACACTTGGCTACACGGTTTCCTATCTCAGCCTGATCGTGCTGATTCCGTTGGCGGCGCTGGCGGCTCGCGGGACAAATCAGCCATGGGCCGGCATTCTGAGCGCCGTTTTCGACCCGCGAACGCTGGCGGCCTGGCGGCTGACGCTCGGCACCGCCTTTGCCGCCTCTTTGATCAACGCATTTTTCGGATTGATTGTGGCATGGGTTTTGGTGCGCTACGATTTTCCGGGACGCCGGGCGCTGGATGCGCTGATCGACATGCCGTTCGCCCTGCCGACGGCGGTTTCCGGCATTGCGCTGACTTCCATCTACGCGCCCAATGGCTGGCTGGGCCGTTGGCTCGAACCGCTCGGGATCGAAGCGGCATTTTCTCCGCTCGGGATCGTGATCGCGTTGACGTTTATCGGGCTGCCATTTATCGTGCGAACGGTACAGCCGACCATCGAAGACCTGGATCCGGCGGTAGAAGAAGCGGCCGCGCTATTAGGCGCGCCGCGCTTAACGGCGCTACGCCGGGTAATCCTGCCGGCCATACAGCCGGCGCTGGTGGCGGGATTCGTTACGGCTTTCGCGCGATGTCTCGGCGAATATGGCAGCGTTATTTTCATCGCGGGCAACATGCCGATGAAGACCGAGATCGCTTCACTTTTGATCGTCACCAAGCTCGAACAATATGACTACGCAGGCGCGGCGGCGATTGCGCTGTTGATGTTGATCAGCTCGTTTGTGCTGTTGTTTTTCGTCAACTTCGGACAATGGTGGTCGACAAGGGCGCAGAGGGCCAGGGGATAGATGGCGCGTCCAAAACACCGCTACACGGAGCCCCGCTGGGTTCGGAGTGTGCTCATCCTCGTTGCGGTCGCATTCGTCGCATTGCTGATCCTGTTGCCGGTAGTAGCGGTGTTTACCGAGGCATTGCGGAAGGGATTGGCGTATTATTTTGCAAGCATCAGTGATCCGCTCGCGCTGGCCGCTTTGCGTCTAACGCTGCTCACCGCCGTTGTATCGGTGACGGCGAACCTCGTGTTCGGCCTCGCGGCGGCGTGGTTAATTGCGAAGTTCGACTTTCCCGGCAAAAGCCTGCTGCTCTCGCTGATCGATCTTCCCTTTGCCGTTTCGCCAGTGATCGCCGGGCTGGTTTTCGTACTCCTGTTCGGCGCCCAGGGATGGTTCGGGGCTCCCTTGACCCGCTATGGCGTGCAGATCCTCTTCGCCACGCCGGGCGTGATTCTGGCCACCATTTTCGTCACCTTTCCGTTCATCGCGCGCGAGCTGATCCCCTTGATGCAGGAACAGGGTTCGGAAGAAGAGGAGGCCGCAGTGTTGCTGGGAGCGAACGGGTGGCAAACCTTTCGGCGGGTGACGCTGCCGAATATCCGTTGGGCGCTGGTCTACGGAGTGGTGCTTGCGAACGCGCGTGCGATGGGCGAATTCGGCGCGGTCTCGGTGGTTTCGGGGCATATTCGCGGCAGGACGAATACGCTGCCCCTGCATGTTGAGATTCTGTACAACGATTACAATTTCGCGGCGGCATTCGCGGTGGCGAGCTTGCTAGCGCTGCTCGCTCTCGTGACCCTGTTGGGGAAAGCGGCACTCGAATGGAAAATTAAGATTGAGGAGCGCCCCTCGCTTTCCGTCGACAGCGCCGCGGAAAAGGCATAAGGATGGCAATCGACGCGCGCCATATCACCAAGACCTTCGCGAACTATACTGCGCTGCGCGATGTCAATCTGCGGGTGAACGATGGCGAGCTGATTGCTTTGCTGGGTCCGTCGGGCTCCGGCAAGACTACCTTGCTGCGCATTGTGGCGGGGCTGGAAGCACCGGATCCAAATCCCGAAACCATGGTGCTGGTGGATGGCGACGACATTTCGCGCCAGCCGGTAAATCAGCGCCGGGTTGGGTTTGTGTTCCAGCACTATGCTCTTTTTCGTCACATGACGGTTTTCGAAAATGTGGCGTTCGGGCTGCGCGTTCGCGCGAAGAAACGGCGCTTGAGCGAGCCCGACATTCGCTCGAAGGTGAATGAGCTGCTCGAACTGATCCACCTGGTGAAATGGTCGCGGCATTATCCTTCGCAGCTTTCCGGCGGCCAGCGGCAACGCGTCGCACTGGCGCGGGCACTGGCCATCGAGCCGAGCGTATTGTTGCTCGACGAGCCTTTCGGAGCGCTCGACGCCAAAGTGCGGCAGGAACTTCGACGTTGGCTGCGGACGCTGCACGAGCGCATTCCGGTCACGAGCCTGCTGGTGACGCATGATCAGGAAGAGGCGCTCGAAGTGGCCGATCGGATTGTGATTATCAATCATGGACGCATCGAACAGGCCGGCACGCCCGACGAAGTATTCCATCATCCCGCTTCCGAGTTCGTGGTCACTTTTTTGGGTAACGTCAACCTGTTTCACGGCCGGATGGAATCGGGCCGCGCCATCTTCGGAAAACTGGCGGTCGCTGCGAACGAGGCGGGGCAAGGATCCGACGGCCAGAGAGCGCGCGTTTTTGTCCGTCCGCATGAGTTCGACATCCAGCGATATTCGCAGAATGGTGATGCCGTCGCGGCGCGCATCATTCGAATTCAGTCAGCCGGTCCCGTGGTGCGAGTCGAGCTTACTAGCGAACATGGCGATTCGATTCACGTCGAGCTGACACACGATCGCTACAACGCGCTGGTCCTGAGGACCGGCGAAACGGTGTTTGTGAAAGTTCGGGATGCGCGGGTTTTCGTCAGCGCCGACGATTACCAGATTTAGACGGGTTGACAACCGGTTCGTAAACGCGCCATACTGTTGCCATCGATAGACGATGGGAAGGCAATCCAAACCTTCGGAAATTCTGCCGGGCACCCTGGACCTGCTGATTTTGCGAACTTTGCTGAGCGGCAAGCTGCATGGATACGCGATCGCGAGCCGGCTTAAGCAAATTTCGGACGATGTTTTGCAAGTGGGTGAAAGCTCGCTTTATCCCGCGCTGCAGAGGCTGCTGCTCAATGGCTGGGTGAAGGCGGAGTGGGGCACATCGGAAAACAACCGGAGGGCGAGATACTACACGCTGACAAGTGCCGGACGCAAGCAATTGGAAGCGGAACGTAGGGAATTTGAACGCATGATCGGCGCCATTCAGAAAGTGCTGCAAATGGCATGAGGCTGCTGCTGCGAGGTTGGAGGAAATTGGTATTCCGGTGCCGGCGGGCTCAACTCGAACGTGAAATCGCGGAAGAGATCGAGTTTCACCGTTCGTTAAAAGAGCACGAGCACCGAACGAGCGGAGTTCCCGTGGAATTGGCCCGCAAAGAGATGGGCAATCTCACATTGGCCAAAGAAGAGAGCCGCGATCTGTGGAGCTTTTTGAGATTCGAACGCCTGCTGCAAGACATGCGTTACGCCGCACGAATGTTCAGCCGGACGCCTGGATTCAGCGCCATCGCGGTGCTTTCACTCGCTATCGGGATTGGTGGAAACGCCGCCATGTTCACGCTGGTGAACACCCTGTTGATTCGCCCGCTGCCGTATCGCGAGCCGGGCCGGCTGATTCGCATCACTGGAATTTATCCGCGTGCGGCGCTCGCCTTTTTCGAGCACAGCCGTACGTTAGACGTCGCCTCGGCGAGCTTAGGCTCCGAGCTAAATCTTACAGGTGACGGCGAAGCCATACGCGTGGTTGGGAGCAGCACGACGGCCAATTTGTTTGCCGTGCTGGGGACGCCGCCAGCAAGGGGACGCGCCTTTGAACCCGGAGAGAATTCGCCCGGCCGCGACGGCGTGGTGATCCTCAGCGATCCTTTCTGGCGATCAAAATTCGGCGGCGATGCAGATGTCATCGGACGCAGCATCACGCTCAATGGCGTGAATCGTGAAGTGATTGGTATTATGCCGGCGTCGTTCAGCTATCCATCCTCAAAGATCCAGCTTTGGATTCCCACGCACCTCGATCCCTCGATCATGGAGGAATACTGGGGCGGTGAATTCGTGCCCTTGATCGCGAGGCTGCGGCCGGGAGCTTCGCTCGGGCAGGCGCGAAACGAGATTCCTTCGATCGTGGCGCAGGTCCGGCGCGCGTTTCCGTTCCCAATGGCGCGTAAATGGAACGCGGATGCCACGGCGATTCTTTTGCAGCAGGACCTGACCGGCGATGTGCGCGGCCGGCTGATCCTACTGCTGGCATCGGTGGCGATGGTTCTGCTGATTGCGTGCGCCAACGTGGCAAATCTGCTGCTATCGCGCGCGACCACGCGGCGCAAAGAAATCGCTCTTCGGGTGGCTTTGGGAGCGGCGCGCGCGCGTGTCATACGGCAGTTGCTGACAGAGAGCATTTTGCTGGCATGCGCGGGAAGCGCTTTGGGGCTGCTGCTCGGAATGGCCGGCCTCTCGATTTTCAAATCGCTGCTGCCCGCCGGCACGCCTGGATTGGCGGGTGCCGGCATCGATTGTAGCGTGGTGGTATTCGTAACCGGCCTCGCGCTGGTGACGGGCGTGGGGTTCGGCATAGCGCCCGCGCTGAGCGCTTCGCAAATCGATCTGGCCGGCGCGATGAAGACAGGCAGCCGGCGATCGACCGCGGCAAGCTGGAGTTCGCTGCGGAGTTGGTTGATTGCTGGAGAAGTGGCCCTGACGCTGTTGCTGCTGGTGGGCGCGGGGCTTCTGATGAAGAGCCTGTATCGGTTGTCGGAGGGCAACCCAGGCTTCGTTGCGAGCCGCATCCTGACGGTGAGGATCAGCCCGAACGAATCCTTGTGCCGGCAACGATCCGCCTGCCTGGCCCTTTACGACCGGCTGGTCTATGAGACGCGTACCTGGCAGGCGTTTCCGCGGCGGCCGTTGCGAATACGGTTCCGCTGGACGGCGGGCTGCCCACCCTTCCCGTGGATGTGGAAGGCCATCCGAAGTCGGTGGATTTTCCGGCGCCAATGTTTTGGTCGGGCGCGATCAGTCCCGGCTATTTACGGATGATGAAGATTCCGTTGCTCGCGGGCCGGGAATTTACGGAAGCCGACGGCGCGCAAGCGGCTCATGTATTGTTAATCACGCCAGAGACTGCGCGCCACTATTGGCCCGGCCAGAATCCGGATTGGTAAGCACATCAAAGAAGCGTCGGAACAGCAGTGGAGAACGGTAGTGGGGGTGGTGGGCGGCGTGCGGCAATACAGCTTGGCGGCCGATCTCCCGAACTGGGTGGGCGGCGCCATGTATATGCCCTATGCGCAATCGATCGCGGGCGACAGGCAGATACCGGCAGCCATGAATCTATTGGTGAAGGCGAGCTCCGATTCGCCGCATTTGCGGAGCGCGCTTCGCGGCCTGGCCGAAGAACAAGCGCCCAATGCGCCGGTCGGCGAAGTGGAAGCGTTAACGGACGTGATGTCGGCGTCCATCGGAGACTTTCGCGCGACCATACAAGTCTTCATCGGTTTTGCGGCGGCGGCAATTCTACTGGCGGCGGTAGGAATCTACGGCCTGGTCTCGTATTGGGTGACGCAGAGGACTTACGAAATCGGCTTGCGGGTGGCCATCGGAGCGACCAGGCAGCATATTGTCTCGATGGTGTTGGGGCAGGGCTTGCGGCTTTCGCTTATCGGGGTTGGCGGAGGCGTGATAGCAGCACTGGCGCTGACGCGATTTCTAGAGAGCTTGCTCTACGGAGTTACCAGCACCGACCCACTTATTTTCGCGGGGGTCATCGCGCTGCTGCTCGCGATGGTATTGGCCGCGGCGGCATTGCCCGCGTGGCGGGCGGCGCGCATCGATCCATTGCAATCTCTTCGCGTCGACTAACCATCGCGTGATTGCATGCCGGAGACGCCAATCGCGCCCACGACTTTTCCTTCGAGCAGCAGCGGGGATGCCGCCTCGATCGCCCTGAATCGAAGGACCATAGCGCGGCTGCATTGAGACAGGTGGCGAAGACATGTGTGCCCAATTTTAACGAGCGCGCGGCGGTTCCGTCTTCATCGAGCGGTTTTTAGATCCTGCGCGGTTACAAGCTTACCGTTGACGGTCACCTCGTCCAGCTTCACGCCTTGCACATTCTTCACAAAGTTG
>DASYAX010000380.1:0-6439 GCA_036501045.1 Bryobacteraceae bacterium
CCCGGCATTCATTGCCCATAGCTATGAACAAGGCGGCGCGGCGTGCCTTTCGGTACTTACCGACAAGGCGTATTTTCAAGGCGGGCTGCACGATCTCGAGGCAGCGCGGGCGGCGGTGCGGCTGCCGGTACTGCGCAAGGATTTCACGATCGACCGGCTGCAGATCTACGAAGCCGCCGCGCACGGCGCGGACGCCATTCTGCTGATCGCGGCCCTCCTCGAGGCATCCGAACTGAGGCATTTTCGCGAGCTGGCCGATTCACTTTCCCTCGCCGCGTTGGTCGAGGTGCATGACCAGGACGAACTGGCCAAAGCCGTGGATTCGGGCGCCACTCTCATTGGCGTGAACAATCGCAACCTCGACACGTTCGAGGTCTCGCTCGACACTTCGCTCCGCCTCAGTTATCTCATGCCCGCGAACGCGATTCGCATCAGCGAGAGCGGCATCTTCACGCGCGCCGATATTGACGTTCTCAGCGCCGCCGGCTTCCAGGCGTTTCTGGTCGGCGAGGTGCTCATGAAATCCACCGATCCGGCGTCCGCGCTGCGGACGCTGTTAGGCGGCGACCATGCTTGATTCCACCGAGCGCTTCATCGTCAAAGTCTGCGGCGTCACGAGCGAAGAAGACGCGCGCGCGGCAATCGAGGCCGGCGCCAACGCGCTAGGCTTTAACTTCTATTACCAAAGCCCGCGCTTTCTCACGCCTGCGCGCGCCCGTCAGATTGCGGAAACCCTACCGAACGACATTCTGAAAGTGGGCGTGTTTGTGAATGCCACCAAGCAGGAGTTGATCGACATTGGCACAAGCACCGGGCTCGATGTGCTGCAGCTCCACGGCAATCAGATCCCGTTGCATTTACCCGATTCGTTTCGGATCTGGCGCGCGATCCAAGCCGGCGCCCGGCCCGCGCCGCATCGCATCGTCGAGGCCTATTTGCTCGACACGCCGACTCCCGAGTACGGCGGCTCGGGCCGCACGTTCGATTGGACGTTGGCCAAGGCCTTCCCGCACCGGCGCATCCTCGCCGGCGGTCTCGATGGCGAGAACGTGGCCGAAGCGATTCGGATTGCGCGGCCCTGGGGCGTCGACGCGTGTTCGCGTCTCGAGTCGCGGCCCGGCAAGAAGGATCCGGCCCGCGTCACGGCTTTCGTTCAGGCCGCTTTGGCCGCGTTTCGCTTACCCCAGGAAATCAATACATGAGCTCAATCGCTTTACCGGACGCGCAGGGACATTTCGGGCCTTACGGCGGCCGCTACGTTCCGGAAGTTCTGATGTCGCCGTTAGAAGAACTCGAGCAGGCTTACGATGAGGCCCGGCAAGACGACGTCTTCCAGGCGGAGCTGCGCGGCCTGCTGCATCACTATGCCGGCCGTCCGACAGCGCTTTATTTCGCTTCACACCTGAGCGGGATTCTTGGCGGGGCCGAAATCTGGCTGAAGCGCGAAGACCTGCTGCATACGGGCGCGCACAAAATCAACAATTGCCTGGGCCAGATCCTGCTCGCGCGGCGCATGGGGAAACAGCGGATCATCGCTGAAACGGGAGCCGGCCAGCACGGCGTCGCTACCGCAACGGTTTGCGCATTGTTCGGCATGCGCTGTGTGGTCTACATGGGCGAAGAAGACATGCGGCGCCAGCGGTTGAACGTTTTCCGAATGCGTTTGCTGGGGGCCGAGGTGGTTCCGGTCTTAAACGGGAGCCGCACGCTCAAAGACGCTATTAGCGAAGCGATGCGCGATTGGGTGACGAACGTTTCCGATACGCACTATCTGTTGGGCTCGGCGCTCGGCGCGCATCCTTATCCGATGATGGTGCGCGATTTTCACAAGATTATCGGCGAAGAGGCGCGCGCGCAGTCGCTCGAACAGATGGGACGCCTGCCCGACGCCGTTTTGGCGTGCGTGGGCGGAGGCAGCAACGCCATCGGCATCTTTTATCCGTTCGTGGGCGATGCCGGCGTGCGCCTAATCGGGATCGAAGCGGGCGGCAAAGGAAAAAATCTGGGCGAGCATGCGGCTCGCTTCAGCGGCGGGACACCGGGCGTGCTGCACGGCACGTTTAGCTATTTGCTACAGGACGAACAAGGTCAAATCGGTCTCACGCATTCGGTTTCCGCGGGACTCGATTACCCGTCGATCGGACCCGAGCATGCCTGGCTGCACGATGAGCATCGGTCGGAGTACGTTGCGGTAAGCGACGCCGAGGCGCTCGAAGCGGCCAAAACGCTCGCCCGTGCGGAAGGCATTATTCCGGCGCTAGAATCCGCGCACGCCATCGCCGAAGCCATTCGGCGCGCGCCTTCCGAGTCCGGCCGGAAATATATAGTGAACGTTTCCGGTCGCGGGGATAAAGATATCGACATCTATCGCGAAAATATGCCGGAGCTGGACGTATAAATGGTGCAGACTTCCACGCGCATCGGCCAGCTTTTTGCGGGGCAGGCAGCGGCGGGGCGAAAAGCATTCATCGCGTATCTCACGGCGGGCGACCCATCGCCCGCGCGTACGGCGTCGTTGGTACTGGCGCTTGAACGCGGCGGGGCGGATTTGATTGAGCTGGGAGTTCCTTTCTCCGATCCCATCGCGGACGGCCCGGTGATTCAACGCGGTTCCGAACGTGCACTGCGGGCGGGCGCTACACTACCCAGCTTGCTCGAAACCGTGCGCGAAATCCGCCGTCATTCGCAAATTCCGCTACTGCTGTTTAGTTATTTGAATCCGCTGCTCCGCTACGGCTTCGACAAGCTGGCGCGCGACGCGGCAGACGCCGGGATCGACGGTGTACTGTTGACCGACCTTTCGATCGAAGAAGCCGCCGATCCGGTGCGCCGCCTGCGGGAAGAGGGGCTCGACACCGTTTTTCTGGCCGCTCCGACGAGCAGCGAACGCCGCCTGCGGCTCATCGCCGCGCATTCCACCGGCTTCGTGTACCTGGTTTCGCGAACCGGCACGACGGGCGAACAAGCCTCGCTATCGGCGGCCGTCGTGCCACTTGCCGCGCGGATGCGCGAGCTTACGGCGCTTCCCCTGGCAGTCGGCTTCGGCATCGGGACACCCGCTCAAGTGGCGGAAGCGGCGCGTCTTGCCGACGGCGTGGTGGTGGGAAGCGCCATCGTACGATGTATTGAAACGCACGCCGCCGCACCCGATCTGGCGGACAAATTGGCAGCTTTCACGCGCCAGCTCACCGCCCCCTTACGCGCATCATGAGTGAATTCAGCATCGAGGACCTACATCGCTGCCGCGTGCTGATCGACGCACTCGATTTACAGTTGCTCGAGCTGCTAAACCGGCGCACCGCCATTGTCGAAGATATTGGACGGATCAAACGCCAGCTTCACCTGGCGATTTACGAGCCAAAGCGGGAAGACCAGGTCTACGGTAATGTCCTTGCCCACAATCAGGGACCGCTGCCGCCCGACGCCGTAAAGCGCATTTTTGAGCGGATCATCGACGAGATGAGGACTCTGCAAAAGCTTATGCCTGAATCGAAGACACCAGCATGCTAGTGGTCATGCAAGAAGACGCCACCGAGGCACAAACCGAGACCGTAATCGACCGGCTGGTGAAAATGGGTTTCACGGTGCATCGTTCGACAGGGGTCCGCCACACGGTGCTCGGAGGCGTGGGGCCGTTGGACGATTTCGACCCGGCCGTTCTGGAAGCGATGCCGGGGGTGAAGGAGTGCCACCGCATCGTCTCTCCCTATAAACTCGCCAGCCGTCACTTCAAGCCCGCCGGCACGGTCATCCGGATCGGCGAGGTGGAAATCGGCGGCGCGAAAGTGATCTCGATGGGAGGTCCTTGTAGCATCGAGAGCGAAGAACAAATTGAGGCTTCGGCGGCGATCGTGGCTGCAGCGGGAGCGCAGGTTATTCGAGGTGGCGCCTTCAAGCCGCGCAGCTCGCCTTACAGCTTTCAGGGCCTGGGCGAAGAGGGCCTCAAGATCATTCATGCTGCCGCGGGCCGCCATGGTCTGCTGGTGGTGAGCGAGGTAATGGATCAGATTCAGATTCCTTTGCTATTGAAATACAGCGACATCTTGCAGGTGGGCGCGCGCAACATGCAGAACTTCAACCTGTTGCGCGAGCTCGGTAAAGTGCGCAAGCCGGTGCTGCTGAAGCGCGGCATCGCGGCGACGATCGAAGAGCTGCTGCTATCGGCGGAATACATCATGTCGGGGGGCAACTACGAAGTGATGCTGTGCGAGCGCGGCATCCGCACGTTCGAAACGAGCACCCGCAATACGATGGACATCTCGGCCATTCCAGTGCTGAAGCGGCTGACGCATTTGCCGGTGATTGCGGATCCTTCGCACGGGACCGGGAAACGCGACTACGTGCTGCCGATGGCACGCGCGGCGGTGGCGGCGGGCGCCGACGGTCTGCTGGTGGAAGTCCATCCGGACCCCGACCATGCGGCGAGCGACGGCGCGCAGACTCTTCATCCGGAGCAGTTTGCCGAGCTGATGCGCCAGACACGGGCGATTGCGGCGGCGGTCGGCCGGAGCGCCTAGCGGGAATCGGCATGCGAACCGTTGCTATCGCGGGCACGGGGCTAATCGGCGGGTCTTTTGGTCTGGCGCTTCGTAAAGCCGGCTTTGCCGGCCAAATCATCGGTGTCAGCAGTCCGCCGGCGATCGCCGCGGCATTGGAGCGCGGCGCCATCTCGAGCAGCGGCACGCTCGAAGAAGTGGCGCCGCGGGCCGATTTACTCTATCTCGCCCAACCCGTCGACCGGATTCTGGAGACGCTCGATAAGCTCGGGCAACTGACAGTCGCGCCTGGGTGCCTGATCACGGACGCCGGCAGCACCAAGAGCACGATTGTCCGGCAAGCCGCCGCGAGTTTAACTTCAGGCTCCTTTCTCGGCGGCCATCCGCTGGCGGGCAAGGAGCAACGCGGGGCGGCTGCCGCCGACGCCGATCTGTTCCGCGATCGTCCTTACGTCCTGACGCCCACCGGCCCGGAAACTTCGGCGCAGGCGGAATTTCGCGCGTGGCTCTCTCGCCTCGGCGCCCGGATCATCGACTTATCTCCCGAAGAGCACGACGTTACTGTCGCCCTCACCTCTCATCTGCCCCAGCTCGTCTCTACCGCATTAGCCGCTACCCTTGCGGACCAAGCCGATCATCCCCTGGACCGCGTTTTCGGTCCCGGCTTAGTCGACATGACCAGGTTGGCGCTCAGCCCTCCCGACTTATGGCTGAGTATTCTCGCCACCAACCGGCCGGCCGTTTTGGCGGCGCTTGACAGTTTTGTAACTTCCCTCACTACCATCCGCCAAACCCTAGGTACCAGGAAATTAAGCGAGTCATTCGTTTCCGCGAAGGATTTTGCCTCTAGATTACGTAATCTAGATACCTAAAGAAAGGAAGTGCACAGGGGATTACACGGTGCCTAGAAATTTCCCTGGGCACAGCGTCTTCTGGCGCATATAATCGGATGAAAACGGGGGACATAGATTTGTGAACTCTCTTGCCTCTCTTGTGCGAAGCGTCCTGTTGTCCGCACCTGACGTAAGTCGCTTGGCTGCGTTGCGCCGTTCTACTTCGCTCTTTTCACAAGGCGAGGCCGCCGAAGCAATCTACTTCATAGAAGAAGGTCTGATTAAACTCACGCGAGCGGGAATGAATGGTGGGCATATCGTACTCGCGATCTGCGGTCCCGGTCATCTAGTTGGTGATGAATTACTGTCCGATGAATCACTTAACTACTATGCGGAGGCTGAGGTTCTCAGCTCGGCCACGCTGTTGCGAATTCCGCGCGAAACCCTCAAGCGTTCCATGACAACCAATCCGGAAATGGGCGGCACGCTGGTTAGTTATGCGCTCGAAGGCAAGCTCAATTACGCTTACAGAGTTGAATTGCTCTGCTTACACGACGTCGAGTATCGGATTCTGTATCATCTAGCGGAGCTTTCCAAACTGGTAAAGCCGCTCGACGATGGCATGAGTCAATTGCCGATCACGCAATTGGAGCTGGCCGATCTGATTGGCGCAACGCGCGAGACCACGTCGACGACCTTGAACCAGCTCGAGCGCCGCGGGTTGGTGAAGCTTTCGCGACGGCTGCTGACGATCGCTTCGCCCGTGACGCTGCGGTCGGCGGCCAACGCGAAACTGTCGCAAGCCAACGGAAGCGCGGGCGGCGCATAAAGCGGTTTTTACCAGGAATTTTCCCTACTAGTACCTGACACATGCGTGTTCTCTAGCCCATGTCGGATCAAGTACCTATAGAACTAGTTAAGGTAGTCGAATCAGGTATTTGCCCGGTATTTTTGCTTGCCGAGATACTACACTTTTGCTACACTTCATGCAGAATTTCGATGCTATCTGGTTGTGTTTCCGTGAGCCTTCGATCGGCAGGGGGAGGGCTCCGCTCTTCCCGGGCTGCATTCGCCGGTAAGCGGGCATTCCTCACGCATCAAGTAACACAG
>DASYAX010000381.1:0-4758 GCA_036501045.1 Bryobacteraceae bacterium
ATCCCGGCGGAGGCGACCTCAACCGGACAGCTCAATCTCGCCTGGACCCGCGAACAGGGACTCGGCGGCAATGGCCGCGGATGCCAGGTATCGGAAGTCTGGATACTGCGAAAATAGGCATAATTCGCCCCCTAGTCCCTCTCCCTCTTCACAGAAACGATTGAAGACTAACCCTTTCCTGTCCGATATAACTACTGTGCCGTTCCATTGAGATGGCCAGTGTTGCCGGAAAAATGCCCCATCTCTCGCCTGAAGCGGATCTGCCCCTCACAATTCAGGAGAGTGCCGCGCATAAGAGCCTAGATTCGTGCGCAACCGAGGCGGAGCGCGACTTCGAACGATTCTTCAACCTGATACCGGATCTGGCTTGCATCGTCTCCACCGATGGCTTCTTCAAAAAAGTAAACCCGGCATGGGAAACCACGCTCGGTTATACCCATGAAGAAGTCATGAGCACCCCCATGCTCGATTTCATCCATCCGGACGATTTGGAGCGCACTTTGAGCGAGATCGCCAAACAGGGCCGCGAGTACCGAACCAAGCATTTCGTGAATCGTTATCGCTGTAAGGATGGTTCGTACCGGATCTTCGATTGGCGAACCACCTTCAACCGCGACGATTCGACGCGCTTCGGCATCGCCAAAGACATCACCGAGCAGCGGCTGTCGGAAGAATCGCTGCGTGAGAGTGAGCAGCGCTTCCGCGTTATGGCGGATAATTGCCCCACGATCATTTGGGTGACCGACGCCGCTGGCCAGACCCGGCTCGCCAATCGAATGTGCCGGGAATTCTTCGGCACAACATTTGAACAAGCGGATGCCGATCAGTCGCGTTTACTCATTCATCCCGACGACCACGCGAGTTACGTCGGAAAATTTCTTCTCGCCGTGCGTGACCGTACCCCGTTTCGAGCCGAAGCACGTGTCCGGCGGACCGATGGCGAATGGCGTTGGATTGCCTCTGACGCAGCTCCTCGGCTGTCGTCTAATGGTGATTTTCTGGGTCACGTTGGCATTAGTCCGGACATTACAGATCGTAAGCACAGCCAAGAGGCATTGCAAAAGGCCAAAGATGCGGCGGAAGGAGCGAATCGATCAAAGAGCGAATTTCTGGCCAATATGAGCCATGAAATCCGCACGCCGATGAACGGCGTAATCGGCTTGACGGAGTTGGCGCTCGACACGGATCTCACTCACGAGCAGCGCGGGTATCTGGAGGGCGTCAAGAATTGCGCCGACTCCCTTTTGAGGATCTTGAACGACATCCTCGACTTCTCGAAGATCGAAGCTGGGAAGCTGGAATTCGAAGCAATCGAATTTGATTTGCCCCAAACGGTCGCGGCCATGTTGAACGTTCTGGGCGTCCGTGCGGCGGCGAAAAACCTGGGGCTGAGCTGCCATCTGGACCCGGCTGTCCCTCCCAGAGTTCTGGGAGATCCCGTCCGCTTGCGGCAGATTCTCGTAAACCTGACCGGCAACGCCATCAAGTTCACCGAACGCGGCGAGGTAGTCATTCGAGTGGAGCGGGTCGCGGAGAGCGGCGACCAGGTGGAACTCCACTTCAGCGTCAAAGATACCGGAATCGGGATACCTCGAAACAAACAGCAGTATGTATTCAACGCCTTTTCGCAAGCCGACAGTTCTTTGACCCGCACTTTCGGAGGCACTGGACTGGGCCTCACCATCTCGACTCAATTGGTCGAAAGGATGGGCGGGCGGATCTGGCTCGAGAGCGAAGAAGGGCTTGGTTCCACCTTTCACTTCACCGTGCGACTCGGTATTGCAGCAGCCCGCCTGGAGGAAAAACCGCAGCCGGAGACTGCGCCTCACTACGTTCCGCAAGCGGGTGAGCCCCGCCGGCGCTTGCTTGTGGTTGAGGATAACCCCGTGAACAGCCTGGTGGCCACGCGCCTTCTCGAGAAACGCAACCACACGGTCCGGCGCGCCTCTAATGGCAGGGAAGCCTTGGACATCATCGAGAAGGAAACGTTCGACTGCATCCTGATGGATTTGCAGATGCCGGTCGTGGATGGCTTTGAAGCAACTGCGGCGATCCGCAAAAAGGAACTTATTTCCGGCGGTCACCTCCCGATCATTGCCCTGACGGCCCATGCCATCACTGGAGACCTCGAGCGCTGTCTAGCCGCCGGAATGGATGGTTACCTGACCAAGCCCATCAATCCCAAAGACATCTTCGCGACCGTCGAACGCGTACTCCAGGCGAACGGAAACTGGGCCGCTCAGCTCCCAAGCGGCCGGTAAGCGACAATCCGCACCCGGCGCGGCGTCGATTCCAGGCCCTTGGTCTCCAACACCAGCTCAAAGGGCCGAAGGGACGAGCCGGATTTGGTGTGAGCGCGCTCCAGCAACTCCCGCTCCGCATCGGGTCTCACCAGGAATGCCCCGCCGGCTTCTAAAGCTTCCTCGCTATTCGCCCCAACCAAAATAACCTTGCCGCCGTCGCGGAGATTGGGAACCATCGCGAGACGCACATAACTGACGGCGAATGCGCCCTCATTGTGCGTCTGATAAAGTCGCGGCTCATTGGATTGTGGCCGCAAATTGACGATTTCCGAGCCGGCCGCGTTAGAATCCGGAGCCACTACCCGGAAATTGAGCCGGTCCTCAAACAGTTGTCCCCAGGGATTGATCCAAGGGCCGCCCAGCAGGACCACATTGTCATGCTCGAAATCACGAACCGTGCAGTCTCGCGGATGCCGCAAATTAATTTGGCGCGGCGCCAAAGCCCGCTGAAGATCGGCCGCGACCAGCGCGCTTGAAATGTTCGTATCTTTGCGTTTCCCGATAAAATTCCAAATGCGTTTGCTCTCCTCCGTGTCCTGGATCGTATCCGGAGGCGGAAGATAAGTCCGATCGAGATAGGAGCGGAGCGAAACGACATGCCCAAAAATCTGCCGGTATGCCTGCAGATCGGAATCGGCGCCAATGATCGACAAGCGTTGGCCGGGATCGCCAAAAACGTCCCCTACCAGTCCGGCCTGATTCACCGGATACGCCGCCCGCGTCCGCTGCAGAATCAACTCGTAGCCAAGAACGACGTTGCCAACGAGCAGAATCACCAGACCCACTCGCAGTAGGAACGGCGAGGACCAAAAATGCGTTGCCGCATGGGACGAAAGCGCCGGCGAAAGAATCAAAGGCGGCTCGTCCAGCAGCGGCGGCGCGGAAATCTCACGCGCGGCGATTACCGGAAAATATCTCCCTTTAGGAATCCGTACCACCCACCGTTCCGCCGCTCCTTCGGTTTCGTAATAGCGATCCAAGCGCTCGCGTAAGTGGCGCATGGTAACGCGTACGATGTTGTCTTCCGAAGGATTGTAACCGCACGGCCGGCGAAATACAGCTTCGCCTATCGCCTGTTCATTGATCTCTTCCGGCCTTCCCTCCGCTGAACGTTCCAGCAGGTAGGAAAGAACGGCATGGACGCGTGGCGCACGCTTGAGCGTTTCGCTCGCCAACAATCTTTCAACCGAAGCGCTTTCATCCGGAGAAAGCTTCAGACCGGCGTTCACAATAATGTAATCGGAGCCCCTACGTGCGGTCATCATAGCACCATTGCCGCCCTCGTTTCACCGTGAACCGCCGCCGATTCACGGGGAATTTCCGTTTCCAAAATGCCTTCCGAAAACAAATAATGGGACTGCATGCCTTCACCTGGGAGTGAGCGGTCCCGTTCACCGCGATCGTTACGAGACACGACGGTTCGGCGTCTGATCCTAATCGGCATCGGATTGCTTGTGCCAGTCCTCCTGCAGGCCCAGACCGCCAAACTGCAAGGACGCGTCACCGATCCCACCGGTGGCGTGATCCCCGCTGCGCAAATCGAGATCGTCAACGCTAACAGCGGAGTCAAGGCCAACTCGGAAACCAACAGTCAAGGGGAGTACAGCCTGCCGTTTCTCCAGCCGGGCGACTATAACCTCTCCGTCAGCCGCCAGGGATTCAAGAGTTTCCGCCGCTCCAATATTCACCTGGACGTAGACCAAACCGCCGCTATTGATGTGACGCTCCAAGTCGGCACGCTGAGCGAAACGGTGGAGGTCACAGGCGCAAGCCCGCTTCTACAGACGCAGACCGCCTCCGTTGGCCAAACCGTCGACAACAAAACCGTCGTAACATTGCCCCTGAACGGGCGCGATTACACGCAGTTGGTGACGCTGGCGGCCGGCGCCGCGCCGAACAACCACTCGCGTGCCACTAACGGCTTCAGCTTAAACGGCAGTCAGACCTTCCAAAACACTATGCTGCTCGACGGCATCGACAACAACAATTACATCTTAGGTGCCGACTCGGGCAACATGAACGCTGTGACGCCCTCCATCGACGCGATTCAGGAATTCCACGTGGAAACCTCCAACTACAGCGCCCAGTACGGCCGTTCGGCGGGCGGCGTTGTCAGCGTGTCCATCAAGTCGGGAACCAATCAATTCCACGGAGACGCCTTCGAATTCTTTCGTAACACTGTGTTAAACGCCACCGATTTCTTCGCGAATCGCAGTGGACTGCAGAAGCCTCCGCTGCATCGCAATCAATTTGGCGGCGTAGTCGGCGGCCCCATCGTCCGGAATAAAAGCTTCTTCTTTATCAGCTATCAGGGACAACGCCAAACCTCTTATACTTCGAGCCAGGCAACCGTCCCCACCGCCGCTGAGCTGCAAGGGCAATTCGGTTCCGTGAATATCTATAATCCGGCGCGAGTGACGAACGGTGCGCGCGCCCAATTCCCGAATAACGTCAT
>DASYAX010000382.1:0-8281 GCA_036501045.1 Bryobacteraceae bacterium
ATTCGCTTCTCTACCGGCTGGAGAGGCGGGAACTCGTGGAGGGACGGTGGGTAGAGAAAGCGAACCAGCGCCGCCGCCGCTATTACAGCCTCACGGAGGCGGGGCGGAAGGTTCTGGAGCAGCAACGCCAGAGCTGGCAAGAGTTTGTTGCCGCAATTCGCCAAGTGATGGAGCCTGAAAATGCCTGATTGGAAATTGGAAGTCGAGCGATTTCTGAAAAATCCAGCGATTGAGCCCGGCCTTGAAGCGTCGATCGTTGAGGAGCTGACGCAACACCTCGAAGACACCTATCGCGGCCTTCTTTCCGGGGGTGTCGACGAAAAAACCGCTTATGAGGCGACTTTACGCGAGTTGGATAACGCAGGCCTGATTCCGGCCGCGCTGCGATCCGCGGAGCTCGCACCGAAACACGATGCGGCGCCACCGGGCGACACGCCAAGCGGTAGTTTTGCCGGCGATTTGACGCGCGACTTGCGGTATGGCCTTCGCGGGATGCGCAAGAATGCCGCGTTTACGTTCTTCGCGGTGCTGACGCTCGCGCTCGGCATCGGAGCGAACACGACGGTCTTCACGATCGTCAATACACTGCTGCTCCATCCGTTCCCGGCGCACGATCCTTCGCGGCTGGTCGCGCTTGCCGGCACGGAAACCAAAACGGCGAAACAATCGGGCAGCCTGCTTCCGATTTCGTACCTGAACCTGGCCGATTACGCGCAACAGAACCAGGTCTTCAGCGGGACTTCCGGTTATCTCGGGCCTTTGGCGATGACTCTCGGTGATAGAGGCGGCACGCAGCGCATCTTCAGCCAACTGGTCACGAAAGATTATTTCGAAACGCTGGGACTGACTCCGGCGTTGGGCCGCTTCTTTCGCCCGGCGGAGGATCGTTCACCGGGCTCGGCGGCGGTTGCCGTTTTGAGCCATAGTGCTTGGCAGGGCCGTTTTGGCGGTATGCCGGATGTGATCGGGCGTAAGCTGCAGATCAACGACGCAGTTTTTACCGTCATTGGCGTGGCGCCACCGGGTTTCATCGGCATCAGCGCTGTTTTCGGGCCGGACGTTTGGCTTCCCGCGACCATGGCGGACCAGGTGCTGCCCGACGAAATGCGCGGTGCGCTCGAAGACCGGACGAAGCCGTTGTTCTATGGCGTCGGTCGTCTCAAACCCGGCGTTACCCGCGGACAGGCGGAGGCCAACCTGCGCGCCGTTGCGGTCGCTCTCGAAAGAGAGTATCCCGATGCCAACGAAGGGCACACGGCGTCGCTGCTGCCTATATCGGACGAGCTGTTTTCGAATCTCGGCGGAGCGAGGTCGATGGTCTTTGTGAGCGCAGTCTTGCTCATCGTGGTGGGACTGGTGCTGCTGATCGCCTGTTCGAACGTCGCCAATTTGCTGCTGGCGCGCTCGACCGCCAGACGCCAGGAAATCGCGGTGCGTTTGGCGCTGGGCGCGAATCGATCGCGGCTCGTCCGGCAGTTGCTCACCGAAAGCGTATTGCTGGGCCTGCTGGGCGGGGCGGTGGGGCTGGCTGTTGGCTATGGAGGCACTCGTTTTCTCTGGTCATTCCGTCCGGCGGAAGTGGCGAACAACCTGATCGATCTCAAGCTCGACGGAAACGTTCTGCTCTTCGCGATCGCGATTTCAATCCTGACGGGCCTGATTTTCGGGATCGTACCGGCGCTTCGCGAGTCGAAAGCCGATGTCGTCGAAACGCTAAAAGACAACGCAGCGACCGCGGGACGTTCGCGGAGAAGCGTAACGGTTGGCAATTTTCTACTGGCGGGGCAAGTGGCGCTGTCGCTCATTTCTCTGATTACGGCCGCTCTGTTTCTACATAGTATTCAGCGTGCTTACCAATTGGATCCGGGATTTCAGACCAAGCATTTGGCGATTTTCCTCATGAATAAAGGGAGGGCCCGTTATGACCGGGCGCGAACGAAGGCTTTATATAGAGATCTAGGGGAGCGCATTGCCGGCATGCCCAATGTCGCGTCTGTCTCCTGGGCATCGAACCTGCCATTTTGGGCTAGAGCGACGAGCGGCATCACGATTGAAGGCCGGGCGCCGAGAAAAAAGGCGGACACCATCACTAGCGTGGTTAATACCGTTGACACAAATTACTTCGAAACCATGGCCATCCCGCTCCTCGAAGGGCGCACGTTTACGGACGGAGATCGCGATGGAACGCTGCCGGTGGCGATTATCAATGAAACCCTGGCGGAGAAATATTGGCCGGGAGGCCGGGCGCTGGGCCAGCGCTTTCAACTCGCGGGAGACAAGGTTGCGCGCCAGGTGATCGGCATCGCCAAGACCGCCAACTATACGACCCTCGGCGAAGCTCCGCAGCCCTGCGTTTACCTGCCGCTAAAACAAAATTTTTCGGACAGCATGAACCTCTATGTGAAGAGCAAGGGCGATCCGGCGGGCGTGTTAACAGCAGTTCAACAGGAGATTCGTAATCTTGATCCGAAAATCGAAGTGAGCGACGCGAGGACAGGCGCGAAGTTGATCGGCCAGGTGCTCTTCAGCGCTCAGTTTGTAGTCGTCCTGCTAACCGCATTTGGGCTGATTGCCCTGGCGCTTGCGAGCGTGGGTCTGTATGGCGTCATGGCCTATTCGGTGAACCGGCGGCAGCGGGAGTTGGGCTTGCGCATGGCGCTCGGGGCCAAACAAAGCGAAGTACTGACGCTGGTGCTGCGGCAAGGCATGACAGTGGTGGGGATCGGCATCGCCGCCGGCATGGTTATCTCGTTGCTGGTTGGCCGAGCGCTTTCCGCCAGCCTGTTCGGCGTTAGTCCGGCCGATCCGCTGAGTTTGGGGGGAGCATCCGCCGTACTGATTACCGTTGCCGTACTGGCGTGCTATTTCCCGGCTCGCTCGGCCAGCCGGGTTGACCCGATGGTGGCGCTACGCGAAGCATGACCTCAGCGCCGACGGTTGCCCCCAGCCGATTCCTGTCAAAAGCCGTTTGGGCGGGCGCGATTTTTCTGGCGTTATTCGGCATCGCGGCGGCCGTGCTCCGATCGATTCAGCTTGCGAAAGGACCGGGTACCGGCATTCGCGCCCAGACCAACGTGGGCTTCGCCCATCATTCTGTTTTGACGCTGATCCACATCATTCCCGGAACGCTGTTCATGATTCTGGCCCCGCTCCAATTTTCATCGCGCCTGCGCGCGGGTGCGCCGCGGGTACATCATTGGATCGGACGCACGGTGATCGTACTCGCACTCGTGATCGGTATCGCGGCGCTGTCGATGAGCTTCCAGATGGCGATTGGCGGGATTAACGAGATTGCCGCCACAGTGCTGTTCGATCTCTTATTTCTATTTTGCCTTCTGAAGGGCTATTTCTGCGCCCTACGGCGCGACTTCGTGCATCACCGCGAATGGATGATTCGCATGTTTGGTATCGCCTTGGGAATCGGCACCACTCGTCCGGTGATGGGCGTCTTCTTTGCCACCAGCAGGCTCACCCACCTGACGCCGAAGCAGTTCTTCGGGACAGCATTTTGGATCGGCTTCACGGTGACGCTGATCGCGGCGGAAGGCTGGGTCAATTACACACGGTCCCGGGGTTCGCCCGTGTCAGTTGGCGGCTGAAGCGCAGGTGAAATTAGCGGCGTCTTTGGGATCTCCCGACCCCTTATAACGCGCAACTTGCGGGTAGGGACAAAGCGGGCGCGTCATTTCCACCGGATTTCCCGGATTGTCCTTCGCATATTTCACGGCAACGACCGGGCCGGGGGCGATACCGTTTTCGACCCAGTCTGCGAGAGCAGTCGATATATCGTGCTCCGCATCACCGGGCTTCGCTGCGCCGCTCTGCCCAAACAGATTTGGTCCAGGGCCGCCGCCGCAATGCTGCATTCCCGGCACCATGTACAGGCGAACAAAACTCCCGGTTTCAGGCGACCCGATGGTGTTTACGACGCTCCGGTAATAGTTAACCGTGTTCAACGGCGGAATGGCGGCATCGCTCCAGCCGTGATACAGAATCAACTTGCCGCCGTGGGCTTCGAATGGCTTCAGGTCCGGGTTCGTCGAATTTAGATCAGCGGCCATTTTGGTATCAGCGGCTTGCGTGCCGGCTTCCAGGTTGCTGTCTTCCGGGTTCCAGGTGCTGCTGTCGAAGACCATGTTCCGAAAGAAGCCGATGCCGAACGCAAATCCCAAGCTGCGGCCGGCAGCCGGTCCGGTGATCCAGAGCGGCCAGCCGCCCGGACCATCTTCGCCGCCGGGTGTCGAGCCCGGAAAGATTTGCTCACCCTGCGCGGTCTTCACGCCCGCATAGATCGCTTTCAGCGTGGTCACCTGCGGCGCCGTCAAGCAGCTATCGGAGTCGGCTCCTTTACAAAGCAGAGTCGCGGCATCGAAATGGCACGTTACGGGATCGCTCAAAATGCCGTCCTTAACGCCATCGGCGACATCGCAGGCGGCAAGCACCGCGTTAGCGATGGCCGGGACCTTCGTTTTCGGTATGTAGCGGGCCTTATCCTTGAGCATCGGCGCCTCCACCCCAAAAAAACCCGCCGAAAGCAGGTGCGTCCAAAAGTTGGCCGGTGCGCCGGCGAGGATGCCGTCATAGTCGTCGGGAAAGCGCTGCGCCTCCATCAACGCCTGGCGGCCACCGTTCGAACAAGCGGCAAAATAGGAGCGCTGCGGCGCCTCACCGTAAAAAGCCTGAATGATCGCCTTGGCCTTGGCGGTCATCTCATGGATGGCGCGATATCCGTAATCCACGATCTTTTCCGGATGTCCCAGGGCCCAGCCGGCATCAACTCCGTCGGCGCTGTGCCCTGTATCGGTTGAGGCGGTGGCAAAGCCATCGCGAACCGCCGCGGCCATGTCGCCAAAATTGATAGACCCGGCAAAGCCGCCGTTCCCGGCGGCGCGAAACTTTCGGTTCCAGCCGGACTCGGGCATCCATACTTCAAAATGAATTTCCGAGTCCTTCGATGGGCGGATTACACCCGCGACACGGCAGAAGGCGGGAACGTCTTTGACGAGCCGGTCAAATGGCCCGAGCAGGTTTCCTTTGGGAGTTTGCTGCGCAAAGGTAATGCGGGTATTAGGCAACTCGAGGTTGAGCAGACCGTCACAGGGCGTTGCTGCCGGCGCTTCGATTGCGCAGAGGACTCCGCACAGCAGAACCGCTGCGATGCGCGATTGTGGAAAGCGTGGAAGCGTCAATGGAGCGCTTCCAGAAATTCAGGCGCGAACCTGGCGTCGCCGCAAAGCATAACCAAGGATACCTAAGGTTGAAAAGTTGTGCGGGCACTAGAGCGATCGTTTGGGACGGCTCGGGGCAGCGCTATACTGGTTTTTTTGGGTCCAGTGGATTACTGGCAGTGCGTCTTCGCCTTACAGGTACCGCTCCCACAATTAAGTAAAGGAAATTGTAATGCCAAAGCGTACGTTTCAGCCGAATAACCGCAAGCGGGCCAAGACTCATGGCTTTCGTGAACGCATGAAGACGGCGGATGGGCGCGCCGTGCTTTCCCGCCGGCGAGCCAAAGGCCGCCACAAACTGACGGTAAGCGATGAAGCCGCCGTTCGCGCCGCCAAGTAGCCGCGGCCGGGCGATTTGATCCGCTGTCACTCCCAAAACCAAGGCGGGTTCTCCGATCAGCCGAATTCCGCGCTATTTACCAAACGGGTGTCCGCATGACAAGCCGCTATTTCGCCGCCTTCTGTTTGCATTCCGCCAGCGACTCAGCGGTCTCGCGATTCGGGTTTACCGTCCCGCGCGCGGTGGGAAAGGCTGTGCACCGGAATCGCCTGAAGCGCCGCATGCGAGAGGCTGTCCGCAGTCAACTGGACGCCTTTCCGGCGGGCTTCGCGATCGTGTTCAACCCGCGCCGGAATGTTTTGGACGCGCCTTTTGAGGATCTGTGCCGCGAAGTCGGCAAGGTATTTGCCCGATGCAAACCATCCTGATTGGCGCGCTTAAAGGTTACAAGCTCTTTGTCTCGCCATGGCTACCCTCGGCTTGCCGCTACTATCCGACGTGTTCGGAATACATGATGGAAGCGGTAGCAAAGCACGGGGCGCTGCGCGGCGTCTGGATGGGTTTAAAAAGGCTCGGCCGCTGTCATCCTTTCCACGAAGGCGGGTGCGATCCTGTCCGCTGAACATCAATTTGAGCTGCTGCGTATGAGTTTAAGAAAGCCTCATGTCCAATAGTCCGAGCGTCGTTCCACCCGAGCCGCCTTCGCTGCAAAAGCGTCTTCCGCTGGCGCTGGCGCTGATGATGCTGGTGCTGCTGGCCTCGCAGTATATTTTTAAGCCCGCTCCGGCGCCGAAGCCGGTGGCGCCGGAAACCGCCAAAGCGCCGGTCGCGCTGGTTCAGAAGCCCGCTGCCGTTCCGGCGGCTCAACCCGCGGCGGCCCATACGGCTGCGGCGAGCGTTGGCCAGATTCAGGCCAGCTCCGTGATTGACACGTACGTGGATACCGACCTTTACCGCATCGCTTTTACGAATAAGGGCGGCGTGGTGAAGAGCTGGGTGTTGAAGAAATTCAAGGACGACGCGGGCAAGCCGCTGGAATTGATCAATACCGAGGCGACCAATGTTCCGCTGCCGTTTTCGATCGAATTCACGGGTCAGAAGCCGGGGTTCGATCCCAATACAGTTCTTTATCAAACCAAGGTTTCCGACGGCGGCAATACCATCGAATACGAATACGCCAACGGCCAGACTACGATCCGCAAGTCATTTCGGTTCACGAAAGACAGCTACCTGTCGAAGGTTCAATCGGTGGTGCTTGAAAATAACAATCCGCTGCCGCACTTGCTGGTTTGGCGCGGCGGGTTTGGCGACCAGAAGGTCTTCAAAGCCGCAACGACCGAGCGCACGGTCCACTATGACGCCACCGTCAGCAAACTGATCACGAAATCCGTCAAGGATGCTAAGAACGGTCCCTTTTCCGAGACCGGCAACTATACGTACGGCGGCCTCGAAGACAACTTTTTCGCCGCCGTTGCTCTCCCGGCCGACAACACTTCACTCGAGATCCGCACTTACTCCGACGATGTCAAGTTGCCCAAAGAAGAGAAGCCCGTTCCTTATGTCGGCAGCGGCATCTCCACGGGTCCGCAGAACGACGTTTCGCTCTTCGTGGGACCGAAAGACATTGACATATTACGGAAGGTCAATCCGAAACTCGGTTCAATTATCAAGTGGGGTTTCTTCGGCGTCATCGCCAAGCCGTTGTTCCTCTGGCTCAACTGGGTTTCCGAGCATTGGACGAACAACAATTACGGTTGGGCCATCATCGTCGTCACGCTGATCATCAACATTGCGCTTTTCCCGCTGCGTATTTCCAGCTTGAAATCCGCGCGCAAAATGCAGAAGCTGCAGCCGCAGATCAAAGCCATCAACGATAAATACAAGAACATCGGCATGCGCGATCCGAAAAAGGCCGAGCAGAACCAGGAGGTCATGGCTCTCTACAAAAAAGAGGGTGTGAACCCTGTCGGTGGCTGTCTGCCGATGTTGGTACAGCTTCCTTTCCTTTATGCTTTTTATCAGGTATTAGGCATTGCGATCGAGCTGCGGCACGCTCCTTGGCTTTGGGTCACGGACTTGTCGGCGGCCGAGACGCTGCCGATCCACATCCTTCCCGTGGTCATGGTGGTCACGCAGTTTTTCTCGCAAAAATTGACGCCGGCGGCCGGGGTCGATCCCAATCAGCAGCGCATGATGATGCTCATGCCGCTGATGTTTGGCTTCATGTTCTACGGCTTGTCTTCGGGACTTGTACTATATTATTTAACCGGAAACCTGGTAGGTATCGCGTTCCAGCTCATTATCAATCGGCTTATGCCAACGTCCGCACCCGCACCTGCAGCCGCGCCCCCAGCCAAGGCACCTGTTAAACGTGCCGCCAAAAAATAACCACGCATGAAATACACGATTGATTCGCTGCAACCGAAATTGCAACAGTTTCTAACGCCGCTGCTTTCCCACGCCGGCTTTGCGCTTTCCTACGAACTGCAGATTCCCGAGAACCCGCATCCGGAGGTGGAAAATCCGGAAGTGACGGTCAAGTTTGCCGGCTCCGATGTGGAGCTTTTGCTCGAAAACCGCGCCGAACTGCTGCTGGCCCTGGAGCATCTTTCAATGGAGGCGCTGCGGCTGCCCGCTGAAGATCACTCGCTGATTTCGTTCGATGCGAACGATTACCGCTTGCTGCGGATGGAAGAGTTGCGCATGAGCGCGCTGGCGGCGGCCGAGAAGGTCAAACAATCGCACGTGCCGTTCCACTTTAATCCCATGAGCA
>DASYAX010000383.1:0-3169 GCA_036501045.1 Bryobacteraceae bacterium
TGACCGCAAACAGATCGAATTGGCGTCTCCCTGCCAGATGACGTTCACCGCTCCCATGCGTAAATCGACGGGCCGCTCTTCGAACACCGCCAGCCCGATATCGATCAATACGCCGTAGCGAAGGTCGATGGCGTAATTCAGGCGCAGCAGCACCACGGGTGTTCCCCAGCGGCTGGAACCGTATTCGAACATGCGCTCCCGGCCAAGCGCCGACTGCGCATATTCTCCCTGCGGCGCTACCGGGTCCAATTCAGTCGCTCCCCCTCGCGCCAACGGACGCAAGGGGTACACGTTGCCGGTCGAAAAAGAGACGATGCGCGAATCGCGATAACGCTCCGCCACTAAGCCCGGCAAAAAAGTGTTCATCGCCCAAGTCAGATGCTCCGCTCCGTGGGTGCCGAATTTTCGCGCCGCCATGAAAATTACATTTCGTACATCGGGAAGCTGCGCCAGTGCGCCGGGTTCGAGCAGATCGCAGGAGATCGTCTCGATGCCATCTTCCTGCAGTTGCGCCGCGAGCCCTTCACTGGAAAAACGGGCAACCGCGATGATGCGCTTTGGGGATTTCCCTTTCTGAACGGCGCGGCGTGCCAAGCGGGCGAGGCTCGGACCCATTTTTCCGCCCGCTCCGAGGAGGATCAGGTCGCCATCGAGCGCTGCCATGGCGGCCGCGTCCGCGTCACTTGGGTGCGACAACCATTCTTCCAGATCTGCTTCAGTTTTTATCGGATCGACAGCGTGCTTGGTGTTCAAAAAACATGGTATCCGATATTATGAAATTCCCATGAGCCAACCGAATCGACGCATCTTCCTGAAGGCTGCCGCTGCGCTTGCTGCCCTGCCGGCAGGGGCCAAGCAGCGCGAAATCCATAAAGCCATCATGTACGCAACGGTCGATATAGAAGGGCCGGTGATGAAGAAATTCCAAACCGTCAAGGAAGCGGGCTTCGAAGGAATCGAACCGATGAGCCACATGACGCAGAGCGAAGTGCTCGACGCGTTTCATGCCAGCGGGCTCAAGCCCGCCAGCGTGTGCTGCGCGACGCATTGGAAGAAACCCGTCACCGACCCCGATCCGGCGGTTCGCCGCGAAGGCGTGGAAGGCCTGATGCATGCGCTCAAAGACGCCAAGGCTTACGGCGCCAGCTCCGTGCTTTTCGTTCCGGGAATCGTGAACAAGCGGGTCTCTTACGCCGATGCGTATACGCGCTCGCAGACGGAAATTCGTAAAGCCCTCCCGCTCGCGCAAGAGCTGGGCGTCAAAGTCGCCATCGAAAATGTTTGGAATCAGTTCCTGCTGAGCCCGCTCGAAGCGGCGCGTTTTATCGACGAATTCGAGAGCCCGGCCATCGGCTGGCACTTCGATATCGGCAATGTCATCAATTTCGGATATCCCGAGCAATGGATTCACATTCTGGGCAAACGCATCCAGAAGTTGCACATCAAAGAATACAGCCGCGCCAAACGTGATAAGACGGGCCCGGCTTCCGGATTCAAAGTCGCGTTCCTACAAGGCGATGACGACTGGCCCACCGTCATGAAGGCCCTCGACGATATCGGCTATACCGGCTGGGGCATCGCGGAACAACCGGGCGGCAATAGTTTGGAAGGTCTTAAGACACTTTCGAGCGGTATGGACCAGATCTTCGCGAGTTAAACGCGCGCAAATTTCTCGTTACAATTGTGTTGCATACCGCGGCTTTCTGTGATATACCCGCATGCAGTATGGCAACACCTGCGGCAGCACCACTCGAACCCCTAGTCAGCAGTCAGAGCGCGAAAGCCGTGTCCCGCTACCAGGATGGCTATCGCGTGGCTCGAAGCATCAATGGGCTCGGCCAACTCTGCAAAGTAGTTGGACTCATCGCCGGCATCTTCGTGGTGTTCTTCGGGGTTATGGGGAGTGAAACCGTGATGCGGCCGAACCCCAGCATGTTCGGCGTTGCCGACTACCAAACGCAGCACAATATGTTTCTCATCTCGGTTGTGTTTTTCGGCGCGCTGGTCGCGTTTGGCGGGTGGGTGATCGGCGTGGTGGTTGCCGGCTATGGCCAACACGTAAAGGCCACGCTCGATGGCGCGGTGAATGGCTCGCCCTTTCTAAGCGATTCGCAACGGGCGCAGATCTTACGGCTCATCTAACTTCAGCCCTTCGTACAATAAATCCTGCTTGCCGTCTGTAGCGCGCTCTTAAATCGAAGAGCGCCCATAATTAAAACTGGCGAAAGCTTCAGATGACGAGGTCGGTTTGGATCGCAAAAGGCGCGCTGGCAATCACCGATCAGGCGATTTTTTCAGGGTCGGGATTCTTGCTGAGCCTTCTCCTGGCTCGCTGGCTTACGCCCGTGCAATATGGCGCGTATGCCTTATCGTTCGCTGTTTTTCTGTTTGCATCCAGTTTCCATAACGCATTAATTCTCGAGCCGATGGGTGTCATCGGAGCGGCCTCGTATGGGGAGCGCCTGCCGGCCTACATCGCGAAACTATTGCGGATGCACAGTGTCGTCGCGTCAGCGCTTTGGGCGCTGGCCATCGCGGGAGCGGGCGCAGTTTTCCTGATCTCCAAAAATGCAACCCTCGCGGCGGCGCTTTGCGGCGCTGGTTTTGCGATTCCATGCGTGCTGCTGTCGTGGCTCTTGCGGCAATCGGCTTATCTCGATCGCCGGCCGGCCCTAGCGGTGCGCGGCGGATCCGTTTATGCCGTTACGTTGCTTGGGTGCGTGTTCTTGGAGCGCTCCTGGGGATGGCTCAACCCTTTCTCGGCATTCCTCGCGCAAGCGGCCGCCGGCGCGCTGGCCGGATCGTATTTGATCGCGCTGCTGCGGCCGGATTTTCAGCCCACGCCCACCGTGCAAATGCGGACGGTGCTGGCCGAACACTGGCAATACGGGCGCTGGGTCATTGTCACCGCGTTCGTGTACTGGCTTTCCGCGCAGGGCTATTACTTTATCGCCGCGGGTGAGCTCGGAATCGTCGACGTTGCCAATATTCGAGCTTTGCAGAACTTCTTTCTCCCCTTCTTACAATTCCTGACGTCTTTAACTCTGCTGGTGATGCCCTGGGCATCGTCCCGATTCGCCGCCGGAGAGAAAGAGGCCTTTCAGAAGGTCATCGGCACGATGAGCCTTTTGTTCACCGCCGGTGGAATTTTGTATCTGATCGCCGTTTC
>DASYAX010000384.1:0-13462 GCA_036501045.1 Bryobacteraceae bacterium
CCGTCCCCACTGCCCCCGCGAAAGAAGAGGCGGAAAAAAAGCTGCCGCTTCCCAAGGATGACGTTTTCGAGATTCCGGACAAAATCAAACGTAAAGCGGAGCGCCCTCAACAGCAACGGCAATATGTCCAGCCCGCGCCGCCGAATCAAGTCTATAGCCGTTCGCCGCAAGCCGTCTCGAGCCCCATGTACGGCATGCAATCCGGCGCCGGGCAAGTGGGCATTGGGCCCGATTCGCCGCTTGGAAACCGCTTAGGCTGGTATGCTGAACTGGTTCGGCAGCGCATCGCCCAGAACTGGCGGACCAACGGCCTCGATTCGCATTCGCAGTCGTCGGCCGCCATCGTCAGCTTCTACATCACGCGGAATGGCGCTGTGCGGAATCCTCAAATCGTGCAATCCAGCGGCAATCCCAACATTGACAACACGGCGTTGCGAGCGGTTTATGATTCCAACCCGCTGCCACAGCTTCCGCCGCAAGTCGCTGAAAATGAAATTTCAGCGCAATTTACCTTCACGCTACGCTGATGCGAATACTTACTACTTCTTTTTTGATGTTTATGGGCGTGGCTTCGCTTGCCGCGCCACAGCAGGTGGTCGGGACCATTCAAAAGAATCCCGGCAAACCGCTGATCGCGGTGCCTGATTTTCGGGCATCCGGCGCGGCCGCGCCCCTGATTGCTACCTTCAACAGCACGGTCGCCAAAGACCTGCAGGATTCGCCGCTGATCAATTTTGTTCCAAAGACTCTTTATCCGCTGCAAGTCCCCCAGCAGCCGAGCGATCTGGTGGCGGGCGTCGCTCCCCCCAGCTCGCGGGCTATCACGCCGCAGGGAAATCGCCTTACCGATTGGAGCCTGCCGCCGATGGGCGCCAACTATCTCGGCATCGGCTATGGCGCCGAAGATCACAATTTGTTCGTGGCATTCGGTTGGCTGTACACCACCGCCACAAACATGTCGAGCGTGCAGCAAGCCCAGCTCTTCGGCAAAGTCTACACCGCCTCTCTCAATGAAAGCGGCGCCATCGACGCAGGCCACCGCTATGCGGCTGACATTCTCGCGCAATTCGGGGGCAAAAGCCTGGTCGGCACGCGCATCGTGTTCGTTTCCGATCGTACGGGCGCCAAGGAAATCTGGGTGATGAACTGGGACGGCTCCGATCAGCATCAGCTCACGAAATATCATTCCATCTCCACTTTTCCCTCCGCGTCGCCCGATGGCCGGCTCGTTGCCTTCACTACCTATGCCGGCGGTTACCCCGCAATTCAGATGTTTTCGCTCGATACCGGCCGCAAAATGCCTTTCTACAATCAGCGCGCTTCCATGAACGCGTTTGTCACCTTTACGCCGGACTCCAAGCAGATCGTCTTCTCGTCCACCGCCGCCGGCGGCCCTGCGCAGCTCTATATGGCCGGAGTGGATGGCTCGGGCCTGCATCGCATTACTCACTCTAGTGCCATTGAAGTGGAGGCGAAGATCAATCCCAAGACCGGCACCGAACTGGTTGATGTATCAGGCCGCTCCGGTCTGCCTCAGATCTACCGGATGAATTTGGAAGGCGCAGACGTGCAGCGCTTATCCGCCGGCACAGGTGAAGCTACTAATCCAGCCTGGAACCCGGACGGCGCCCATATTGCCTTTGCCTGGACCAGGGGATTTGAGCCCGGCAATTACAATATCTTCATAATGGACGTGGTATCTCAACAGGCCACGCAACTGACTGCTAACGAAGGGCGCAATGAGAATCCGTGTTGGGCGCCCGACGGCGCGCACATCGTGTATGCTTCGAAACGCGGGCGTCAATCCCAAATCTGGATGATGAACGCCGACGGAACCGGAAAGCACCCAATCACCGAAGTGGGCAGTAATGAGAAACCTGTTTGGGTAAATGCCGAGCAATAACAGCAATAACATGGAATACTTATTAGAAGTCTCAGGAGGGATTTACAAGATCATGATGAAACGTAGGGCATTGTTGGCGCTGTTTACCACGCTTCTGTTGGGCATCGCGGCTGGATGTCACAAGAAAGTTCCACCACCGCCGCCCCCACCACCGGCGCCGCAGGCTCCTCCTCCGGCCTCAAAACCGGTGATTAATTATTTTACGGCCGAACCGTCCACTGTTAGTGTCGGTCAGCCGGCCTCGCTGCGTTGGTCAGTGAGCGACGCTACCAAGGTTGAGATCGATAATCAGATCGGCGAGGTGAGTCCGGACGGCCGCCGGGGCGTGTACCCGACCGTCACCACCACCTACCACCTAACTGCGTCGGGTCCAGGCGGCACCAGCGAGGGCGATACGACAGTCACCGTAAGCACTCCGCCTCCGCCAGCACCGGCGCCGGCGGCCCCAACCCAAACTGTGCAGGAGATTCTTGCGCGTCAGGTCCAGGATATTCATTTCGAATACGACAAGAGTGATATCCGCGCCGAGGATCAATCCATCCTGCAGGGTGATGCGAGCGCCTTGAAGACGATCTTCCAGATGGATCCCAACTTCGTCGTTACCGTCGAAGGGCACTGTGATGAGCGCGGATCCGCGGAATACAATCTGGCTCTCGGCGACCGCCGTGCCGCCGCCACCAAAGACGCCCTGGTTGCCCTCGGCGTTCCCGGCGACAAGC
Source organism: Bryobacteraceae bacterium (assembly GCA_036501045.1). Taxonomy (GTDB): domain Bacteria; phylum Acidobacteriota; class Terriglobia; order Bryobacterales; family Bryobacteraceae; genus Bog-105. Next base: position 2,623 of record DASYAX010000384.1, read on the forward strand.
TGAAGACCGTCAGCTACGGCAAGGAGCGGCCCATTTGCACCGACGCCACCGAGGATTGTTACGCGCGCAACCGGCGCGCCCACTTCTCGTCAACTCAGTAAGGGGTTTCGCCGCCGGATTAAGTCTCTTACACTGGAGACAAGTCGTGTAACGGGGACGGATGTCATCCGTCCCCCTTTTCGAGGAGTTCACTCAAATGAAATTTCTGCGTTTGGCCGTCTTGGCATTGACCTGTTCTAGTTTCGCGTTTGCGGTCAACAAAGATATCGTTCAACTGCAACGCGATCTGGAAGACAAAATTAACGCGGTTCAGAACGATATGGATTCAAAGCTGAGTACGTTGAGCGGCATGCTCACGGCGATTCAGAACGATTCCCGGCGTACTGCCGACCAAGTCGCTACTCTGCAGGACGCGGTCAGCAATAGTGTCGCCAAATCACTTACGCCGGTGGCCGGTATGAACACCAAGGTAGATTCCATGTCCGACGATGTACGCGCATTGAAAGACGCCCTCGGCGAGCTCAGCGGCCGGCTGGAACGCATGGACGCGAAGCTAACCGATTTGAAGAACCAGATGCAGATCATGCAAAACCCGCCCGCCGCGCCCGCCACGAATGGAGCTCCTTTAAGCGGTCCTCCGCGATCTGCGCTGGCGCCCGATGGCAGCGGAATCACCGCCGGCACTTCCGGACCAGCCCCGGCCTCCGTCCCGCTGGGTATGAGCGCGGACAAAAGCTACACGGACGCCATGCGCGACCTGCAGACTGGCAAATCCGAGCTCGCCTATAGCGAGTTCCAGCAATATCTGACCTATTTCCCTAATACGGAGCTGGCAGCCAAAGCGCAGTACTACATAGGTGAGATCGACTTCAACCGGGGCAACTATCCCGCCGCCGTGAAGGGTTTTGACGCTGTCCTCGAACGTTATCCCGGAAACTCGAAGACCGCGGATGCGCATTTGATGAAGGCGTATGCGCTGCTCAAATCGAATCAGCGCAATCGGGCCGTTCAGGAATTCCGCGTCTTGGTGGCGAATTATCCCCACACGGATGATGCCCGAAAAGCCCTACAGCAGCTCCGCTCACTGGGTGTTTCTTCCGCGACACGAAATACCGCGCACCGTTAGCGCTGCCGGTCGAGTCATTCCGCCGGCGCGGCTCGAACGCGGACGCCTTACACTCAAAATTGGAGGCAGGACATGGACACGCATCGCGCCGAGCGGGTTTCCGAAACATTGCGCGAGGAGCTCGGCGAAATGATCGCCTACGAGCTCTCCGATCCGCGGATTGGCGATGCAACCGTTACTGAAGTGCTGGTCTCGCCCGACATGCGGCACGCACAGGTACGTTTGCACATGAGCGAGAACGTGGTCCGGCAGCAGCAGACGATTCAAGCCCTCGCGGGCGCGCGCCACTTCCTAAGACGCCAGCTCGCCGAACGGCTGAACCTCTTTCGTGTGCCCGAGCTGCACTTCGAAGCGGACATTCGACGGGCGATCGACGGCAAGATGGATCACCTGCTTAAGCGTATCCGCCGGGGGCGCCCGCGGGACGAAGGACAATCCCAGAGTTAGCGTTTATTCGCAAACCTGACGCCGCTAAACGTTCAGCTATGGCCAAACGGAGACTTTCCCTGATCCTGTGGCTGGCGTTCACCGTCGCCCTCCAAACGTCGCAGGGCGCAAAGACCGGCTTGCTTCGCCTGGAACGCTCTGCCCAGGCGATGGGGACGACTTACACGCTCGACATTTACGGAAAGAACGTGGGTGTCATGGAATCCGCTGCCGAAGCGGCTCTCGACGAAGCTCAAAGGCTCGATCGCATGCTCTCCAATTACAAAGCTGATAGCGAACTCAGCCAGGTAAACGAGCATGCCGCCAATCGGCCGGTCAAGGTATCGCGCGAGTTCTTCGATCTGCTCGCCGCTTGCCTGGATTACAGCCGCAGGAGCGAGGGATCTTTCGACATTACGGTCGGCTCCTTGATGAAGGTTTGGGGATTCTATAAGGGTTCAGGCCGTCTGCCCCACCGCGCCGAAGTGCGAGCCGCGCTCGATCAGGTGGGATACCGAAAGGTCCTTCTTGACCGCGCCAATCTGACCGTGCGCTTCCGGGTCCGGGGAGTCACTCTCGACCCAGGTGGGGTGGGAAAAGGCTATGCGGTGGATAAGATGGTCGGCATATTGAAGCAAAACGGCGTCACTTGCGCACTCGTCTCCGGAGGCGGCAGCAGCATCTATGGCATAGGAGCGCCGCCGGACAGTCCCGCAGGCTGGTACATCCGCATTCGCGATCCCAAAGACGAGAAGAAGACTGCCGGCGAAGTGTATTTGCGCGACGAATCGATCTCCACCTCGGGAAATTATGAAAAATTTTTCTGGGCCGAAGGTAAACTCTATAGTCACATCATGGATCCACGCACCGGCTTCCCGTCGGAGGGCATGCTTTCGGTCTCGGTAGTCGCCCCTAAGACACTCGACAGTGAAGTCTGGGCCAAACCCTACTACATCTTGGGACGCCGGTGGGCGGAAAGCCACAAGCCCAAGGATTTCCGCGTATTTCTCTGTGAAGACAGGCCGGGGGCGGTATGCGATTGGCTCAGGTAGGGGGCAGGTTTCTGGACGCTTGCCGGCGACGCCATACCGACGTCCGTCCGGTGTGGTTCATGCGCCAAGCGGGGCGCTATCTTAAGCCCTACCGTGATATTCGCGCGAAGCACGGCATCCTCGAGATCTGCAAGAAAGCGGAACTTGCGGCGGCCGTCACGCTACAGCCGGTTGAAATTCTGGATGTCGATGCCGCCATCATTTTCGCCGACCTGCTGCTGCCCGTGGAACCGATGGGACTGAAGCTCGAATTCGTTAGCGGCGAAGGTCCCGTGATCGGAAATCCAGTCACTGAGCCTGAGGACATCGATGGTTTGTCCACCAACCGCACGGACGACCTTGGCTACGTAGCCGAGTCGATTCAACTCGTGACGCGCGCGCTCGGCGGCCGAGTCCCGGTGATCGGCTTTGTAGGCGCACCCTTCACTCTGGCCAGCTACATGGTGGAGGGCGGCCCGTCTAAAACCTTCCTCAAAACCAAAAAGCTCATGTTTGCCGACGAAACGATGTGGCGGCGCCTGATGGGGAAGCTGGTAGACGTGTTGGGTGATTTCGCCGGCCTGCAAATCGGCGCGGGTGCGCGCGCCATTCAGGTCTTCGATAGCTGGGTAGGCGCGCTGAGCCCGGAGGATTATGTGCGCTACGTCCAGCCCTATTCCCGCGCGCTCATTGAGCGGATCAAGGCCTTCGGCGTACCCGTCATTCACTTCGGCACTGGCGCAGCGGGCTTCTTCCGTGAATTGCATGCTGCCGGAGGCGACGTAATCGGTGTCGATTGGCGGATCAATATCGATCAGGCCTGGATGGATATCGGCTATCGCTCCGCCATCCAGGGGAATCTTGATCCGGCCGCTCTGTTTGCCCCGCTCTCCGAACTGCGCACCAAGGTGACCGACCTGTTGCGGCGCACCGGTAACCGGCCTGGACACATCGTGAATCTCGGTCACGGCATCCTTCCTGAAACTCCTGTCGAAAACGTCAAAGCAGTGGTACAAATCGTGCGCGACTTCCGCCACTAACCGATGGCTGCAGACCGAGTACTGATTATCGGCGGCGGCGTATCGGGATTGGCTACCGCATACTTCCTTTCACGGCTCGGCATTCGTTCTACGATTATTGAGAAAGCAAACCGGCTCGGCGGCCTCATTCAAACCGATGTCATAGCGGGTTGTCAACTCGAAGCCGGCCCGGATAGTTACCTGGCAGCCAAGCCAGCCGTCACCAACCTGGCGCAAGAAGTTCCGGGGCTGAAAGACCAAATCATCGGCTCAAACGACGCGGGCCGCCGGATTTTCATCGCGCGCGATGGCAAGCTCGTTGCGATGCCCAAGGGAATGGTCATGATGGTGCCGGGACAATGGTCGCCGGTGCTTCGCTCCAATCTACTGAGCGTTGGCAGCAAGCTGCGGCTCCTCGCCGAGACGCGTTCTTCGCCTCGTGAGCGCCTGGAAGATGTCTCAGTGGGCCAATTCGTCGAAGAGCATTTCGGATCCGAGGTTCTGGAACTCATCGCTGAACCTTTACTCAGCGGGGTGTATGGTGGCGATCCGGCCAAGCTGAGCGCTAAGAGTGTGCTGCCTCGCTTTGTTGGCTACGAACAAATGCACGGCAGTCTCATCAGGGCTGTCCGGCGTGACGCCCGCCAGCGCACCGGCCAAAGCGGTTCTCTGTTCCTTTCTCTGCGAGATGGCATGCAGACGCTAACGGATTCGCTCGCCGCCGCTATCCACAGCCACGCTGCCGTGATTCATGCGGAGATCACTCAAGTGGATAGGTCCGGCTCCGGCTGGCGCGTCCATGCCGGCGGAGAATCGCATCAGGCGGGCGAACTGGTTCTCGCCTGCCCCACTTACGTATGCGGAGGGCTGCTCGAGAAGACCACGCCGGCGCTCGCCTCTGAACTCTTTGCCATTCCGTACTCATCGGCGATCCTCGTGACGCTGGTTTATGCTCGCGCGACGCTCGGGCATCCCTTGAATGGCTTCGGATTTCTGGTTCCCCACCGTTTTCGGAAGACGATTGCCGCCTCGACCTGGGTGAGTAGCAAGTTTCCAATGCGAATCCGCCCCAATCTGGCGGCCCTTCGTGGCTTCATTGTCGCTGAAAGAGCAACGGAACTAATGAACGCACCGGAGGGTGCCCTGATTGAACTTGTCCGAGAGGATTTCCGTCGCCTGATGGGCGTAATCACGCCGCCGCTTTTTTCGACTGTCCATAAGTGGCCCAATTCCATGCCGCAGTATGTGGTTGGGCACGCCAAGCGTCAACAGGACATCGCGAGAATGCTGAAAATGTCTCAGGGCCTCTTCCTGTCGGGAAATGCGTACGACGGCATCGGCATTCCAGACTGCGTCCGCATGGCCGAAGAAACAGCGAAACAAGTTCGCGCTCGAATAGCTTGAGTTATTAAAAAGCTATCTGTTCAATCTTGAGCGGCATTTACGTCTCACTATCGTAAGTACAAAGAAAAAGGAGTGAATAGGAGGAGTTATATGAAAGTTTTGGTTGGAGCGTTGTTCGTAACGCTATTAGCAGTTCCTTTGTTTGCTCAGAAAGATGCGGACGCCCGTCTGCGCGCCGCTACCGCAGATCTGAACGAGATGATGAATGCGTCCGATAAGGGCATTCCCCAAGATCTGCTGAATAAGGCGACCTGCGTGGTGGTGGTTCCTAATGTAAAGGCCGGCGGCTTCATTGTGGGCGGCAAATACGGCAAAGGATTCTTCACCTGCCGCAGGACAAGCGGCGTCGGCTGGAGCGCGCCAGGAGCTGTCAAGATCACAGGCGGCAATTTTGGCTTGTTGATCGGCGCAAAAGAAACCGACGTAATCATGCTAGTGATGAACCGGGACGGTATGGAACATTTGCTCAGTGACAAGTTCCAAATCGGCGGTGAGGCGTCAGCAGCAGCGGGTCCCGTGGGACGCGATTCCTCCGCTATGACGGACGCGATGATGCACGCGGAAATTCTCTCCTATTCCCGCTCTCGCGGTGTTTTTGGCGGCTTGGATCTAGCTGGTTCCGCCGTGACGGGAGATTCCGACGCGAACCGCGAACTGTACGGAAGAGATCTCACGAACAAAGAGATCATAAACTCGAAGATGGCTGTGCCGGCCGTGGCTAAGCCTTTTATTCACACCCTCGACCGCCTTTCGTCGCGAAAGTAGTACAAACTTCTCCACTCCGGCAGGAGCCGCTTGGTTGCGCAGACACCAAGTGGCTCCTTCTTTGCATGTCGAGAGACAATGGTTCTTGCCAAGCTTTCACGACCGAATCCGCGTAGCCCTGATATTCGGGGGCCGTTCCGGCGAACACGAGATATCGGTTCGTTCGGCTGAATCCATTAAGCGCGCGCTCGACCCAGCCAAGTATCAGCTCGTCGATTATTTCATTAGCAGAGAAGGGAAATGGCATCCGGCTCCGCTCTCTCCCGAGCCCGGCGGCAATCCCGGCATCGATGTGGTTTTTCCTATTCTGCATGGCACTTTTGGCGAAGACGGTACCGTCCAGGGCCTATTGGAATTGGCGGGCCTCCCTTTTGTGGGTGCCGGAGTGCTAGCTTCCGCTGTTGCCATGGATAAGGCCATCACCAAAAAGCTCTGCCTTCAGGCAGGACTGCCGGTTGTTGAACATCTGGTGCTAACGCGCGGCCATTTCGACCCAACAAGCTTGAATTTGCCCTTCGGCTTTCCAATATTTGTGAAGCCTGCCAACCTAGGCTCGTCGGTCGGAATCACGAAAGCCCGGAATCCGAAAGAGCTCAGCGACGCTCTTCTGAGCGCCGCCCGCTATGATCGCAAGATCCTGGTGGAGCGGGGCATTACCGGTCGCGAATTTGAGTGTGCCGTGCTGGACGGCGACGAACCGAAAGCATCGGTTCCTTGCGAAATTATCCCCTCCCAGGAGTTCTACACGTACGAAGACAAATATCTGCTGAATCAGGCGCGGATCGAGCTACCGGCCAAACTCACCAAGGAGCAAACATCCGAAATGCAGCGTTTGGCTTTGGCGTGCTTTGACGCAGTCGGATGCGAAGGTATGGCTCGGGTGGATTTCCTGATGGATGGATCGGCCGGCCAGCTCTATGTCAACGAGATCAACACGATTCCGGGCTTCACTTCCATCAGCATGTATCCGAAGATGTTTGAGTATTCTGGACTTCCGTACGCGCAGCTACTGGACATACTGATCGACCTGGCCATAAAGCGCGCGGAAGGCAGGCATCAAACGCAGTATTCGCGATGAGACTTTATTGCGCGCTGTTACTTTCCTGTACGCTACTGGCTCAGGCTCCTCCGCCGCCTCCGGAAGACCCGGCAAAGGATCTAACGCCTTTCGTCAAGCAATTTATCGATGTACTCTCAGCCGTCCAGACGCAGGGCGCGGAGACTCCAGACGTCGACAAACTCGTTTACGAAGGCGCAATTCCGTCCATGTTGCGCCAACTCGATCCCCACACTCAATTTTTCGATCCGGCCCAATTTCAGCAATTGAAGCAGATGCAGGATTCCGAGCAAAAAGGCTTTGGCAGCGTGGTTTCCGTGCTGCCCGGCCAGGTTATTTTTTTGCAGACCTTACCTGGCACGCCTTCGAATAAGGTGGGCATCCAGGCCGGCGATGAACTGGTGGGTATCAACAACGTCTCAATCCGGTCGCTGGAACCGCAACAGATCATCGAATTGTTGACCGAGGCGCGCCAGCAGAAAATTACGGTCTTCATCCGGCGGCAAGGAGATTCGCGCCTGCTGCAGTTCGTTCTCACTCCGGAGCTGGTGGATACGCCGAGTGTAGACCGGGCTTTCCTACTCAGTCCCCGCTTTGGGTACATCCGCGTGACGAGTTTTGACCTGCAGACCGCCAAACAGCTGCGTGATGCCCTTGAAAAACTCGGTGCGAACGATCTACGTGGCCTTGTTTTGGATCTGCGCAATAACCCCGGCGGTATCGTGAAGGCTGCCTTGGACGCTGCGTCCCTGTTTCTCAAGCCGGGACAACGAATTTTAACGGCCAAGGGGAGGACCAAGGAAGTGGATAGCGCAGATGTGCCTTCCAACGCGAAGCCCTACCATGTTCCGTTAGCCGTGCTGGTCAACGAGAAAACTGCCAGCGCCTCCGAGATTTTGTCCGGTGCGCTACAGGATCACGACCGGGCGGTTATTGTCGGTGAGCCGAGCTATGGCAAAGGCTTAGTTCAAAGCGTGATGTCACTCTCCGATGGAACCGGTCTGGCGATCACTACCGCGTTCTATTACACGCCTAGCGGCCGCTCCATTCAGCGCCCGTTGCGTTACTCCGCGCTTTCGGAAACATTCAGCAACAAGCCAGCCGCGCGGCTGCCGAGTTATAAGACCGATAGGGGCCGCCCGGTAACCGGCGGTGGCGGAATCCAACCGGACGTTTTGGTTTATCCCGTGGCCTTGAGCCGGCTTGAAGGCGTGCTTGATGCCAGCGGAGCGATAACTTCTTTTGCTACCGAATATCTCTCACATCATTCGCCGCTACCCGCCCGCTTTGAGATCACGCCTGACATTCTTGACGACTTCAAGATCTTTCTGGCATCGCACCAGATCCAGCCAAATGCCGGCGAGTGGAGTAACAATCTTTCTTGGATCGCCTCACGGCTGAAAGAGGAAGTGATCACCCAGGCTCAGGGCGTAGATAAAGGCGACGAGATCGAGGCTCAACGTGATCCGCAAGTACAAGCCGCCCTTAAGGCTATCCAAAGTGGTTCGCTACTGGCAAGTTCCGCGCAACAGTAGGTCTGGGGAAGTCTATTTGCCTTGCTGGCTTGGCCCGTATAGCGGAGCATTTCGAAACTTGAGAAGAGCCCGAATCCAGGTCAGCGGATCGCGGAATATGGTGACCTTCTTTCCTTCGGCGATGGACCGCGACTCGTAGTTCACCGGAATCTCCAGCGGCTTATAGCCTTTTCGCAGGAGCTTGATTACGATCTCATAATCGAAGTCGAAACGATTACACTCGAAGGACAATCCGAACAAGCATTCCCGCCGGAACACCTTGAACATGGTGAACGGGTCATTTAGTTTCTGAGAGTAGAGCAAATTAAACAGCGCGAGGAAAATAACATGGCCAAGATTGAAGAATGCCGCTAGCCCTGGAGAATCAGAAAACTTACGTATCTTCCAACTGCTTTTTGTCGCGCCGTGACGGGACCCGAGGACAAAGTTATTCTGAAAGCGTAGCAGCGGGGCAATCAATGCGTCGTAGTCGTTGACATCATATTCCAAGTCGGCATCCTGAAAAAGAATGATGCTGCCCGTTGCCGCCTGGAGTCCGATTCGCACGGCATGGCCCTTGCCCATGGCTCTTTCTTCCAGGATCAACTTCACTCGGGGATGTTCTCTGTATCGCAGCGCAAGATCTCTAGTGCCGTCTGTGGAGTTACTCTCGACGATGATTACCTCTATGTCGGCGCCTTCGGTGGTTTTGGCGAGTAGGCGCTCCATAAGCTCCACGAATGTCCCTGCCTCGTTATAGGCTGGAACGATGACAGACAGCAGAGGTTTCGAAACTTCGGCTTGGGCTTTAACTAGAAATCGGGTTCTTCCATAGGACAGCCGAAAGTTCTTGTTGCGAAGTACGGGAACAAGAGACATGATCCCGCGAAGCCAACGATATCGGCGCAAACTGCGCGGCGCCACGGCCAGCCTTTGCCGTAGGTAGTTCACCGAGACCAGGCTTCTATCAGGCGCAATAATGGGATTGCCGAATCCCGCCTTAATGAGGAGGTTTTGTAGCGTATCGACTGAGAAATAGAAGAGGTTTGTCCGATTGAACTCCCACCAAGAGGTTCGGAGCAGCCGTGCCGTGCCGTTATCGAGTACCGGAGCGATAACCATCAGCGCCCCTTCGTTCTTCAGGATGCTATGTATTTGCTGTAGCACCATGAGAGGGCTTCGCATTCGCTCTAGCGAGCAAAACAAAACGCAAGCGTCGATAGCTCTCGGCAGCTCAATCTTGGTCAGAGACTCAAACTCGCCCGCCGAGAACGCGTGGACCTCAAAGCCGAGCTTTCTCGCCGCCACGCTGAGGTGACCGTCTAGTCCGATCAGTAGCAAGCGGCCTTCTTGAATACCGGCATATGCCGCCAATTGCCGAATCCTCTCAGTCGCATTGGCCTCGTAAACTTCGGCCGATGCGTTCGAGTCTGGTGCGGGCGTATTCACGTTGGGACGTTCCTCAGGCGGCTGGGGATTGAGGAACAGAAGGCCGCAATCCTTGCAGCCGCAAACCGGTGACTTATCCACAACGAACTCGTACTCCAGGTGCGCGGACTCGCAAATGGGGCATCGCCGATGAGTTCTTCCAATCGGCTCCCTTTGCAGTCTGGTTGCGGTAGTGGCAATCACGGAAATCAATACCGGTAAAATAGTATCCTAACTCAATTATTTCTTCCAACGAAACCGGCTGCTAAGGTGGTGGCTAGTTCGTCGCCAGAATGACTGAGATAGTTCCCAGGTTTACAGGCTCCGGCGCTCGCTTCTCGCACCATCCAGCCCATTATGGGTTTGTCTACGGCCTGAGAGTTTTGGTAGTGCCTGAATTTAGGTAGCCAAACCGAAATGTGAAGACGCAGGCGTTGGCCGGTGGCATCATGAATTGACGATGGTAAGTGATTTTGAAGGCTGATATTGATAGCGCGATGCCGTTGTCCTTTGGAGCTGGTGGAGGATTTAAGTCGATTGCAGGAAGAAATCATCGGGGAGCAAGGTCTACCCTGTCCGGTGTGTGGCCCAAGAGGGCGAACCGTGCTGGCGTTTAGACAGACCGGGAGGTCGATTCATCGCTGCAAAGAGTGTGGCGTTGAATTTCAGTATCCGCAGCCAAGTGATGCGATGTTGGCTTCGATCTATACGAACGACTACTTTCTTGGAAGTGAAGATGAGGATGCAAGAAGCGCCATGGAAGCCTTGAAGAGTGCTACGGCCAGACTCTACCTTCAGTGGATAAAAGCGCTGGTAAACGCACCAGCTCCGCGCCTGCTCGAGATCGGATGCGGTTCCGGTGACTTTTTGGTCGAGGCGCAATCGAATGGTTTCGAAGTCGAGGGATTGGAATATTCTCCTCACGCGGTATCCACAGCCAACGCCCGGCTTTCCCGTGAGGCGGTTCGGGTGGGTTCATTAGAAACGTCACACCTTCCGGCGAGCGCTTATGATGTTGCTGCCGCCTTTGATGTGATAGAGCATCTTCGTGACCCCGTGTCATCGATCAA
>DASYAX010000385.1:0-16272 GCA_036501045.1 Bryobacteraceae bacterium
CGCGCTGGCGCTCGCCATTAGCTCCATCGACTGGCAGCCGGGCGATGAAATGCTGACCCTGCGCGATGAATTCCCCAATCAGCTTTACGCGCATGCACTGGCCGGGGTGCGCGGCATCGAATCGCCCTGGCACGAGCTGAGCGTGCACATAAATAGCCGCACGCGGCTCGTTCTGCTCAGCACCGTTAATTATTCGACCGGCCTCCGTCCCAATCTCACGGCTATCGTTTCCGATCTGCGCCGCCGCGGCGTGGTGGTCTATCTCGATGGCACGCAAAGTCTCGGAGCGCTGCCGTTCGATTGTGCCGCCATCCAACCCGATTTCTTCGCCGTGGACGCTTATAAATGGATGATCTCGCCCAACGGTGCTACCTTCGTCTACGTTGATCCGCGAATGCGCGCGCGTCTGCGGCCTAACGTCATCGGCTGGCGTAGTGATCGGGACTGGCGCAACGTCAACAGCCTCCACCACGGCTCGCCGCGTTTTGGCGACTCCGCCGAAAAATACGAGCCCGGCATGCTACCGTTTCCTTCGCTTTACGGCATGCAGGCATCGCTGCAACTGTTGGAAGAAATCGGCCAAGCAGCAATCGAAGCCCGCGTACTGGAACTGGCCGCGCTCATTCGCCGCGAGCTCTCAGCGCTTGATGCCGAATTCGATCCCACGCTCGGCGATTGTCTGTCTTCCCAAATCGTCACCGCGCGTCTGCCCGGCGCGGACGCTTCATCCTTAACGGTGAGTTTGGCCGGGCAAGGCATCATCACCTCCGCCCGCAAGGGTTGCCTGCGCGTCTCGCCCCACTTTTACAACAACGAGGAAGATGTGGCCAAGCTGATCACAGCACTAAAAAAGACGCATTGAAAAATCCGCGCGCTAGAAATACAAACGGCCCCGCCGCGGCTTCAGCACCCATAGCGCGCCGAAGAACGCCGCGAGCGCTCCCAGCATTAGCCACATCCCGGTTTTAAAAGCGCTCGAACCGGCAAAACTGTAGGAGCTGAACAAAAATCCGCTCACCATCAGGTACAGCACCAATGCCGCCCACAGTGGAAACAGATAGCGGAACACGCGTGTGATCGCGAGCAGCGTGCACACCAAACCCAGCAACCCCAAGAGCGCCACCCGCGAGATCATGTGCTCGCTGTCAAACGGCAGCATGCCTAGGCTCAACTCCTGATGGCTGGTCGCGGCGATCAGCGCCGCGCCGGTGAGAAACGCGCTCAACGCAAGGTGAAAAACATAGCTGTACAGACGAAGCAGAATTCCAAGAAAGGTCACAGTATCTTTTTTCCCATGGCGGACGTGACGAGTTCCACCCCGAGGAGCGCCGTCCGGTTCGCTTCGTCCAGCACGGGATTCACTTCCACCACTTCCATCGACACGATTCGCCCCGAATCGCAAATGGTTTCCATCGCCAAATGCGCCTCGCGATACGTCACGCCGCCGCGCACCGGCGTCCCCACGCCCGGCGCTTCGTCCGGATCTACCGCGTCCATATCCAGTGAGAGGTGAAATCCCGCCGTTCCGTTCGTCGCCAAGGTGATCGCTTGCTCCAGGATGTTGCGCAAGCCGCGCTCGTCGATATCCCTCATGGTGAACGCCGTCACGCCCGATTCCCGAATCGCAGCGCGCTCGCGCTCATCCACCGCGCGCAACCCGATCAACACCACGTTGCGCCCCTCGGCCTTCGGCGCAAAGTCGAAAATCCGCGTAAGCTGTGCCGGTCCGCGTCCCAGGCAGCAGGCGAGCGGCATCCCGTGCACGTTGCCGCTGGGGCTCGATTCGGGCGTATTCATGTCGGCATGCGCATCAATCCAAATAATTCCGATTTTCTCGCCGCGCTGCCGGAAAGTCTGCGCCACTCCGGCCACCGTGCCCGCCGCAATCGAATGATCGCCGCCCAGCACCAGCGGAAATTTTCCGCCATCGAGCACTTCCTTCACCAGGCCCGCGAGTTTCGCGCAACTGTTAGCGATTTGCGCCAGATATTTGGCGTTCTCCTCGCCCGCCGGCACGCTCTCCTGTTGCGCCGCCGAAACATTGCCGAGATCTTCCACTTCATATCCGAGCGCCTGCAGCTTGGCATTCAATCCCGCAAGGCGCAGCGCTGAGGGTCCCATGTCCACCCCGCGCCGTCCCGCGCCCAAATCGAGCGGCGCGCCCAGAATCGCGATGTGCGATTTACGCATTTCTAGTTGAAGCTACGGCCGCGTGCGATACAGCATGCGCGGGTAAGCGATCGTTTCGCGCACGTGTTCGAGGCCGCACATCCACGCCACAAAACGTTCTACGCCCATGCCGAATCCGCCGTGCGGCACCGTCCCGAAGCGCCGCAGGTCAAGATACCATTCAAACGCTTCGCGCGGAAGCTGGTGCTCGGCGAGCCGCTTTTCGAGCAGCTCCAAATCGTGAATCCGCTGCCCGCCGCCGATAATCTCGCCGTAGCCTTCGGGCGCAATCACGTCCACTCCCAGCGCCACTTCCGGCCGCTGCTCGTCGGGCTGGAAGTAAAACGCCTTAATCTCCGTTGGGTACCGGTCCACGATGACGGGCCGGTCGAAGTCTTCCGTCAGCAGCGTCTCATCGGTGTTCCCAAAATCGCCGCCCCACTGAATCTGGCTTCCCTTGGCCTGCAGGATCTTCACCGCCTCGTCGTAGCTCTTGCGCGGAAACGGCGCCTTCACTGTTTCGAGCTTCGCCGTATCGCGCTCCAGCACTTTCAATTCTTCGCCCCGGTTCTCGAGCACCCGCGCCACCAGCCAAACCACCAGCTCTTCCGCCACCCGCTTCACTTCTTCGAGATCCGCGTACGCCATTTCCGGCTCCACCATCCAGAACTCGGTGAGATGCCGCCGCGTCTTCGATTTCTCCGCCCGGAACGTCGGCCCAAAGCAGTACACTTTGCCGAACGCCATGGCGTTCGCTTCGTTATAAAGCTGGCCCGATTGCGTCAAATACACTTTTGCGTCTTCGAAATAATCCACTTCGAAGAGCGTCGAAGTTCCCTCGCACGCCGCCGGCGTAAAAATCGGCGTATCCACCAACGTGAAGCCGTGCGAATCGAAGTAATCGCGAATGCCTTTGATCACTTCATGCCGCACCCGGATGGCCGCGTGTTGACGGCGGCTGCGCAGCCATAGATGCCGGTGGTCCATCAGGAAATCGACACCGTGCTCCTTTGGCGCGATCGGATACGGATGTTCTTCGCTGACGCGCTGCCCGATGCGCGCATCCGTTACATCCAGCTCGTATCCTCCTACGGCCCGCGCCTCGGCCCGCACCGTGCCCGTCACGCTCAGTGAGCTTTCCTGAGTCAGGCCTTTTAGCGCTTCAAAAACCGGCTCCGGCAGATTGCTCTTCACCGCGACGCATTGCATCAGTCCGCTGCCATCGCGCACCATCAAAAATACGATCTTGCCCGATTTGCGTAGGTTGTAAAGCCAGCCTTGAATTTCGACTTGTTGTCCGGCGTGCTCTCCGGCTTCGCTGATCGTCACCGTCTGCGCTTCACCGCTCATGGGTATTCGGAAACCGGTCCAGGTCCTCGATGGCGCGCTTGGCGTCCTCGGCCGGCCGCTCCATACCAGGAATCTCTTTCAATTCGAGCACCAAAGGGTATTGCTCGGGCCGCGAGCGCAGCAGCCGCATGGCGTTATGCCAATCGATCGTCCCTTGACCGGGAAACAAATGCAGATCCGCATGCCCGTCGTTGTCGTGCAGGTGCGTCGAGCGAATACGCTCCTTCATCAGCTCAAATTCCGAGGTGATTCCATTCGTCATGTGCGCGTGCCCCACGTCGAAACAATAGTTCAGGTTTAAATGCGTCTGCGCGAGGAAATCGTTCAACCGCCGGGCCAGCGCCAATTCGTTGGGAATATTCTCGAGCAGCACTTCCACCCCGCGCTGCGCCGCAAACACTCGAATCTCGTCGAGCGACGAAAAGGCCGCGTCCAGCTTGCGCTCGTCCATCTCGTCCTCCTGCACCCCAAGGTGTTGAATCAGGTAGCGGCATGGCACGGTCTCCGCGATCTCGATGGCGCGCTTGATCTCGTCCACCACCGCCATGCGTTTGGCCTTCAACCTTTCGGTGATATTCATCACGGCGTTCGGTCCCGAGCGGCCCCACACGTCGTCGCTGTACATCGGCGCATGCAGCGAATGCAGCTCCATTTGGGAATCGCGGAACCAGTGCCCCAGCTCGTTGATCTGCGCTTGATCGTGGTAGTCCATGTGCTGCCGCGCGCAGAAAATCTCAACCGCTTCGAAGCCCGCGCTTTGAATCCGCTCCAGCCCCGCCGTGGTCAGCCGGTGATTCACGAATAAATGTGTCGAAAGCGCATGCTTCATTTTTTTGGTTTTCTCGTTCTCAGCAGTAGTGCTTCGCCGCGCTCGAAGTTCTGTTTAATACCCCGAGACTTTGCCGTTCAAGCGCGATTCGGTTCCGCCTTCCAAAACGCCATGATTCACCACGATCGCCTCCACCTGCGCCACTCCGCCAATCGGCTTGATCGGGTAGCCCATGCTGCGCAGCTTTTCCGCGGCTTCTGGCGGGAAGCCGTTCTGTAAAAACAATATGTCCGGCTTCCATTGCTCGTGAAATCTCGGTAGATCCACTGCATCCTGCGCATTCATGTGGAAGTCGAGCACATCCAGGATGACTTCCGCCACGCCCGTGGTGATTCTCGATCCACCCGGCGCGCCGACTGCCATGAACAGCTTTCCGTCTTTGGTAATAATGGTCGGCGTCATCGAAGAAAGCGGCCGCTTCTTCGCCTCGATCGCGTTCGCGTCTCCGCCCACCACGCCAAACATGTTAGGAACGCCCGGCTTGGCCGCAAAATCGTCCATTTCGTCGTTGAGCAAAAAGCCCAGCCCCGCCGGCGTGATCCCGTTGCCATAGTAATTGTTCAACGTATACGTCACCGCCACCGCGTTTCCTTTCGCATCCACCACGTTGTAATGTGTCGTCTCGTCGCCTTCACGCCAACTGCTTGCCGAGCGCTGCAAACCCGCATCCTGCGCCTTCGGCAGCCCCGGTCCGATGGTCTCGCTCGGCGAGGCATGCTCCGGATTGATGGTGCCGCGTCGCCACGCCAGATACGCCGCGCTCAACATCGGCTTCACCGGCACGTTGTAAAAATCGGGATCGCCCAGATATTCGCTGCGATCCGCGTAAAAGCGCCGCATGGCCTCCGCCTCATAATGGACCGCCTTCACGGAATCCGGCCCATCGCTTTGATAATTCGTGCCGCTGAGGATTCCGAAAATCTGCAGCAAGCCAACTCCTCCGGCGCTCGGCGGGGGCGCTGTGATGATGTGGAAGCCGTTATAGTCGCCTTCGAGCGGAGTCCGCTCCATGGCCTTATAACCTTTCAAATCGGCCTCGGTGATCAGCCCGCCATGGGCCTCCATCGCGCCTGCTAGGCGCTTCGCGGTCTCTCCTTCGTAGAATCCGCTCTCGCCCTGGCGGGCAATCCGCTCCAGCGTTTCGGCGAGTTCCGGCTGCTTGAAAGTCTCGCCCGTTTTATAGAGATTGCCGTCCCGCAGAAAAATGCGTTTCGATTCGGCGTCCGTTTGGAGCAATTTCTCCGCGGTAACCAAAGACTGCGCAAACGACGGGCTCACCTCGAAGCCGTCGCGCGCCAATTTGGCTGCCGGACGCACGAGCGATGCCCAAGGCTTGCTGCCGAATTTCTTATGCGCGGCTGCAAAGCCGGCTACCGATCCGGGCACTCCTGACGATCGCCAGCCCACGATGCTATCGCGTGTCGGATTGCCGTCCGGCCCGAGATACATATCGCGCGTGGCCTTTTGCGGAGCGCATTCCCGGAAGTCCACAAACGCCGTCTTCCCATTGGCCATGCGCACCAGCATGAATCCGCCGCCGCCCAGGTTGCCGGCCTTCGGGTTCGTGACCGCCAGCGCAAATCCCACCGCCACGGCCGCGTCCACGGCGTTGCCGCCCTGCTTCAGCACGGCCAGTCCGACATCGGCTGCAATCGGCTCCTGCGCCACCACCATGCCGTGTTGTGCGCGCACGGGTTCCTTGGCGTTGGCGGTCGCGGAGCACAAGCACGCGAGCACGCAGCTAAACCGCGAAAATCGCATGCAAGCCAGTCTAACAGTGCCGCGTACCGGTGGCGCGGACGGTCTCGCCGTCTGTGCCCGTTTATTTCGCGCTGATCTGCCGCAGGCGAAGCGTCAAGCGGCTCTTATAGCGCGCGGCCGTATTTTTCTTGATGATGCCCCACTTCGCGGCCCGGTCCACCAGCGAAAAAGTGGCCGGAACTACCTTGCTCGCGCCTGGCGCATCTTTCTGATCGAGCAGGCGGCGCATGGTGCGGATCTGGTGCCGCAAGCGCGACTTCCTCATGCGGTTGATCGCAGTCCGCCGCTCGGCAATCCGGATGCGCTTCAACGAAGATACTGTATTTGCCATTTACCCTTACTAATCTATTACTTCTAAATTTACTATTCCAGGATACCCGACCGCGCTTTCCGGCGCAAATTCGCACTATGCTTTCTGGACCTTCTGCGCGCGTTCGTTCAGAATAGAGATGTTTCTCGCTTTAATCTTCCGCATGATCAGACGTTCTGTTGTTTCCCTTGCCGCAGCCGTTGGCTTGCTCGCAATCGGGTCGTTATCGCTCAGCTTGGCTGCTTGGGCGATTACGGCTCCCCTCACCGATTGGCGTATCGCCGGCCCATTCGGCGGCACCGCTACCACCATTGCGCTCAATCCGCAAGACTCGAATGTAGTCCTCGCCGGCGGCATGAATTCGCTCTTGTTCCGCAGCCAGGACGCTGGTGAAAATTGGGCGCTGCTGAACCTCCCGCGCTTGAATCTCAGCGAGGTCACTTCCATTCTGCTCGATCCGGCCGATTCCAGCCACTATCAGGTGGGCCTCATTTCCGCCGATGGCGGCGGCCTCTTCGATAGCCGTGACGCAGGCCAAACCTGGACCGTCGTCCGTGACATTCGCGACTTCGGCGTGCGCGCGCTCGCGGCTGCCCCCAGCAAGCCTTCGCGCTTTGTCGCCGGCACCACCCGCGGCGTCATGCTGAGCGACGATTCCGGTAAAACCTGGACCCGCGTTTCGGATCCGCAAAATCTCGAGATGCAAGGCATCACCGCCGTCGCCATCGATCCCGCAAATCCCGACGTTATTTACGCCGGCACTTCCCACCTGCCCTGGAAAACCGTGGATGGCGGCAAAACCTGGGAGTCCATCCACACCGGCATGATCGACGATTCCGATGTGTTTTCCATTTACGTCGACCCCACCCGGCCGAGCGACGTGTTCGCCAGCGCCTGCAGCGGCATTTACTCGAGCGATAACCGCGGCGATCAATGGCGCAAGCTCATGGGCATTCCCAATACCTCGCGCCGCACGCACGTCATCCGCAAAGATCCTTCCGGCGCCGACACCATTTACGCCGGCACCACCATGGGCCTCTTCAAGTCCCTGAATCTCGGCGGCACCTGGCGCACCCTGACGAACACCCAGGTCAACTTCATGGCCTTCGATCGTTCGCATGCCGGCAGCTTGTATTTGGCCATGGAATACGAGGGCATCGGCAAGAGTAGCGACGGCGGCGACAACCTTCGCTTCGTCAATCAAGGCTTTGTCGATCGCACCATCAGCTCCGTTTCGCGCTCCGGCGACAACTTGCTGGCGCTCGAAACCCAGCTCGGCGAAACCAGCGGCATTTTCGTCAGCGCCGATCACGGCGAAAACTGGGCCCAGATGAAAAATGTGCACGGACTCATTGGCGTTCACCTGAAAACCATCGCCGGCCTGCCCGGCCAAGAACACATCTTAGTCGCCGCCAGCCCGCGTACGATGTATAAATCGATCGACGGTGGCGAAACCTGGAAGCCGCTGCCTATCCATTTGCTGCTGCCTCCTCCGCCCGAAGTCGAACACAAGGCTGCTCCCGCGCGAACCGCCGCCGGCCATCGCCGGCCAGCAACGCGCAAAACCATCGCGCACAAGCCCGTTCAAAAAATCCGCGAAATCTATCCGGATCAAATTGACGCCCTCTATTCCATGAAGGACGGAGCCAAAGATCTACTGTTCGCCGCTACTAATCTGGGTCTGCTCGCGAGCACCGATGCAGGCGAGCGCTGGACCTTGGCCGAAATACCCGGAGCGAGCGCAGTGTCCGCCCTCTTCAGCGCGCCGAATGCCGATGGCCGCCTGATTGTCCGCGCCGCCTCCGGTCTCTTCGCCTCTGCCGATTTCGGCGCGCATTGGACGCCTCTCGCTTTCCCACTGCCCTCGTCCGACGTCAACGACATTGCCATTCCAGCCGATATCACATCGCCCCTTCTGGCAGCCACGCGAGTTGGTTTGTACTCTTCGCCGGACGGTGGCACGCAATGGTACACGAATCTGAAGGGCATTCCGCATTCCACCGCTACTTCCGTTCTTTACTCCGCCACCAAGACCGGCTATGCCGTCGAATACGGACGGCTTTACGAAACCAAGGACTCTGGTGCATCCTGGGCCATGGTGCCCAGCGCCCTCCCCACCACCCGTATTCGGCAGCTTTGGATGCCCGATCCATCTTCCAACCGCCTTTTCGGCATCACAACAGATTTGGGAGTCCTCTTTCGAAATTAAACCGGTTTCGCTAAGATCAATTAATGGTGATGGTTAGATCTTGCAAGTGGAGTGGCAGGTTAGTTCTTCCGGTATTTCTGGCAATGGTATGGTGCGTTGGCCCCTTAGCCTTCGCGCAGGATGCCACTAAGGCGCAGGATGCCACTAAGGGGAATGATACGCAGCAAAAAATGGCTGCGTCTGAAGATTATCCCGATCTCGTCGAAATCGATCCCTTCGGCGGCGTCAGTCTCTGGGGACAGCTCAACAAAGGTCTGGGCGAGAAACTTCTCGACGGCGGTACGGCGGGTATTCGCGCGGGCGTCAATGTCAGCCGTCACGTCGGTATCGAATTTGGCTATAACTTCATGGTGAACAACGTTCGCCTGGTAACGCCCATTAGCCCCGGCCTGCCCAGCTATAACTTCGGCAATCATATTCATTACTTCGCGCTGAACCCGGTCTATAACTTCACCGCGCGTGGCTCGCGCGTGCGTCCCTACGTCACCGTTGGTGTGGGCGCGCTTCACTTCGTTCCCACCAATGAAGCGGAAACCAGCGCCATGGCGCCGCTCAACCAAACGCTCTATGGCATCCGCGGTCTCAGTGACAACCTGCAGGTCGCCCTCAACTATGGCGGTGGCGTCAAGTTCCATCTCAGCGATCATTTCGGCTTACGCTTCGACGTGCGCGGTCTGCTCTCGCGTAACCCTACTTTCGGTTTGCCCCGCTCGAATGATGGCGGCCTCTATATCATTCCTAAACAGAAATTCAACGGCCTGGAAGCAACCGCCGGCCTGGTCTTCTATTTCGGCTCGAAGCATGTTCCGCCCCCGCCTGCTCCCAAGCCGCCGCCGCCCGCGATCAATGCCGGCGACATCACCGGCGGCGAAGGTACTTTGTGCCAGGCCAAGGCCATTAACGTCCACTCCACCGCCAGCGATCCCACCGGACATGCGCTCAGTTACGTATGGAAAACGAATGGCGCCGCTGCCGCGCCCTCGGCGAGCGCCGATTACTCGTTTACGCCGAACAACGCTGGCGATTTCAAAGTGGAAGTCGCCGTCTCCGATTCGACCGACCCGTCTAGAACCGTAACCGCCGGTCCCAAGACCATCACCGTTCAGGACGATACGCCTCCGCAAATTGCGAGCGTCGCCGCTTCGCCCACCACTCTGAGTTGCGCGGCCGACACGAACGGTGTCCACACCGCCAGTCTCTCCGCCCAGGTGAACGGCTCCGCGTGCGGCGGCAATCTTACTTATAAGTGGACCGTGAGCGAAGGCAGCGTAACCAACGACACCAGTCCCAATGCCACCTTCGATGCCTCTACGCTCAGCTTCGATAGCGGCGGCAATCAATCGAAGACCGTCACCGCCACTCTGACCGCCACCGACGAAAAGGGGAAGTCGGCCTCTCAGACCGCTAACATCACTGTAAACTGCCCGCCGCAGTACAAGCGTTTGCCCGATATCGTGTTTGCCAAAAACAACGCGCGTGTAAATAACTGTGGAAAACATATTCTGATCGAGCAAGCCGCGCCGCAGGCTGGAACCACTTACGATGTCCTGCTGGTGGCGCATCGCTCCGCGGATGAGAATGAAAATGTCCCCGCCGGCAGACACGCCCGCGGCCGAACAAGAGCGGCCGCCCGTGCTCTCGATGAGCAGCGGGCTTTGAATGCCGCTGCTGTGCTGGTTGGCGGGCACGGAACTTGCGCCAATCTCGATCCTTCTCAAATCAAGATGGATCTCGCCGGAACGGACCAGACCTCGACGCCCGACCCCGGTCTCTGCGGAACATCCAACTTGCCGCAGACCAAGGAGCGCCGCGGCTCCCAAGTTAGTGATAGCGACAAGGAACGTCGCGTCGAAGTCTACCTGATTCCGAAAAACAGCTCGACGATGCCTCCCGCGGCGAAAAACGCCCGGCCGGTTCCCGAGCCCGAACTCAAAACCCTTGGATGTCCGAGGTAGTAAATGGGGCCGGGCGGCGAGCCGTCCGGTTATCTCCGTTGTGAATAACGGTTAATGATTTAGTACATCAGGACGTAATGAAATGCGTCTGACGATTATCTATGCATTATGGGTTTAAAGGACTCTCGTTTTTGGAGGAGCAGAAATGATTACTCGGCTAATATCTAAGCCGGCTGGTTCCGCGTTCTTGTGCGCAGCGCTGTGTCTTGGCACGGCGGCTTTCGCTCAGGACGCAAATAAGAGTAATACGAAGACCGCCTCTAGCATGTCAAAGGGCGAAGATCAGTACCCGGATTTGGTCGAGGTCGATCCTTTCGGTGGCATTAGTCTGTATGGACAAGTTAATCGTGGGTTGACGACCCACTTGGCGGATGGCGGGGTCGCCGGTTTCCGTATTGCCGTTAACCCGGCCAAGTATCTCGGAATCGAGCTATGGGCCGACTACGCCAACGCGCCGGTTGCCTTCCGCTCGTCGGCCGGTAATCTTCCAGGCACCACGACTCCCATTCCGCCCTATGGTTTCAGCAGCCACAATTTTCTGTTCGGCCTGAATCCGGTCTTCAACCTGACGCCGCGCGGCTCCAAGGTTCAGCCCTACCTCACGGTGGGTGTGATGGGTGTGCAGTATACGCCGAGTAACAAGGCCGAACAACTCGCCTCCCAACCCGTCAACAGCGCGCTCTATGGCGCTGGGGGTCTCAATGACAATTTGCAGGTCGGCCTGAACTATGGAGGCGGCGTCAAGTTCCATCTCAGCGACCACTTTGGATTGCGTTTCGACGCCCGCGGCCTCTGGACCCGCAACCCAACTTACAATTTGGCGAATTTCGCCAATGGCACAAATGTCTATATTCCGTCGAAAGACAAGCTGAACGGCTTGCAGGCCACCGCTGGATTGGTCTTCTACTTCGGCCAGAGTAAATGCCCGCCGATGCCTCCGGCTCCGCCGCCGCCGGCTCCGCTTCCCACGCCCACGCTCTCGGGCGCCGAAGGAACTATTTGCCAGGGCAAGCCGGTTACTTTGCATGCCACTCTCACCGGCGCGCCTGCCGATCATAAGCTGACTTACGCCTGGACGTTGAATGGCGCGGCGCAGGAAGCCACTGGTCCCGATTTCACCTTCACGCCGAATAACGCCGGCAGCTTCAACATTCAGTTGACCGTGACCGACGCCACGCCGCCACCGCCGCCGCTCGAGCGGCCGAAGAAATTCCCGGTCCGTTGCTGGGTACAGCCGCCCGCCGTTCAACCGGCGGCTCCGGTAACTGCCACCGCCAGCGTTACGGTGAGCAATGCGGGTCCGACCATCAGCAGCGTCAACGCTTCGCCAACGGAGTTGGCTTGCGCCGCGAATACCAGCGGCGCCCACACCGCCAACCTGTCGGCCACAGCGCAGGCTTCCGCTTGCGGCGGCAACTTGACCTATAAGTGGACCGTCAGCGAAGGCAGCGTGACCAACGACAGCAGCCCGAACGCGACCTTCGATGCTTCTACCCTGAACTTCGAAGGCGGCGCAACCGGCCAGAGCAAGAGCGTCACCGCGACTCTCACCGTTACCGATGAGACCGGCAAGACGGCTACCCAGAACACCACCATTACGGTGAACTGCCAACCGACCTTTGTACGGCTCGATGACGTCATCTTCGCCAAGAACAATGCCCGCGTGAACAACTGCGGCAAGCGCGTTCTGATCGATGACGCGGCTCCCCGAATGGCCAACGGCGATTACGACATCGTGCTCGTCGGCCATCGCGATACCGACGAAGCAACCAACGCTCCGCGCGCTCGCGGCCGCCGTGGCCATCACGCCGAAACGCACGAGCTCGATGAGCAGCGTGTGCTCAATGCCGCGGCCGTACTCAGCGGCGGTACCGCCACCTGCGGTAAGGCCGACCCGTCCCGCATCAAGGTCGATTGGGTAGGCACCGACCAGACCTCGGAAACCAGGCCTGGCCAGTGCGGAACCTCCAACACCAAGGAGCGCAAGGGTTCGGAAACCAGCGAAGCCGATAAGAACCGGCGCGTCGAAGTCTACCTGGTGCCTCACAACAGTACCTCGATGCCGCCCGCTGTCAAGAACGCCAAACCGCTGCCCGAGAGCGAAGTAAAAGCTTTGGGTTGCCCCAAATAGACCAACTGTAGGCTGACAAAAAAAGGGCCGCGCGGTTCGCCGCGTGGCCCTTTTTAGGTCTGTGGCCGTCTCACTCCGCGAAGAACTCCATCCCGGCTAATTCGAGGAGCTAGCGGCCGCCAATATTGCCTTTTCGACCGTGCGGAAGGGAAAATCCTCCTCAGGCGGAATGACCTCTTCTGTCACCTTGCATTCGGCGAGGCAGCGGCGGAAGCTGGGAAAGCCCCGATCGGAAGCTGGTTCGGTAGCGCTCAAGAACCGGAGCATCGGTTCATAAACACCGTCATCCGGCTGAAGATCGTCGATCCAAAGAAACTGCCCTGCTTGATTTACTTCAAGGAACCACCAAACGCCTGCGCTATCCACCACCATGTCGAAGCAGCCAAAAGCTAACTCCGCGCGATCGGCAAATGTGCGCAATGCTGACTCTATCTCGAGCGGCAAGGTGATCCGTTCAATGCGCAAACCATCTCGCAGACCATGCGATCTCCAATCCAGCGCAATTCCCGGCGTTGTAATCACAAAGGAGTGAAAGTCGCCACCGATCATGTTGACTCGCACGTCGCAGTTCTTCTGTATGCGCTGCTGGTAAACGCCGGGTGCGTAAGCGAATGTGTCGTCCAGCCACTCACAATCTTGGCTGAGCCCAGTGGTCTCGCAGTTGTAAATAGCGCCGTCTGCTCCAATCCACGCATGCGGCCGGAACGCCTTGTGAATGATATCGGCATCCGGGCGAGCGAGGAACGCTTTGATGAAGGGAGCGCAGTTGCCAATCCTCGTGGCCGGTACACGCAAACCGCATCGGCTGGCAAGAGACAACTGCAGCGACTTATTCTCAATTGTCAGCACGGTGGACCACTTGTTAATGCAACGGGCGCCGCTCAATTCAATGTGCGACAACAAGTTCCTTTTGAAGGCCTCGTATTCGTTCGCCGCGAACTTCTTCTCTGTGGGGTCTACTTCGGGGTGCACGGCAAGGCTCGGGCGCTTGAACCAAACTGTGTCTTTAGAAGAAAGCTTGTGGTTGCCTAGATAAATCTCCTCCCGATCGCCTAAATAAATCGTGGCGCTGTCTTCCGGGCGCCAGCCTAGTCCTGCCCATCGAATCACTGCAAAGCCCGCTTCTTTCAACCCCCACTCAATCCAATCGGCATGCAACTCGACTTCCGGGGCCACGATGATAATCGCCATGACGTTTCCTATCCCTTCCGATTCTCTTGCTTCGAATTCCGTCGAGAGCGTCGAACGCTCCCAACGGAATCCCAGCGTAACGAGCGACGAATTAGTAGCAGATATCGTCGTAACCACCGCTGATGCACGTTCCAGCGGAGCCGTGTGTGGGGGCAATGGACTTCAGGCCGCCACTCACTAAGGCGACTTCCTCCGGGGTCAACTCTCGTGCGTTCTGGCGCCCGATCGTCTGGCCTTTGGCCTCGTCTTGTTTTTTAGTCGTTGGTTTGTTCATATTTGTTCTCCTTTATGTGATTGCGCTTGCGCGCATATTGCCTCTTACGAGGCAAACTCGTAATCCAACTTTGCGGACGCTTCACGCATCGAAACCAGCCGGCCCCCGTCGATTGCGAGCACGCGATCGGCAATGGCGATCGTCTGTGGCCGGTGGGCGACCATAATCCGGGTCAATTGAAGCGTTCGCAGAGTTTGTGAAATTTGTTTCTCGGTTTCCAGATCCAGATGGCTGGTAGCTTCGTCGAGTACTAAGATCGAAGGCCTGCTGTAGAGGGCGCGGGCGAGGAATAGACGTTGTTTCTGGCCGCCTGAGACGGCCGCTCCCATATCTCCTACCAAGGTTTCGTAACCCATTGGCATGGCCACAATGTCGTCGTGAATACGCGCTAGGGAAGCGCATTCTCTGACCCGCTCCAGATCGGGAGCGTCATCGAAGAAGTGAATGTTCTCGCAAATGCTTCCAGAAAATAGCGTGTCTTCCTGCATTACAAAAGCGAGGCGGCCGCCGATGCCGGCGTTGCGCTCTCCGTGTACAGACAATCCGCCTAGGAGCACTTCTCCTTGTTGCGGCTGCAATAATCCCGAGATCATTTTGACGAGCGTGGACTTACCTGCGCCGGATCGGCCCGTGATCGCAATACATTCGCCGGGCTCAACCCGCAGCGCTACATTTTCAAGAAGCCATGGGTCGGTATCCGAATAGCGGTAATACAGCGATCGGATCTCTAGTGATGAAGCTGCGGTGCCCCCGGCCTCGACCCACGGCATCGCCGGACGGTCTTCGGCAGGCTGAAGAACGATATCGGACAAGCGCTCCACCTGGAGGCGCAGCATGCGCAGTTCGAAAAAGTGATCCACCAGCTTGCTCATTCGGTTGTTGAATTGCTCTTTGTAAGCGACAAAAGCAAACAACATTCCGACCGACAAGGCTCCCCCCATCACCGCCAATGCGCCGTACCAAAGAATCAGAACCGATTCGATGCCGAAGATCGCTACATTCGCGGCGCGCGACAGAATCTCTAACTTGTCCGCCGCAAGTTTGGCATTGGTTGCTCTAGCCAGCAGGTTCGCCCATTTGGTCTTCCGCTGCGACTCCCGGTGAAACATCTTAAGCGCTGCTATGCCGCGCAGCGTTTCAACTAGAAAGCCTTGCTGCCTTGCGGAGTGAACAATGAATTCGCTGGTCGCACGCCGTGCCGGACCGAATGTCATCGAGCGCAAAACAAGATAAAGAGCAACGCTCAGAATGGCAATCAGACCGAGCCTCTCGCTATAAACACACATCACCGCAAGCATGAGAAGCGCCATCACTCCATCCACTAACGCCTCTACCAGGCGAGAGGAAAGGGCCTGCTGCAGGATATGCACTGCATCGAAGCGCGAAATCAGGTCTCCCAGAAAGCGCTTTTCGAAGTACGAAAGAGGGAGCCGGACAAGATGGCCGAAGAGCCTGGAGAGCCATTGGAAATGCAGATTGGTTCCGAAATACAACACCGCCCAGCTACGGATGGCGCCGATAGCCGCCTGCAAGACCGACAACAGCGCGAAGCCGAGACACAAGGTCACGAGTAAGCCGCGGTCGCGGCCCATCAAAACCTCATCCACCACCCACTGCAGGAACAGCGGTGCTGCAATGATCAGCAATTCCAAAGCAAACGCGAAAACGACCAGTGGAACCAAAGCGCGCCGTATACCAGCCACGCGGCCCATTAGCCGGCCGAGCGTGATCTTCTGGGTTTCGTCCTTGGGCTCGAATTCCCCCGAGGGGCGCAGTTCCAAAGCCACACCGGTAAAATGCTCGCTCGCCTCGGCCAGGCGCATTCGCTGTTCGCCGATTGCGGGATCATAAATCACCAGCCGGCCGCCGCGCACTTCTTTCAGCACTACGAAATGCGCCATGTCCCAATGCAAAATGCACGGTGTTTCAAGCTGCGGCACATCTTCTAACTCCACCCGCAAAGGCCGGCCCTCTAAATCCAGGCTCTGTGCAAGTTGAAGCAGGTGGGCGAGCGTCGTCCCCTTGAGAGAAATGCTGAAGAGCTGACGCAGCGCGGGAAGATCGGTCACCCGGCCGTAAAAGCTCGCCACCAT
>DASYAX010000386.1:0-1513 GCA_036501045.1 Bryobacteraceae bacterium
AAGCGTGCGGCTCTCGGGCAGCACGCTTTTTCGCCGAACATTTTGGCGCATTCGTAGCTTTGGTCGGCTGGGCGAGTTTGGTCTGTGGGTAGTGTTTCACCTGGGTCTCGTCGTACCACAGGCTTACACGCTATCGCACGTTGGAAAGGGAAGCTGCTTGCAAGTTGTTGATTTGTGCGACTCGACACATAGGTAATTTGTCTAATGGCGGAGAGAGAGGGATTCGAACCCTCGATAGAGTTTCCCCTATACACGCTTTCCAAGCGTGCGCCTTCAACCACTCGGCCATCTCTCCGGGGTTTATTGCAGCGCGAGCCTTGCCGCCGCGATCTTCAGTCTAACATGTGAAGTACCGTCAGACCTCGCGCCGCTTGGTCCGACCGAGCAACTCCTTGGCTCGAGCCAAAGCCCGATTTTCAGCGTCCTCGCGAGTATCGGCGACTATGCGGGCCAGTGCCGCTCCGGGCGAAACATTATCTGCCTTGGTATGCCACTTTTCGCCGAGCTGATACGTCGTCAGATTGACTTGCCAGCCATCGACATCGACTTTGCGTTCACTGAAATTTTCCGGCTTCATGCCTGCCCCACAGATTTCGCCGCACCTTTTTCTACCGGCGCGCCCACCAGATTGCCCCACTCGGTCCACGATCCGTCGTAGTTGAGCACATCGTTGATCCCCAGCAGATACTTCAACACGAACCAGGTGTGGCTGGATCGCTCGCCGATCCGGCAATACGCGATGGCTTGTTTCGAAGGCGCGACACCCTCGGCGCCGTACAAGGCCTGCAAATCCTCTCGCGACTTGAAGGTGCCATCATCGTTGCAAGCCTTCCCCCACGGTACGCTGCGAGCGCCGGGGATGTGGCCGCCGCGTTGGCAGGTTTCGGGCAGTCCCGGCGGCGCCAATATTTCACCGGAAAATTCCTGCGGGCTGCGTACATCGATCATCACGGCGCTGCCAGCCTTCTGCGCTTGCTGCACTTGCCCCAAAAAGGCCCGGAGCGAAAGATCCGCATCTGTTGCCTGATAGGGCGTAGCGCTGGGCCGGGCCGTAGCTGCGCTAGTGTCCAAATCGCGACCCTCGGCCAGCCATTTCTTGCGTCCGCCATCCATGATGCGAACGTCTTTGTGACCGTAAATCTTCATCTGCCACAAAGCCCAAGCCGCGAACCAATTATTGTTGTCGCCGTAGAGCACCACAGTAGTGCCGTTGCCGATGCCGGACTGGGTCATCAAGTTTTCAAATTGCGCCTTCGACAAGATGTCGCGAACCACGGTATCGCAAAGCTGCGTATTCCAGGCCCAGGCAATCGCTCCGGGTACGTGGCCTTCGTCGTAGGCTTTGGTATCTACGTCCACTTCCACGACACGCACATGGCTGTCATTGGCGTGCGCCGCCACAAACGCGGTATCGACTAAGACTTCTGGATGCGCATACGCAGCGCTCATAACAATCCTCCGCTCTCCAATGGTAACCCTGGGGTTGCCGCTGAATTAGACCAGATCGAACTTC
>DASYAX010000387.1:0-2248 GCA_036501045.1 Bryobacteraceae bacterium
GGGGCCGCAGACTTTCGGAAAGGTGACGTTTGATTACCACACGTTGTTGTTTGGAGCGATGGCCATTCTGATCGGCTTTCAGTCCATCAATTTCGCGGTTTTTACCAAAATGTTCGCGGTCCGGGAGCATTTGCTGCCGGAAGATCCGGCGCTAACAAAGGCTTTTCGTTGCGTCACACTCGAAACGGGCCTGATTTTGGGCACCCTGCTAATTTTCGCCGGAGCGGCAACTTGGATTCTCGGGTTGAGCTACTGGCGAAGCCACCATTTCGGTCCGCTTGATCCGGACAAAACGCTCCGGATCGTAATTCCGGGATTCGTATCGCTCACCCTGGGGATTGAAATCGTTCTATCAAGTTTTTTTCTGAGCGTCCTTGGCATGGCTCGCCGGTGAAAGGTCTATCAACGGTCATTGGTACCCTTCACGACAAACTCGTTTCTGGTCGTCGAGTGAGGATTCTAAGCGAACATCTCTGCGAGTTTCTCCCACCCAACGCCCACGTCCTCGATGTGGGTTGCGGCAACGGCACAATTGACGCCCTCATCCAACAGCGGCGACCCGGCATTTCAATCGAAGGCATCGATGTACTCGTTCACCGTTCTCCTTACATCACGGTCCACAGATTTGACGGCATCACGATTCCATATCAATCGCAGAGTTTCGACGTCGTAATGTTCGTTGACGTTCTGCATCACACCGATGATCCACTCGCGCTCTTGCGAGAGGCTGCGCGCGTGGGCAAAACAATCGTGATCAAGGATCACTTCTGTGATGGCTTTCTTGCAAGATTCACGCTTCGCGTAATGGATACCGTGGGGAACGCTTGTCAGGGGATTCTTCCCTATAATTACTGGTCGAATCGCGAGTGGACCGAGGCATTCACAAGCCTGGGGATGGAAACTGAAGCGCTGAAAACATCGTTGGGATTGTATCCCTTTCCGGCATCATGGCTCTTCGGACGAGGACTACACTTTGTCGCAAAACTTCGGGATCGGAAGCGCAGCGTCTTAAGCACCTAGTAGAGCAGGGCGTTCTTTGGCATACGCCTTCTTCCAAAACCTCGGCGGAAATCGGCGTCTTGACGAGGCAACCATTGCAATTTCGGCGCCTCACAGGGGCACTCGCTTGTACATTTCCGGATAGGTGTGCTCGGCGGTGCCAACAGCTTCGCGAAAACGGCTGAGGTCTCGCTTGCCGTACCAGTCTCGCACCTGATAGAAGCGCGCCGGCGGCAAAATCAAGGTGAGGGCGGCCACAGCAGCCTTGAAGAGCAGATAACCAGCGCTAGGGTTCTTGAATTCCGCCCGAAAGTTACGCGCCTCCGCACGGAAAACTTGCAGGCGGCCGCCGGCGCCGTGCAGTCCTTCGAAGCGCGCCATGTCAACTTTATGCCGCTGCACCAGAATTTCACTGGCCTCCGGCGATACTCCAAAGCGCGCCAGAAGATTCGGAAGGTACTCGGTGATGCAAACCTGAACCATATGTTTCCTTTTGTTCGGGGCAAGATCGCGCGAGTCGAAACCGAACTGATTATTGGAATGGTAGCGGTAGTAGCAAAGGGGGCGATCGAGCAGAAGCGCGCCGCCGAGCGCGAGAGCCGCGTTCAGGATCGGTTCATCGGCGCAAAGGACAAGCTGATCGGGGATTTTACCGACGCGGTCCAAGACCGAGCGGCGGACCGTGAGCTTGCTGGTGGCGATAAAACTTTTCGCGACGGTCGAAATGCGAGTCTCTTCCAAATTATCGATGCTAATGCGGCACGCTTTC
Source organism: Bryobacteraceae bacterium (assembly GCA_036501045.1). Taxonomy (GTDB): domain Bacteria; phylum Acidobacteriota; class Terriglobia; order Bryobacterales; family Bryobacteraceae; genus Bog-105. Next base: position 1,769 of record DASYAX010000387.1, read on the forward strand.
TTAGGAACCATCAGGATGCGGGGCTCGCCGTCATACACCTCGTAGAAGCCGTGGCCGACGGCGGGAATATCAGGATCGGCGTCGAAGGCTTGCGCGACTGCGGTCAATTTTTCCTTGGCCCACCAATCGTCGCCATCGAGAAAGGCGACGAGAGGTGCGGTGGTTTCCGGAATGGCGGCGTTGAAAGCAGAGGCTTGGCCGCCGTTTGCCTTTCGCAGCAGGCGGACGCGGGGCTCGAACTTGCGAACGATTTCGGGCGTGCAGTCCGTCGAGCCGTCGTCGACTACAAGAACTTCAGTCTCCGCAGGCGGAAAATCCTGTTCCAGAACGCTCACGATCGCCTGCTCGATGTAGCGCTCGTGATTGTAGGTATCGATCAGGACCGAGATGCGCGGCTTGGCCATTAGCTCACGCCTTCTGCCGCGAATTCCGCATCGCCTTGGAGCGAAGGCCGATTACGCTGCGAACAGGCCTGGTAAC
>DASYAX010000388.1:0-4604 GCA_036501045.1 Bryobacteraceae bacterium
ACCAGCAGACTTGTCCGAATCCCTGATGGCCTCCTTCACGTCCCCGAATCCCTGCTTGATTTTCCCTTTGGCTTCATCGAGCATGCCTTCACCCTAGCCCGGGATCATTGCTGGCTCTGCCGGATAGTTGCCCTAATCACAAGCCATCAGTGTGGATTACTAATGATAAACGCCGAGCTCGCAATCGTTATGACGGAGTTCGCCCGATACGCTACTTTCAGGAGCGCGGCCAGCTCGCGTGTGACTAGATGCCCGAAATCTGAGCGATGTCGGTGAAAGCGCGCCGCCATGCCTGCTCAAATTTGCGGGCCGCTGATCATAATGGCTCCTAGGGCTTGAAGAGTTTTCCTTTACTGCGGATGTGCGCGTGAGTCATGGAGACGACGGAGACTGTAATCGAGAATGGTATCAAGCTGCCTATTCGACTTCTGCTGCAAGAGCGCCACTATGTGTCCGCGCTGATCCTCATTTATTCCGGAATCGAGACAATGGCGCTGATCAACCTGCCACTGCAAAAAGCGGATGTGATGCGATCCGATTTCATCCTGTGGGTGGAAAGTTATCTGCTGCCATTTCTGCCGCAAGAAGTCAGGCTGACCGGAAAAGATATTTACGGCGCGCGATGCGGCGTGCTGCGCGGGACCGATTCGCGCCTTGCGCGAGAGGGCCACTGCCGTAAGATTCGCTATAAAGGGGCCGGGAAAGATGCGAGCGTCCTGAGCGTTGAAGAACTCGCGAACGCGTTTTTTCAAGCTACGGATGAGTTCGTCAGCGACTCGCTTCGGAACGACAAGCGGGCAGCGTTTGAGGCAAGGCTTAAGCGGATGGTCGAAAATCTGCCGTTTTGATAAATCGAAGGATTGACTTTGTCGAATATCAGGCGTGAGCGCTCGATGTTTCAATCCACCGCCGCATCTCCGAACGCGGCAGGGCCCCGCTTCGCTGCAGGACGGCGCCTCCATTTCGGAAAACAATGAAATTGGGAATACTCTGGACCCGGAACTGAGACGCTATTGACGGCTCGCGCTCCGTATCCCCTTCAAGACGATCAGCCGTCCTGCCATTTCCTTTGCGAGCGCTTCCACTTCAGGCGCCGCCATCTTGCAAGGCCCGCACCAATCGGCCCAAAAATCCACCGGGACGGGCACGCGCGCATTTTGAACACTTCATGGAAGATTTCGCCAGTGGCCTCGATAGGGCCGGATAATGGCGTCAGCGTTGCCCGGCAATCTCCGCAGCGCCCGGTATCCGCGAGATGCTCGGCAGGCACTCTGTTCGTCACGCCGCAACTAGGACACGCTCGCAGCATAAAACCTGAGATGCTTGCCTGGATCATCAGTTTCGGCCGAGGCCGCTCCGGAACCTCAATCCCGCGGCTGAACGACGGTTCGACGCGGAAGTTCACTGACCAAGCCGAGTCGTGATCTGCGGCCAGAGGATACCGGTGCGAGAATACTTGTTTGCCGATCTCCCGTCGCGATCTGTTCACCATTTCTACTGCGCTGCCCGCTGCTGCACTGGCTCAGTCGACCACTGCCGGCGCAGCATATGTCGATGTTCTGCGTCCACCTGATTCCGTCACGGCGTTTGTCGATCGCGAAACCGTGCCGCTCACACGTGCAGGGAACCGGTGGACCGGAAGTGGGATCGCCGTATCTGCTGAACCGCGGGAACGAACGATCCCGCTGCGAATCGAAGCAGCTTCGCTCTCGCGCATGCGGCTGCGCTGGCGTGCCAAGGTCCCGGAGTTCTGGCGGCTTCTAAATGATGACTGGGAGCGAAGTTACGGCGATCTGGAATGGCGCTGCATGGTGGGCGACCGGGTGTTGCCCTGGTATTTTCTGGCGTTCGATGGGCAAGCGACACACGGATACGGCGTTCAAACCGGAGCAGCCGCGTTCGCTTTCTGGCAGGTCGATCCGGACGGCATCTCGCTGTGGCTCGATGTGCGGAACGGGGGCAGCGCCGTACAACTAGGTGGACGGTTGTTGGATGCCGCGACCATCGTCACTTACCGAGGCGCTGCCGGTGAAAGCGCGTTTGCTTCGGCCCGGCGGTTCTGCCGCGAGCTTTGCAAGTCGCCCCGCCTTCCGGCTGCTCCGGTATACGGCGGCAATAACTGGTATTACACCTACGGCCGGAATTGCTCGGCGGCCGGCATTCTGAGGGATACGGCGTTGATGGCGGAACTCGCGCCCGCTAGTGCGAATCGGCCGTTCATGGTCATCGACGATGGCTGGACTCCAGTCAATACGACGGGTCCGTGGGACCGCGGCAATGAGCGCTTCCCTGACATGCCCGGTCTCGCTGCATCAATGAAAAAGCAGGGCGTTCGACCCGGCATCTGGCTGCGCCCTTTGTTTACTAACGCCGCGATCCCGGAGAGTGCGCGCCTGCGTCCCCGCGTGGGTTCGCGTACCAGCGTGCTTGACCCCACCATTCCCGAGAATCTTGAGATCGTCCGGCAGGATATTCGCCGCCTGACCAGCTGGGGTTTCGAACTGATCAAGCACGACTTCACAAGCTTCGATTTGATGGGCCGGTGGGGTTTCCGCATGGGCGCGGAGCTAACCGGCTCTGGATGGCATTTCGCCGACCGCAGCCGCACTACCGCCGAGATCACGCTCGCGCTGTATCGCGCAATCCGTCGTGCTGGCGGCGACGCGCTGATCGACGGATGCAACACCTTCGGCCATCTCGGCGCGGGGATATTTGAAATGCAGCGGACCGGCGATGACACAAGCGGGCGCGACTTTGACCGCACACGCCGTATGGGAGTGAACACGCTGGCATTCCGTATGCCTCAGCACCGCGCGTTTTTCGACCTTGACCCCGACTGCGCTGCCGTGACACCGGAGCTGCCCTGGGATCTCGCCTCCAGGTGGCTGCACTTGGTGGCGCACAGCGGTACGACGCTGTTCGCTTCGCCGGACCCGAAAGTGCTGAACGCAGAAAGCAGGGGCGCGATTCGCCGTGCCTTCGCGTCGGCATGCAAGCCTCAGCCTTCAGCCGAACCCACTGACTGGATGGAAACCACGACTCCTGCGCGTTGGCGCACCGGCGGAAAAACCATGGAATTCGACTGGTACCCGCCCGATGGCGGCACGCCATTTCCTCAGTAATCCACTCCCTTGGTTGCCTGACCCAAAATGGCCCGTCCTGAAGAGGCGCGTTCATCTCGTTGCTGTTGGACCAACGCCCATCGGCGCTTCCCATTCCTAATCTGCAGCAAGCGGCTTACTAAGTGGAATCACTGGAACGAACGCGGGTCGCATATCTTGCCACATATCTTCGGGGTGGGACACCGAATGATATCCACATTAAGGGCGCCTGTTTATCTGGAACCACGCTGGTCGCAGTCGCATGTCCTCAACTCGCGGCGAAATTCTCTCAGTTGATTATATTCGAGTTATAATGCGAAAACACCACCTGATAGTGGGCATCGCCGACGGTGTAGTTCCAAGTTCCAATTGTCGGTCCGAACTCATCTAGATGGCGATTTAGAGCCGCAATGAGTCTAGACGGTAAGGGCTCCGTTGGCTGCCTCAGCAGAAGCCTGCCACCAGCAGGCCATACACCGGTAGCGATGCTCCGCCAAGGTTCGCCACGTGAAATTCGGATCTCCAAAAGCAGATCTGGCATGTGAGCACTTACCACGTTCGCATACAAAGAGGCGCGGGCTTCAACCGTGAGCGTCGCGCCCCGTACGGCGAAAAGCCACTACATCCGATCTATGAGCGCGTTCAGTGTAGCGCTAGGCCGCATCGCTGCGACACACTTATCGTCGTCCGGCAAATAGTACCCCCCGATTTCCGCTGGTTTGCCCTGCGCCGCCAATAACTCCTGCGTGATCTTGCCCTCAGCCGCCGCCAGCGCGGCGGCTACCGGAGTGAAGCGTTGCTTTAAATCCCCGTCCTCGTTCTGGGCGGCGAGTGCCTTTGCCCACGCCAACGCGAGATAGTACGTCGAACCGCGGTTGTCGATCTCGTTCACCTTCTGCGAGGGGTAGCGAGCGTCTTCGAGATACTGGCCGATGGCCCCGTCCAGTGTTTTCGAAAGAAGATTCGCGCGCGGGTTGCCGCTTTTGGTTGCCATCAGTTCCAGCGATGGCACCAGCGCACAGTACTCTCCGAGCGAGTCCCAGCGCAGATGACCTTCTTTCAACAATTGCTGCACGTGCTTGGGCGCCGAACCGCCGGCTCCGGTTTCAAACAACTGGCCCCCCTGTAGCAGCGGCACGATCGACAGCATGCGAGCGCTTGTCCCCAACTCGAGAATAGGGAACAGGTCCGTGAGATAGTCACGAAGCACGTTACCCGTGACGGAGATGGTGTCCTCGCCGCGGCGAATTCGCTCGAGCGAGAATTTCATCGCGTCCACGGGCTTCAGGATCTTGATTTCCAGGCTGGAAAGGTTGTGGTCGCCCAGATAGGTTTTCACCTTCTGAATGATTTGCGCATCGTGGCCACGATCCATGTCGAGCCAAAACACCGCGGGGGTGCCCGTTGCCCGAGCCTGTGTCACGCCAAGCTTCACCCAGTCGCGAATGGGCTCGTCTTTCGTCTGGCAGGCGCGGAAGATATCGCCACGCTGGACGCTCTGTT
>DASYAX010000389.1:0-3254 GCA_036501045.1 Bryobacteraceae bacterium
GGCCAGCATGACTACCCGCAGTTTCTTGCCGATTGGAGCAAACTTCTCACCCAGCACGGCGCCGTTGTCGATGGCGCCCTACATCCCCCCACCGCTGCCGACCTCGAACATACCGACGTAGTCGTAATCTACAAAGGCGACGCCGGCTACCTGATCGATAACGAAAAACCCGCCATCGAGGCCTTCGTGAAGCGCGGCGGCGGCCTCGTCAGTTTTCACGACTCTTTGTGCGGTCCCGATCCGGCCTATTTGGCCACCCTCCTCGGCGGCGCAAAGAAACATGGCGAGGTGAATTACACCCTGGACGCGCCCATTCAATACACGTTGGTAGATCCATCGGATCCCATCATGAAAGACATGTCCGCCCTGACGATTCTCGATGAAGCCTTCTTCAGCATGACCTGGGCAAAAGATCCCGCCATCCACGTGCTGGCAACCGCCAGCATCCCGCCGACCCACAGTGCCGGCACTCACAAGGGAGAAGTCGTCCCCCAGATCTGGACCTACGAACACTCGCTCGATGGCGGTCAGCCAGCCCGCGCCTTCGTTTGGATGCAGGGCCACATCTACGCCAATTTCGCCAATTACCAAATTCAGCGCACCTTGCTCCGCGGTATCGCCTGGGCCGCGAAAAAGCCCATCGACGAGCTCGTGGATTACGTCCCGCGAAGCACACCGCCAACCCCGGAACGCAGGTAGCCTTTGAGCCATTCAAGCACCCAACGACTTTGGCGAGTGTTCGCGAAACCTTATCCGGGCTCATTGTGCGGCAACCCTGTTTTTGAACCAGTGACACGGATTCGCTGATGGCTCCAGCGGGCCCACTGTCCGGATGGCCGACCTCTCTGACAAGATCGTGAGACCGTGACGTTACGGGCGGATATATCTGCGTGGACGCCGGGATCACGGCGCGGCGTCACCGGTTCGCTCTGCGAAAGGCCGGGCGAAACGCACTAGGGATATCAGGAACTTTCCGGGCTCTTCAGTCATCGGCATGTGTCCCGAGTTCTCGAACCAAACCAATTGTTTTGAAGGCGCCTTGAGTCGCTCAAACCATTCGGCAAGAACTTGAGAATTCGCAACATAGTCATGGCGTCCGGCGAAAAAGATGACCGGACAATCCAGTTCCGGAACCGACCAGTCATGGTTGAGCAAATCGGCGAGGATGTAGCGTTCGGTGAACTTATTGCCATCCCAGAGGTGTGGAATTTCCGCGTCTGTGTAGTCCGGCGAAAGTTCGCCAAGGTCCGTGTCGGCCTTGCTGCCGTCGCGGAAAGCCATCGTGCCGCCGAAGATGCCCACCCACTTTCGTTGCTTGAACACGTCTCCGAGCGGATTCGGATGGCCTGCTGCAAAGTAGGGTGCAATCGCCTCGAGTTCGCGCGTGGCCTGTGCGTTTCTTGTTCGCCGAGCGGCGTCCATCGCAAACCTCCATCCTCTGCGCTCGCTTTCGGGCATATCCGCCATCTCGCCGACACCGATATAAGCGTAGAGCCAATCAGGATGACGTTCAGCCATCTGAAGGCCCACGTATGTACCTGCTGAGTGCGCAAGCAGAAAAATCTTTTTCTTGCCAAGCTGCTGGCGGAGCCAGGTCGTCATTTCCTCTGCATCTGCCACCGTCCGTGCCAGCGTCATGGTGGGTCCCACCTTTTGGGGATCATTGAGGAGGTAAGTCTTGCCGGAACCACGCTGGTCCCACTGCACGACAGTGAAGTACTCCTCCCAATCACGGCTCGACCACCAACTCATCGGCATCAGGACATAACCCGGACCGCCGTGGATCACGAGAAGTACAGGGTTGCGCCTGTCTCTGCCGCGAATGGAGACCCATTGCTCAATACCGCCGATCTGCACCTTCTCCAGCCGTTCGATCCCATTCGGCGTTAGGATCTTTCGCGCATTCCCGATAATTTCGACAGCCTTTGAGCGGCTGAAAGATTCCTGCGGCTTCTTCTCCCGGCAAGCAGAACTCGCGAGAGCTAATAGCAAAAATGCGGCTATTGCAGGCACACGGGCGACGCGGTCGAGTTTGAATTTGAGATCCATGCCTTTTCCCGGGAGCGTCAACTCTCTGATCGCAGGCAAGCGTACACCTTCTGATTTTCCGGCGAGACCAGATAACACAAATGGAGCGATAATAACACTGCTAATCCACTGAGTCTCTACTTCGCCGAGTAGAATATCGCCCAAATACAACTCGTACAGCTTTTGCGGCTCGCTCCATGGAACCGCCATACTCGCCCGCGATGTCATGCCCCGGCAGCGCTCCGGATTGGCGAGAGGATCGTTCGCAGCGAATTTTCCAAACAGTCCCGCCATTTCACCTGTCATTCCGAGCCGATACGTACAAAGAGGAGTGTTAGGGTGAACCGCGGTCCATTTCTGACGAAAAAGGCCTATCCGATTCTCTTACTCTGCGGCGCGGCGGTCCTTGCCCCGAGCAGCAACGCCGCCGAGACCCGCGAAGTCAGAATCGGCGTCGATCAGGCTGCACCCTACCAAAGTTGGGCGCCGGGCTACGGCCCGGCCGGCTTTACCGTCGATGTGCTGAACGCCGCGGCGCGGAAACGTGGCATTCGCCTGAAGTGGATCAATTGTCCGGAAGGGCCGATGAAGGCGCTCTCCACCGGCAAGGTGGACATGTGGCCGCTCCTCGGAGTCCTCATCGCGCAACGGATGGGAGTCTATGTGGCCAAACCATGGCTCCAGAACGAGTACATCGTTGCCTGGAAACGTCCCGATGCGAACTTCGATCGTTCTCAACCGAATTGGAGCGGCAAGACCGTTAGCGTGGTCAATCTGCCTATGAGCCGCTCGCTCGCTAAAAGCTACTTCACACACTCGGCACTTGACCCCACGCCGAATCGCACGGTCGCCTTTGAGCATCTCTGCGCAGGCGCTGTTGACGGCGCGTTCATGGAAGTAAGGCTGCTTGAGCCCATGTTGCTCCAGCGGCCGCCGGGTTGCCATGGAGCGGGCCTCGGCGTGGCTGTGATTCCAGGCATGACGCAATCCATGACCCTGGTGGCCGCCCGCGCCTTTCAACCCGAGGCGGACGCGCTGCGCGCCGAAATCGGCGTTATGTTCCTCGACGGCCGTTTTAGCGCCTTCGTCGACAATTGGTTCGTTTTTTCGAATATCGAAGCGCGCTCGTTAGTAGAGCTGCTCGAGCAGCGAAACCGGAATCGATACATTACCGTGGCTCTCGTGGTCACCGTTCTACTCGTCTGTCTCCTGCTATGGGTGGCGCG
>DASYAX010000390.1:0-3785 GCA_036501045.1 Bryobacteraceae bacterium
CGTGCAGGACGATTACCGCGTGAATTCGAAGCTCACGCTCAATCTGGGACTGCGCTGGGAGTTCGCCACGCCGCGCTGGGAGCGCGACAACGTACTTACGAATTACGACCCGGTTTCGAACTCGCTACTGCGTGCCACCAATGGCAGCCTGTATAACCGGACGTTGGTCAATCCCGATTACAAGGATTTTGCGCCGCGCCTGGGATTTGCATACAGTCCGGCGGCGAAGACGGTGGTGCGCGGCGGCTACGGTATCAGCTATGTTCATCTGAACCGGCTGGGCAGCGCCGATGAACTCGGCATCAACGGACCGCAGGTAAATATCGCGACCGTCAACCAATCGCTGGTGAACGGCAAGGTCCCGGCCACTTTTCTGCCACAGGGCAGCTTTCCGGCCGGGTTCGATAGTCCGGCGGCCTTTAACGCGGTGAATGCGAACATCAGCTACATACCCGCGGACACGCGCTGGCCTTACGTGCAGACATGGTTTTTCGGAATACAGCGGGAACTTCCCGGCAACACCGTATTGGAACTTTCCTACAGCGGAAACCAAAGCGTGCGTCTTCCGATTATCGGCGATTACAACCAAGCGGCAGTGAACCTGCCGGGGCAGACGCTCGGCATTCAAGCGCGGCGTCCGATTCAAAATTTTGGCGCGATTAGCTGGGTAGACCCGGCCGGTTTTGGCAACTACAACGGGCTTTCCGGACGCCTGGAGCACCGCTTCAGCGGCGGGTTTTATTTTCTTAACTCGTTTACCTGGTCGAAGGCGCTGGGCGATTCCGAGCAATCACTCGAGGTCTCTGCCGGTTACGCCGTTTCAAATCCCCAGAACATCCGCGATCTGGCGGCGGAGAAGGGTCCTTCGACGTTCGACGTGGAATTTAACAATGTCACGAGCTTGGTATATCAGATACCCTTTGGCAAAGGACGCAAGTTCGGCTCGCACAGCAACGGTGTTGTCGATAGCTTGCTCGGCGGTTGGGAGGTCAACACGATTAATACGGCCAACAGCGGTCTTCCCATCAACGTCATTTACACACCCAGTGCGGCGAACGATGTAACCGGCCGAATTCCGGATTACCGCGGCGAAGCGGTGATGCGGCCTAACCTGGTGGGCAACCCGGCCGGGCCCAGCGGTCCGGCGATGCTCGACCATTATTTCAACGCGACCGCCTTTGCCGTGCCCAGCGCCAGTTCGCCTTTCGGCAGCGTGGCACGCAATTCCTTCCGCGGTCCGGATTTCTTTCAATGGGACCTGGGCGTCAATAAAAACTTCCGCTTGCCCTTTCTCGAGGGCGCGGCGCTGCAGTTCCGTTCGGAGTTCTTCAACGTCCTGAATCACACCAATTTCGGACTTCCCGATCAGAACATCAACGATGCCGCTTTCGGCAGCATTCGTAGCACTTTTCCGCCGCGGCAGATTCAGTTCGCGTTAAAGCTGCTGTTTTAGGCCGCGCGTTGGCGTATAATCGCCAGCAAATGCCGAACGTTACTGTCAACGAAGCAAGTCCCGCCGGCGTCGATCCCGTCGCGCCTGTGCCGGTTCCGCAACAGACGATAACTCGCGGCGTTGCTCGCAATACTGCAGTGGACGCGTATCGCGGGTTCGTCATGGTGTTGATGATGGCCGAGGTTCTACAGCTTGCCCGCGTTGCGCGAGCGGTTCCGGGCAACTGGTTCTGGGGCATTCTCGGCTTCAACCAGACGCATACGCAATGGTTCGGCTGCAGCTTGCACGATCTGATCCAGCCATCGTTCTCGTTTCTGGTGGGCGTTGCGCTTCCCTATTCCATTGCCAGCAGGCAACGAAAAGGAGTGACGTTCCAGAAGATGTTTGCACATGCGGTATGGCGATCGCTGTTGCTGATCGCGCTCGGCATCTTCCTGCGTTCGATGCAGGGGCCGCAAACGTATTTCACATTTGAAGACACGTTAACGCAAATCGGTTTGGGATATACCTTTCTATTTTTGCTGGGCTTTCGCTCGCCGCGTTGGCAGTGGAGCGCGTTGGCGTTCATTCTTACCGGCTATTGGCTGGCTTGGGCGCTCTATCCGGCGCCTGGCGCGAACTTCAATTATCCAGCCGTGGGTGTGCCGGCGAATTGGAGCCACAACTTCACTGGCTTCGCTTCGCATTGGAATAAGAACAGCAATTTCGGCAACGCTTTCGACCAATGGTTTTTGAATCTCTTCCCGCGCACGCGCCCCTTTGTCGACAATGACGGGGGCTATTTGACGCTCAGTTTCATCCCCACGCTGGGAACCATGATTTTAGGTCTGGTGGCGGGACGCTGGCTGCGGGCGGCTGCGCCGCGCATTCCATTGAAGCGATTTATTATTGCGGGTGTGATCGGGATCGCAGCCGGATTGCTGCTGCACTACACCGGCATTTGCCCCATCGTGAAGCGCATTTGGACACCTGCCTGGACGCTGTTCAGCGGCGGCGCCTGTTTTCTGCTGCTCGCGGCCTTCTGTTGGGTCATCGAAGTGAAAGGCTATCGCAAATGGGCTTTCCCCTTGGTGGTGGTCGGCATGAACTCGATTGCCGCATACCTGATCGCTCACCTGTGCGAAGATTTCGTCACCCGCTCGTTCCAGATCCACCTAGGGGAAGGGCCTTTTCTGATTTTCGGACCGGCGTTTCAGCCGCTGCTACTTGGCTCAGCCGTGCTTCTTACCTATTGGCTGATGCTCTGGTGGATGTACCGGCGCAAGCTATTCCTAAAAATCTGACCAAGCTAGCTTAAAGGATTGGTCCAGCGCAGGCCGGGGAAGCGGGCGAAATCGCGGTCCGTCGTATGCAGCACGCCGCCGCATTCAATCGTAAGCGCCGCGAGCTGCGCATCCGTGATCAGGGGGCCGCGGGCCTGTCCATCGACCATCATGCGGCGGAGAAGCGTCCAGTGATGCTCCCCCGGCGTCAGAAGCCTGACATTTGGCTGATCCAGCCATTGATCTACCACGCCGGCTGCTTCCTCGGAGGTGAACCGTTTTCCAGGAAGTTTCTGGTTCGTCACGATGCGAAGAAATGCCGTAACGCTCTGCCACGGAAGACCCACTACTTCGCCGCCGGAGAATACTCGTTCGAGCCACTTGCGCGCCGTTGCGTGTTGCAGGGACGCCGCGTCATAGGCGTACAGCAGTAGGTTCGCATCCGGAACAATCACTTGTGGCTGGCGCCCTCGACTGCCTCTAGCAGCTCCTCGATATTGTCGTAGCTCAAGCCGGACGGCAGGCCCAGGCGGCGCGGAGTCACAACGAATGCCTTCCGGGTTTGCCGTTTGGACGTCATCAACCCGACCCGGAGGAAATGGTTCACTGCTTCCTTAAACGAAATACCCGAACGGCGAACTTCGCGGTTCAGGAGATCGGAGACGTCGTCATCCAGCGACAAAGTTGTGCGCACACCATGATGATATATAGCTTGACATCACGATGTCAATACTTGCGTGACATGTGGAGACTCGCCGCCTTTTTTCTGAAATAGTATGGATGGAGGCTATCTTGGGGGAAACCGCCTCGGCATGAACGGAATTCGGACCAGCGCCTTGATTCCACTTGCGTTGTTGCTTACTGCGGCGCGCGCGCAGTCTCCGCTCGAGCCGGCAGACGCCGAAAAGGTAGACCAAGCGATCAACCAGGGACTGAAAGGCGATCCGCTTAATTGCCACGCGGAGCCCTTCCGGCCGTTTCTCGACTTCGCGTTTCGCTTTGAAATAGGCTACATCGTACACTGCCCGCTCAAGCAATTCGGCGGCGAGGGAACTATATTGGACGCGGTC